>SFOH01000053.1 GCA_004552485.1 Bacteroidales bacterium | reverse complement strand
CAGGCGGCGCAGATGGTGCGGGCGGCGGTGCCATCGATCTCTCCCTCGTGGAAGACGAATACTTCAACGTCGTTGTGACGGATGATCAATCGCCCGAAATGCGCCAACAAATCTCCGCGTGGATTGCCGACCGTTGCGACAAGCGTGGACGTTATGCCCGTTGTCTCTTCGTTGACAAGAACGCGTTGCCCGACAGCGCACCCGACAACATGTACCTCTCCCTCTGCGTCAACACGGTAGATGGGGATGCGTCACTCACGGCATTCGCTCTTGCATGTGTCGAAGCGGGCGCGAGCTGGAATGAATCCACCACGATGAGCACGTTTGGGCTCGACGGTGCGTTGGATGAGGCGTTGTCCGACGAGGATCTTGAGACGGCGATTGAGAGCGGCATTATGGCCATTATGAAGCGGATAGACGGCGCGTTGTGCATCTGCAAAGATATCAACACCCGTGCGAAAAATAGCTCCATACCCGCCCAACTTGGTAAGAACAGAGCCGTTCGCCTTGTCGAAACGTTGCGCAACACGCTACGTTCCTTGTGGGAAACCCAATACGCGGGCAAAGTCCACAACGACGAGACGGGGCGATTGCTTTGGAAATCGAAGGTGTGCGAGGTCTTGAACGAATTTGTGGCGGGTCACGGCATCGAGCAATACGAATCGGACGACATCATCGTGGCGGCTGGCGAGAAGTCGGATGAAGTCATTATGACCATTCCGCTTCAATTCATCGACAGTGCCGAACTCGTATACGTCAATCTCATTCTCTAATCCATTAGGAGGTAAGATATGCCATTAGTTAAAACTGTCACGTCGAACAACGTCATCCGTGGACGCGACGTATTGAATAGTAATTTGGGTACGGCATACATCGAGATAAACGGTCGTATGCGTCGAATCTTTGAGTTGCGTAACATCAGCGCGACCGTCGAGATGGTCAAAGAGGATGTTATGCTCATCAACGACGTTATGTGCAAGCACAAATGCGTCGCGGCTCGCGGGTCGGGTTCGTTTGAGATTTACACAGGCGTGCGCGATTATTCGACGATGATTCGCTCGTATATCAACACGCACCACGGATTGTATTTCACCATTACGTTCGAGATGTACGACCCAGAAAGTACGCGTGGGCGACGCAACGTCACGTTGTACGACTGCCTCATCGACCAACACATCTTGGGGATGTTGAACACCGAAAACGGCATCTTGTCCGAAGAGATGGGATTCACGTTCGACGAGTACAACATTAACGAAGATTTCGTTGCATATCCTTAACGAGTAGGGTATAAGGGGTGGCGTAAGGCTGGCGGGACTCCGTAGTTACAAACCTTCGTTCGCGCGTAACCGCCGCCAGCACTTACACACCCACCAACCCCATAAGAGAAGAGAGAGTGACATGTTATCAGAATTAGAGAGTCTTATTTCGACCGAAGTATCCAAAGCCAAAGCCATTTCGGAGCGAACGCACACCATCAAGTTGCCGCCCACGCCTCCGACGCGAGAAGCCTATTGGTACGACGATAAAGAGCTCACCATCCGCCCCATCACCACGCGACGCTTTTACGACCTTGTTGACCAATGCGCCTCGGCTGACGGCACGACAGACCAAACCCAATTCATGTTTGAAGTCATCGGCGAATGTTTGGTCGATCCCAATCTCCAGAACCCAGAGTTGCAACGCGCTTTAGGCGTAGGCAACGCGCGCGAAGTTATAGAACGCATCTTCCCAGAACCGTTCATCTTGCGTGACATCCGCGCGAGAATTGAGGATATCAGCGGATTCGGCACGACTGGGGTAGAGTTTCGAGAAAGTCCATAATTTAATAGAGCACCGCCTTAAACGTCGCTATCTCGATGCGACTGTGCTATATGTTTGCTTGACGCAGTTCCACTGGAAGCCATCCGAAGTGTTGAAGATGGAGAATTGGGAGCTAGCAACAGTGATGGCAATAGCCGAGAAGTATGGCAAAGATATAGCGGCGGCATCCACGCCGCATTGATACGGAAGGTAGCGATATGGTCGGTGATTCAACACGCGGATTTACAACGCAAAAACGCCTAGAGCTATATATCCTCGAAGCTGAGAGCAGAGCCTCCAAAAAAGAGGCGGATAAAGCAAAAGGCAAAGGAACGGGCGGCAGTGGTAGTCTCAAAGCCGCCGTTCAGCCCGCCCCCAACGGCACAAACGTCGATGCGGGTAAAGTAGCACGCGCCACAGGATTGCCGCCAGAACAAGCGGTCGCTGTATCAAATGCGGCGGCGGCCAATGCCGCAGAGAAATTGCGCCGCAAGCGCGAGGCGTTCATCTCGAAACGCAACAAAGACGCCCAACGCGCATATAGGGCATTAGATCGGTTTGCGGCTCGATCCCGCCAAGCGGCGACGTTGAGCAAGCCCGTGCGAGGGCGCACCTTTAGGGGCAACATCTCATACCGTAGCGGTGTCGCCAAACGCGCACTACAGAAGCGTGCTGAGGTTAGTGAGTTTATACGTCCATCCATACCGCAGTGGGCGTCGAAGTACTCGTTCGACGTGCCTCTAGATGTCGCCCTACCCTTCAATCGCGGGAAGATATCCGACGTATACCAACAATTATCTTACAGGAAGCACGACGGTAGCCGAACTGAGCGAGTCGCCCACATGGATCGCCTGCGTCGATATGGCGAACACTTAGGCGTGCCGCACGGGTTGGGAACTGGACTTGAGGCACGCCGATCGCGTTTCCAACCCGAGGGTTACGACTTCCAACGTTACTTGCAGTATAACAACGTCACGCCCGAGAATTTCGACGATGCGGCACGTGCCTACATCTACAATTTACGCCAACGTCGCTGGGATGAGGCGATGCGCGTGGAGATGGATGGTTTTCTCAGAAAGAAAGCCCACACACCTCCCGCAGGGTTCAAACCGTCGGCTATACCAGAGTTTGAGATACCCGCGTGGATCAAAGAGATGCGCGAGGCTGGTCGAGTCGCCCAAGCCGCTCAAGCGGCACGCGCAGCGCAAGCCGCGGCAGAGGTTGCTGGTAGCCCAATCGCTACGACAGCGGCCACAGTCGTCGCGAGTGCAGGTGCGGATGGTGGGCGGCGAGTGCCGTATGTTGGACAGACGGAGCCGTTCCATACGCCAACACGCACATCACAACCGCCACAGGGCTCTCTGGGATTGATGTTCAATCGTAAAAAGCACTCGTATCAAGGTTATAGGTCGAGCGAGTTGGCCGCCAATGCCGTGACGGAGATTAAGGATACCGACCATCTGACCAAGCTGATCGCCGACCACGCCGCGGCGTTACGGTCGAAAAACGCGGTGGCGCGTTTGAGCACGGGCGAGCCGATTAACACAAACATCAATCTCTCGAAAGACCAGATGGATGCGTTCGGTCGCGCGATGAACTCAGCTCTCCTACAGGACACACCAGCCGCCCGCAACGCGGCGTTGTGGAAGTTGGACAAGCAGATGGGTGTGGCGGAACGCACGCTCGACAAAGCGAGACGGATGGAGGTGGCCAGGCTCGACCCATACGGCATGGGTACCTACGACGGGCTGTCTGTCATCGATCCGAAAATGCGTCGCGATATGTACACGATGGCGAAGTCGATCGGGTCGAAACAGGATATGGCCTTTATCGAGAATTTCGACCCAAGGGCGGTCGATGGCGCCGCTCTCCAGCGCCGCTACTCCCGCATTATGTCTCGGTACAAATCCCTCGATGCGCAAAATCCGCGTTCGGGATACGGCACATATCTCGACGGCTCACTCCTCACGTCGGGTAAAGGTAACGTGGAGGATTGGATACAACGTGCGAGACGGGTCGGTGTGGACGCTAGCCTCATCAACCGTTACACGGATATGGCTACCGAGAAAGGCGTCACCACGGATACGGGGCGAACCTTTTACGACTACACGAAAGAGCGTCCGCAGCTCAAACACCTCATTCGCGCGACAGAACAAGCGAGCCGTCGCGTCGATAGCCTCACCAAAGCGACTGACAAGAGCCGACAAGTATTTGATGACGTGATGAGCGGCAAAGGCCTACTCAAACGCGGGATTCAGGGTAAGTTCGACTCCTCGGGGCTTGTGCGCGAGTACGCCAAAGCGATGAAAGCCCAGCGCATTTTGGGGATGGTATCTGGCACGGAGGAGAGTGCGCGTGTAGGCGAATTTACACGAGCGGCGCGCGACATTAGAACGGCGACGAAGTACAATCAGCTTGCAGGCGAGTTGGAGCGGGCGGCCAGACGCGCACGCGCGAACATAAAGCTAGAAGAGAATGTAGATGCGTTACAGCGAGAGGGATTGCTATCGGAGCAATCCGCCGCCGCACACCGCACCCGACTGCGCAAAAAGGTGCAAGCGCAAGAGTTGCGTGCGCATAGATGGGAGGTCAACAGGGATGCGTTCATGTACAGCCTTACAGGCCGACCGATCGACACGTCGCAGGGCTTCTTCAAAGGTGTGAAATCAGCCGCGGGACAAGCGGGTTCCGACTTCGGTAAGATGTTCAAGTTTAACAAGGTGAACTTGGCTATGGCTATCTTCGAAGGCGTGATGAAGGCGTTGCGGGCGTGGATGACGCTCGCCAGATTCGGCGCGATGTTCACCGCCGTCGGCATCGGCGCCACCGCTATGGGCGCCCGCGCATTGATGAAAACGTCGGATGAGTACACCAACCGACAAAACCTCTACAACTTCGCTCTGCCGGAAAACCTCCGTGGTGAACGCTCGTTCCAACAATTTGAGGATATGGCGTATGTGAGGGGTAGAGGGTTGCGCCAAAGCACATCTACGTGGTCGTCTGGTGTGATGGAGCTCGCCAACGCAGTCGCATCCGCCACGGACGCAAGCGGACGCCAACTCATCTCCAACATGGATCAAGTCATCACCATGTACGAGAACTTGTCCCGTATGCAAAAGTTGGCGGGTACGAGCGAGGCGGATTTCAAGGGTGTTATGATTCAGGTCTTGCAGGGTATCGGTAAAGGCAAGCTCGATATGCAAGACATCAAGCCAATTCTCAACCGCTCGGGTGCTTTTGCAGACTTGTTGGCACGTGGCGTCTTTGGATTGAAAGGTCGCGGCGACTTGTACACGAAGTTGGATGAGGGGCGTGGGGATAGAAACAAAGGCTTGACGGCGGAACGCCTCATCTCGGGTCTACTCTCCACTGAGTTGACGAAAAACTTAGACAACCTGTTCCGCAAAACAGCACGCACTTGGGCGGATGTTGGCGAGATTATGAAGTCTGATATCGGACGCGCTCTTCTCCCGCTTATCGGCGGCGCGTCTGCCGCTGGGAATGGCGGGATTGGCGACCTCCTGACTAGCATAACAGGTGCCATCGCCGACAGCACGTTGGGTGATGACATTAAGAATTGGATTGAAACCCGCCTGATGCACGTGATTGACGGACAAGGCGGGTTGCGTGGCGCGATCGAGACGTGCGTCAACGCCGTCGGCGCGTTGGGGCTAGGACTTGCGGCGGGGGCGAAGGTTTGCATTTCCGCCCTCAATGGGTTCGTCACCGCGCTGACCTATGCTATGCAGGCTATTGACGCGATTACACCTGGCGAGCTGGTACCTGTAACGATGAAGGATATCCAACGCCAGCACGGATGGACGGATGAGCAAGCCCTTAAATTAGCTGATCCACGTTATTACAGATCGATTCCAGATACGAAACGGGCTAGGAAACCTGGCGATGTTGTTACAGACAGATACTCCGATGCTGGTATGCACATGGCAGTTGTGTTCAATCCAAACAACAAGGCGTACACCAGTGAATCCGAGATGCAGGGGTTGTTTGACAATTACGGCTTCTTTTCGGGTGATAGAAACGACTTTCTACGAGCGCAGATGAAAACGTTGCAGTCCGACGCGAGGTCGTATGTGTACAAAGAACTGCGCGGTAGAATATCCAATGCTCAAGATATCGTCAATCAGATGTCTACTGGCGCAGTCGATCTCTTCGACGCTTTGGCTAAATGGAAGTCTGGAGATAAGAACCCCGAAGCCGCACCGTTGGCGTCCGACAATGTGGCGTTGAGTGCGGCGGTGCAAACGGCCGCCAATACTGCCGCCATCAAACATAACACGGCGAAGGCGACAGAGGTGCAGATTGCCCTTCTCAAGCAGGTGGCGGGTCGCGCCGTCGTCAACCGCATCACGAACGTGCGCCCCAACATCGTCGCCAATGTTGGTAGTATCAAGAGCGGTGCGGATTTGGATGAAGTAATGAAGCGACTTGAGGTTGCGACTGCAAGCGCGGTTGCGGGATATGCGTACTAGAGGAGAGGATAAAGAGATATGGGAGCGAACACACACAGCTGGCTCGTGTTAGAGCCGTATGACAACAACATACCAACTAACTTGCGCAAACAGTACGAGGCGTTTGGATGGAAGATTCACATCCCAGTCTCACCGAAATCCTTAACGCACGAGCGGGATGCCGAACACGCGGAGGTCTACGGTATCGCTAAGGGCGGCATGTTGCAGCGCAACTTGCCAAAACTGTGGCACACGCGCATCGAATCGTATTTGCCCGCACACCTATTCGAGCGGGTGTTCCACCAGAGATGGGACGGCGATGACGGCTACTCGCAACAAGATTGGATCGACTACATCAATCTACTCATGCAGAACAAACAACCGTTGAAGATGTGGCATGAGGACACACCGCACCTGCGCCTCAAACACATGTGCACGGATTGGTGCATTCGCCATTGGGAATACAAGCTACTACCCCACGACGACATCGACTTTGTACTAGACTTGATTGAATGGAAAGAGCCGAAAGTCATATTGGGCGAGGTCGTTGTCAACGCCACGGAGGAGAACGAGCCGCCGAAGAAAAAGGTGGAGGGTGGCGGCGTCCATCTTCTCGCCTTTGGTAGTTACGACGACAGATGTGTGGAGTTGGGTCGGGTGTATGCCGACGACATAGGTGGATACGCCACTACACCGACGGGGCTGGAGTTCGGGTACAAGAATCTCGCCGACCTGAAAAAGATATTGAAGACAGCCGCTACGAATTGGAAAGAGCTAGCGTCTAAGGATATGGTAATGTCCGGATTCAAACCACACACCAGCGAGCCTATGAACGTGACGTTCCTGGGCGCGAGTGCGAGTGGCTACACCATGACCGTCAACCTCACGGCCATTGTCTCTGGCCAAGGACAACTCGACCCGTACGGCGCGAAGATTATCGCCTCGCAACTGAAACCGCAAATCGGCGCGTATGCGGAAAAGGCGTTGGATAAAGTTATCGGCAACGGTAAGAAACGCCCTAACGCCTTTGTGCGCAAAGTCAACGTCACGTTGGGCGCGGATATGTCCATGCCGAAAGAAGGCGGCGCCTCACTCGGCAGTCAATCCGTCGCCCAAAAGAGTAAGCGGGCGGGATGGGTGAGAGAGAGCCACTTGTGGTGGGACGCGTGGTGCGACAAGTTGTCATCCCGTAGCGACTTCACCCACGCACCCGCGTCCCGCACAAAGACAACCGTGACGCGGATCGACGCGGGCGGTCACACGATCGATTACACCGTCGAGTTCGTATTCTCGCCCAAAGTGATTTACAAGACGATGTACAAGTTGCGTCCGACGGGCGGTCGGGATAGAGATATGGTGTACACCAAGAGCCAAAGTTGGCTGACACCGAAAGAGAACACCATCAAAGCCTCTTACAAGTACTACCTCAAGACGGTGGCCATCGAGGAGGATAAGAAGGTGGCAGGACTCAACGTGGAGAGAAAAGATGCCGCGGCGCTGGAGGCACAATCTGCCGCCGCCGCATCGTCAGCCGCGAGGGGCGACGCGACCCCCAACGCAACGACGACGGGCGAGAAGCGGATTCGCGCAATCGTCCTAGAAGGAGGGAAGTAAGCGTATGAGAGGTGTTGATTTCGCTTCGGCACAAAAACAGGCTTTACTTGCCGCCGCCAACGCCCAATCCATTGCGGATGGGGAAAAGGTCGGGCGGCGGGATAAACCCTCCACACTAGGCGTCAACCCCGTGTGCAAGGTAGTCGCCTACATACGCAACGTGCGGCAAGGCACAGATGCCGCCGCAAACTACCTCGCCTCTGGCGACGTGGATGAGGATACCGAACTTTACCGCGCTGTCGCCAAGTTGGCGTCGGGGCAAACGTTGTCACAGGGTGAGTACGCGTTGGTAGCCGCCGCCTCGAAAGAAAGCCCGCGCTTGACAACGGCGTTGCAGATGTACGGTTCAAGTGTGAGTCAGCGTTCATCTCAGCGGTGCGACCTATCCGAATGCGTCCAAAACTTCTCACTCTCCAAGAGCCTTAAGGTGCAAGGCGGAAGTTGCCAGTTGCGTATCCAAGTGGACAGCGAGGATGTGGCACGAGGTATCGGCTTGGGAGACCAGTTTTACATCTACCTCGATGAGCAGTGTATCTTTTGGGGTATGTGTATGGAAGTGACCTATCCAGACGAGTGGAATATCGACTTCACCATCAACGACAGCATGTGGTATCTCAAAAATCAGCTCGTTTGGATTCAAAACAAGCCGACCACGTTGGACGCCATGTTCACCTCCATTTGCGACCAACTCGCGCTACCTTACGTGCGACCCGCCCAAATCCCCGTAGCACTGAAACCGCGGGTTGAGACGAACGCCACGGCGATGAGCTTGTTGCAGAACGCGATTGACGAGACGATGTACTATGGCGGACGACTTTTCGCCATACGGATGAACCCCGCCGCATTGGAGTTGATTGAGGTGCAGGGTGAGGATAAACAGGGCGTCACACTCGACGTAATCGAGGCGATGACCAGTTTCTCCGCCACCCAGTCCATCCAAAACGAGACGTACAACGAGGTGCGCGTCTTTGCCAACAACTCTGGCGGCACACTCAAAGCCTACACATTGCAGGATTTGCCGTTCATGGAGCGGTTTGGTATATTGAGGTATCAGGAGGTGTGCAACAACGCCATCATTCGAGAGGGCGATTTGGATAAGATGCTCGCCGTCACGAAATACCCCACAGGCGACTTGCGCTTCGACATAGTTGGCGTTGTCAACCTTTTTCCCGCCGATGTGATCAGGCTGATGGAAAGTGTTTACGTAACGCACGATATATCGTATAACTACGACGATGCGGGTTACAAGATGACCGTGACTTGTGCGCGTTGGCAGAAGCCCTCGTCCGAGCAGTTGTTCGACAAGTGGGATTTCTCGCAGGAATACGCACAAGCTAAACATCTCAAGTGGTAGGAGGGGAGAAGTGGATTTCGCACAAAAAATGCTGGATGCGTCGAGGTCGATTGCCATGAGGGCTGTGGAGAACTGCGCGTCCGACATCAGCATTGGCGTGATGGTCGGCAATGACAGTGTGCGTTTATCTGACGGGTACATCCTGTCTGCCCCGCTCATCCACTTCACACCGTGGTGCAGGGATTACGTCATATCCATCCCAGAGGAAGGGTGGCAACGCGCATCCCACGCACACGGCGGTCAAACGGGCGATGTGGATGGTGGATACAAGTGGGAGGCTATGACAGAGGCGGGTGTGCCCGTGGTGTTCGTCCCGCTCGGTGTTGCGCCTCCGCCAAAGCGTGCAGACTTTGGATCGGATGACGAGTACATGGCGGCTTTTGAAGCGTGGCGGGAGTCGGTGGGAGCACAAGCCGATATTACCACTTTGGATATACAACACCGACACCCTATCAGCGACGACTTACCCCGCATACGATTGTGGCGTGGCGTCAAAGATGGGGATAGCGTGCTCGTCCTCAAAGTCAACACGCGCCACTTCGTGGTGCTTTGCCCGCTCTCACCGACAAACGCACCAGAAAAGGAGGCACAAGGCTATGTTGCTATTGACGAGTGAATTGAACATAGCGGAGACAGCCGCACCATCGTATCCATCCGAAACATATCCCTATCAGGATTGGGGTAACTGCTTCGCTCCTCTACAGCAATACGACGATGCGTTGGCGGTTGCCTGCCAAAAGCGACTGGAGACACAAAAGGAATCCGAACGCGCATACTCAGAGGATTATGGCGTAGATTGGGAGTACGTGTATGAACAGACGGAGATGTGGCGCATTTCCAACCTACCCCACGTGCTCGAAGAGGCGTTGTTGGTGGATGATAGGGTGGCGTCGGCACGAGCGACTATCACTGCCGTGGAAGAGGATAGGATGGTCATAAACGTAGTGATTAACGCCTCCACGTCGTTCTCGTTTGTGAAACAGTTCGTGTAGGTGAGGAGGACAGAAATGGCAAGTGCATTAGACAAACTAAAAGATGTGACGCAGTGGACTCTACTGCAAGATATGCTTAACGTCTCAAGCGACGTGTTGGATAAACGCGAGGGTTCTGTCCTATATGACGCGATTGCGAGCGTGGCGGTTGCCAATGGCGACCTACTCACGGGTCTCATTCCGACCCTCTACCAAGCATTCCAACTACTCTACGCTAAGGGTGAGGATTTGGATGCGTGGGCGGCGAACTTCGGTCTCACCAGACGCGGGTCTCTACCCACTTACTACCACTACGTAGATACGTGGCGCGAGGAGTCCCCCAACGACACACTCCTCGTCGGAGATGTGTTGCGCTCCCACAACTCAAACGTTCGATGGATAATCACCTCGGTGGAAGAAAAGGTCGTCAAAAGCGAGACGGATGGTAACTTTCAAGAGACGACGGGCGGCGTGCTGGAGCCAGAAAGATATTTGTCCGCGCTTGAGAGTGTTGTGTTTGGTACGCTCTACGAGGCGGGGCGCGATGTCGAGTCGGATGATAGCTTGCGCGAGAGAATCCTCCGTGCGCAAAAGGTTGCGGTTGGCGGCAGTCTTCTGGAGTACGTCGATCTCGTCCTCAACGTCTACGCCGAGGAAGGCAATCAATCTTTCTATGGCGTGCAAGTCTATCCGCTGTCGCGTTGCTGTGGGCGTGTCTTCGTCGTACCCTATCATCAACACTTTAGGAAAGAGGATGCGGGGAGGTTGCGTTGTGCTACGCAAGAGGAACGCACCGCCCTTGCCCAGTGGCTCGACCCACAGGATGAAAGGGGGTTCGGCATGGGGCACATCCCCATCGGACACCACGTGCATGTGGTCGGCGCCGACGCCCGCCCGATCGATTTCCACTTTAGATTGGAGTTGGAGGAAGGAAAGGAGTACACACCCGCGCTTGGCGAGGCGATATGCGCCGCGACGGACGCCTATCTTGAGAAAGTGGGGGACGAGGGATTGTTCACGCGCACGACCAGAGGCAAGATTGAGGGTGGGCGATATTGGTACACGTACAGCCCATTCGACCATCTTGTCGCACTCAACGGCGTGAAGAAAGACCACCCCGAGCTGGTGAACGTCGGCATCGGCTATTACAACTACCTCCTCAAGCGGATGATATTTGACATCGCCTACACGATGACGGAGTCGAGCTCCGTATTCCGCGCGAACGAGAACCCGTGGATGTACTCACGCGGCACCTCCACCATGTTCGTACATAAGGGACAGGGCTTTGTCGAAGTGGGAGTGATAGAGTAATGGCACTTGTAACGAAATACGCTGAGAACATACCCGTCTATTGGGCGGATACGGAAGACTTCATCGCTCTGGCGCGTGCGTATTCTACCGTGCTAGATCGCCTTTTCGAGGATGTGGCGAGTTGCTTTGAGGCGGCGATCAACCCCGCAACGATGGCGCGTGTGGAGTTGATAGAGCTGTTAGACCGCCTCGGATACGACGATGTGCGTTATTACACAACAGACGAGCTACGCGCCCTCTACGTGGATATTATCACAACCCGCCGCGTTATGACGGAAGCCGCTTTTGCCAAACACTTACAGGAGGCGTGCCCGAGCGGCATCGTGGTGAAGCTGGAGGTAACGGATGGTACACTCAACATCCTCCCAGAGTCACCCGAGCAGATTGTCGTCTACATCTCAGTTGACAGAGGCGGGCGCACATGCGCTTCGACGGAGTGTAGCACCGACTGCCCGTGCGGCGGGGCGGGCGGTTGTGGCGGCGACACCTCGTGCGGACTCGTTTACGTCGTTGCGTATGCAACTCATCTCGACTATCCCAGACGCGATGACGATGGGAATGTCTTGGATTGGGCATTCTCTTACGACTCCCTAGCGCGACGCATTGTGGATTCTTTTCCAGCATCCGTGCGCCTCATGTTGGATGCAATCCTCCAACCCATCCAGTTGGGGGTAGTGTACGCCGCCGTTCCCTCCCTCGTCGTCGATTGTTACGCGGATGGGAAGCGTGGGGTTAAAACGAGGTATATCTGGGGTGGAATGACAGACGGCGAGACGGATATGGATATTATTAGCTCTCTGGCGATGTCCTATACGGATCTGTCTGCAACTCGTGCGAGCGATTACCGCCCCGCCATCCATGTAGAGAGTACGGCAGGGAGCGAGACGGTGGAAGGTTTCGCCGAGGTAGGTACGGCGAGGGCGAGTTGGAGCGAGTTGCGAGGGGAGGCTATCCTTCGCACGGGACAAAGAGGCTTAATCTACGAGAAAGATATCAAGGGGACGGATTTACCATCTCCACCGAACGAGTATGTCGAGGCGGCGGGCTGGGATGTGGTAGGTCAGACAGCACCCACCACACCATCTAGCTACACCCTCTCGCCGACCTACACACCCGCCATCCATGTGGAGAGTACGGCAGGGAGCGAGACGGTGGAAGGTTTCGCCGAGGTAGGTACGGCGAGGACGAGCTGGAGCGAGTTGCGAGGTGAGGCTATCCTTCGCACGGGACAAAGAGGCTTAATCTACGAGAAAGATATCAAGGGGACGGCTTTACCATCTCCACCGAACGAGTATGTCGAGGCGGCG
>SFOH01000052.1 GCA_004552485.1 Bacteroidales bacterium | reverse complement strand
GCAGCGCTCTGCGCAGCCTGCACACCCTGGCTACCACTGACGGACGGGCTAACGCCGTCCTGCTTCGCGAGTCCGTCATAAGCCTCCTTTTCTCGCTAAACATTGACTATCATTTAATTAGCCGACGGCTTGGAAGCCGTCGCCCCCACCATGACGCCGGCATTTGAGGCCGGGTGGCGTCATTACTCCGGCACCTCGTTGCCGTTGCGATCAATGTAGAACTCGCGGCCGTTGAGTTCCACCGGAGCTTTTCCATTGTCGAAATACCAGGCATTATCAAATTTTGCGGGGATGACGACGGTGCCCGTCTTGTCGATATAGCCATATTTGCCGTTGATTTTCACACTGGCCAGGCCTTCGCTGAAATCCCAGGCAGTATCAAATTTTGCGGGGATGACCACGGTGCCCGTCTTGTCGATATAGCCATATTTGCCGTTGATTATCACCATGGCCAGGTTTTCTTGGAAAGACCAGACAATAGCAAATTTTGCGGGGATGACCACGGTGCCCGTCTTGTCGATATAGCCATATTTGCCGTTGATTTTCACACAGGCAAGGCCTTCGCTGAAAGACCTGGCATCATCAAATTTTGCGGGGATGACGACGGTGCCCGTCTTGTCGATATAGCCATATTTGCCGTTGATTTTCACCCAGGCAAGGCCTTCGCTGAAAGGCCAGGCATCATCAAATTTTGCGGGGATGACGACGCGGCCGTTGTGTTTGTAACCGTATTTCCCTGTGGAGGAGTCTTTAAAGAAGTCATATTTTTTGGTGAGGGCGATGTCGTCGGCGTAGAGGATTCGGCGACGGTGGCGGTGAGGGTGGCGGGGGTGTAGCCGGGGGCGGAGATGGTGACGGAGTGGGTGCCGACGGGGAGGTCGGTGATGACGTTGGGGGTGGTGCCGGCGGCGCGGCCGTCGATGGTGATGGTGGCGTCGACGGGGGTGTAGTCGACGCTCAGGGTGCCGGTGATGGCGGTGAGCGCGGGGATGGCGACGGTCTGGCTGTGGCTCTCGGCGAGGGTGAGGGAGCGGCTGAAGGTGCGGTGGCCGGCGAGGCGCCCTTCGACGGTGTAGTTGTCGGGGAGGAGCTGGCCGCTCCAGCGGTCGGTGCCTTTTCGTTCGTCGTTAACGAATATTTCTGTGCCGGGGGTGGCGGTGGTCACGGTGAGTGTGGGCATGGTGGAGACGAGCGTCACGGTGCGCGTCAGTTTTTTGCCGTCCATGACGACGGTGCCTTCCTGGGGTGCATAGCCGAGCGAGGCGACGCGGTAGGTGTGGGTGCCGGCGTCGAGTTTGACGGTGGCGACGCCGTTGTTGACCATGCGCTCTTTGCCGTCGACAGTGACGTGTGCCGACGCGGGCGCGACCTTGAGGACGAGGAAGTTGGCGACGGGGCCCTGGGGCGCACTGCCGCCGGCGGCCTGTGGCGCGAGGAGGGTGAGGACATAGGTGACGCCGCCCTGCAGGGGCTCGGGGAAGTAGTACATAAACGGCAGGAAGGAGCGCGAGAGAATCTGCACCTGCTTGGTGCCACCGGTGAGGTAGACCCAGTATTCGCCGGGGTTTTCGACGGGTCCCCCTATGAGGTTGCCTTTGAAGGCGACGCCGTCGGCGATGACGCGCACTTTGACGACGGCGCACTTCTCGCCATGGAGGTCGAGGCGGGCATACTGTTGGGCGGTGACGTCCATGGGTGCCGTCTCGAAGCTCTTGACGGTGGCCTCCTGGGCCGTGGCGCCGATGGCGCCGGCCATGGCCAGCAGGATGATGATAAGCAGCTTTTTCATAGGGGGTAATTTTTTGGGGGACCGTGAGCCGCGGGCTCACGGCACGGTGGGCGCGGGGGTTAGTTGAAGAGGTGGGAGAAGCGGTCGAGGAGGGCGGTGAAGGCGGGGAGGGTGCGGAGCGGGGCGACGGTGATGCGGCCGTCGTTGTTGGCGGTCCAGTCGTAGCGGTTGGCGTAGCCGAGGTTGAGGCTGCGTTCCATGCACGAGAGGGCGCGGGCGGTGTCTTCGGAGTCGGCGGGAGCGGCGGCGTCGGGGGCGCCGGCGGCGGCCTGGGCGTAGAAGCAGGCGCCCATGAAGTTGATGAAGCCGTCGTTGTCGGGGACGGTGTTGATGATGAGCTCTATCCAGTCGCGGGCCTCGAGGTTGTGGCCGTTGAAGAGGAGGGCGAAGCCGCGCAGCGAGTTGATGTCTTTGTAGTCGAGGGGGAGGTCGGCGACATGGTTGTAGAATCCGGCGGCGGCGACGGGCTGGTGGAGGTGCGCGGCCATGAGCCATGCGCGGAGCATGAAGCTCTCGGGTTGGTCGGGGTTGTTCATGGACACTTCGCCGAAGAGTTCGACGGCCTGGTCATACTTCTGCTGAGCGGCGTAGCAGAGGCCGAGCTCGGTGAGGGGCACGCTCTGTCCGGGGGCGAGGACGGTGGCGCGGGCGGCGGCGGTGACGGCCTCGTCGGTGCGGCCGAGGGCGCGGAGTATCTGCGACTTGAGCACGAGGCGGTCGGCGTCTTCTTTGTCGAGGGAGATGGCGCGGTCGACGTTGTCGAGGGCCTGCTCATAGCGGCAGAGTGCGAGCTGGCACTGAGCCATGGAGGCGTAGATGCCGTTGTAGGTGGAGAGCTGTCGGTCGAGGATGCGCTGATAGTCTTCGAGGGCGGCGGTGTAGTGGAAATGTGTCTGAGCGATTGTGGCGCGCAGGTAGACGAACATGGCCACGTTGGGGGCCTGCTCGATGGCGGCGGTGAGGCCGGTGATGACGTCCTGATAGTTGGTGTTGGAGTATTCGATGAGCTGTCGTGTGGCGCGCTCGTTGTTGGCGTCGGTGCTGAGCGCGAGGAGGAGGTCTTCGACGGCGCCGCGGTGGTTGCCCATGGAGCGGCGTACGGTTGCGCGGCGCACGTAGTAGTCGGCGTTGTTGGGGTCGATGGCGACGGCCTGGTCGAGCATTTCGTTGGCGAGGCCGAGGTTGTTCTCCTTGACGGCGATGCGAGCCTGTCCGACGAGGGCCTCGACGGAGCGCGAGTTCATGGCCTGGAGGCGTTTGTAGTCGGTCTTGGCCTCGGCATAGCGCTCGAGCTCATAGAGGCAGTTTGCGCGCTGATAGATAGCGACATACGAGGTCGGGTCGATGGCGACGGCCGAGTTGAGGTCGGTGAGCTCGGGCTCTTTCTGACCGGTCTGCTGGTAGATGGAGGCGCGGAGCATGAGAGCGCGGAAGCGGTCGTCCTTGTTGTCGGCGGGGATGTATTTCAGGGCGTTGTCCACGTCGTTGAGGGCGCGGGAATATTCGCTGTGGGTGTAGTACTCGTTGGCGGCGCGCAGCCATGTGTCCCAGTCGGTGGGGTCGGCCTTGAGCTGTTCCTCGTAGACTTTGAGGACGGCGCGGGTCATGGGGTTGTCGACGGGCTGAAACGCCGACAGGGAGAGGGCGGCGAGGACGGCGCAGAGAAGGGTTGCTTTCAGACGCATGATGGGGTGAAAAAGGGGTGGGTTTTGAGGAGTGAGGATTTTTTTCGGGAAATTCGTGTGGAAATGCGGGGTCAGAACTTGTTGACGCACATGCGCAGGGCGGTGAGGTGCTCGAGCAGGGCGGGGAGTTTGTCGAGGGCGAGCATGTTGGCGCCGTCGCTCTTGGCCACGGCGGGGTTGCGATGTGTCTCGATGAAGATTCCGTCGGCGCCGACGGCGATGGCTGCGCGAGCGATGGTCTCGATCATCTCGGGGCGGCCGCCGGTGACGCCGCTGCCGCTGTTGGGCTGCTGGAGCGAGTGGGTGACGTCCATGATGACGGGGACGCCGGTGCGCTGCATGGTGGGGATGCCGCGGTAGTCGACGACGAGGTCGCCGTAGCCGAAGGTGGTGCCGCGTTCGGTGACGGCCACCATGGTGCCGCCGGCGTCGCGCACTTTCTCGACGGCGAAGCGCATGCTTTCGGGGCTGAGGAACTGGCCTTTCTTGATGTTCACCATCTTTCCGGTTCGTGCGGCGGCGACGAGGAGGTCGGTCTGGCGGCAGAGGAATGCGGGAATCTGCAGAATGTCAACGTATTGCGCGGCCATCTCGGCCTCCTGTGGCAGGTGGATGTCGGTGACGACGGGGATGGAGAACTCGGTGCGCACTTTGTCGAGGATGCGCAGGGCCTGAATGTCGCCGATGCCGGTGAAGGAGTCGATGCGCGAGCGGTTGGCCTTGCGGTAGCTGCCCTTGAAGACGTAGGGGATGCCGAGGCGTCGGCAGACGGGCGCGATCTGAGCGGCGATGTCGAGGGCCATCTCTTCGCCCTCGATGACGCAGGGGCCGGCCATGAGGAAGAAGTTGCGCGTGGGAGATGTCTGGAGATATTGTAAGGTGTTCATTGTCAGGTGAGTTGGTTGATGATGTGGACGGTGTCGGCGGCGACGAGGGCGGCTGTCTCGGTGCGCAGGCGGTTGTCGCCCATGGTGACGGGGACGAAGCCGGCATCGATGGCGAGGGCGACCTCTTCGGGGGAGAAGTCGCCTTCGGGGCCGATGAGGATGGCGACGTCCGAGCCGGGACGCAGCGAGGGAGCGAGGAGGCGGCGCTCGACGGCGTCGGAGCAGTAACCCATGAAGCGCTGGGCGGCGGTGACGGAGGCGAGCGCCGTTTTGAGCGGCGTCATCTCGTCGATGGCGGGAAGCGTGGCCTTGAGCGACTGTTTCATGGCCGAGACGGCGATCTTGCGCAGGCGTTCGACCTTCACCTCCTTGCGCTCGGAGCGGGCGCAGCGGACGGGGACGAAGCGGTTGATGCCGATCTCGGTGAGTTTCTCGACGAGCCACTCCATGCGGTCCATGTTCTTGGTGGGGGCGACGAGGACGGTGAGCTGGTAGTCCCAGACTGGAGGCAGGGGCGTCATCTCGAGGATTTCGACGGCGGCGTGGCGATGGTTCTCGTCGAGGAGCCGGCAGCGGAAGAGATTTCCGCGCCCGTCGACGGCCTGGAGTTCGTCGCCGGCACGCAGACGCAGAACGCGCACTGCGTGGCCGGAGTCAGCCTCCGGCAACGTCAGTGTGGTCTGTATCTCGGGTGCGTAGAAGCGTATCATGCGTCGGCCATGCCGCCGGCGTCGGCGTGTTCCTTGGCCTGGAGCATGGCCTCGCCTTTGGCATTTTTGACCTTGTGGTCATCCTTGAAGATGAAGACGAAGGCGATGAAGACAACCAGGGCGTAGGCGGCCATGATGAGCCATGACTCGTGGAAGCCGGCGAGGATCTGCTGTGCGGTCTCGCCGGGGGCCTCGATGCGGGGTGTGAAGATGTATTTGCCGGCGATGAAGGTGCCCAGAGAGGCGCCGATGCCGTTGGTCATGAGCATGAACAGGCCCTGTGCCGAGGAGCGCGTCTTAACGTCCGTCTGCTGGTCAACGTAGATGCCGCCGGAGACGTTGAAGAAGTCAAAGGCCACGCCGTAGACGATGCAGCTGAGGATGAGGAAGATGTAGCCGGGGAAACCGGTGCTGCCGATGCCGAAGAAGCCGAAGCGGAGGACCCATGCGAACATTGCCATCATCATCACGCCCTTGATGCCGAAGCGTTTGAGGCAGTAACCGATGCCCAGGATGCAGAGGGCCTCGGAGCACTGCGACAGGGAGATGAGGGCGGTGGGGTTCTCGGCGAAGATGTCGCTGAAGCCGGCCTTGTGGAACTGCTCGATGAAGGGCGTGCCGTAGGCGTTGGTGAGCTGGAGGCTGACGCCCAGGAGCATTGAGAAGATGAAGAAGATGGCCATCTTCTTCTGTTTGAAGAGTTTGAAGGCGTTGAGGCCGAGTGCCTCGGCCACGGACTGTTTCTCGTCGCCGGGCCGTCTCTTCTTGACGGGGCAGCCCGGCATTGTGAGGGCGTATAAGGCCAGGACGAGGCTGATGATGCCGGAGGCGAAGAACTGGGTGTAGCTGTGCTGGAGTGTCACGCCGTTGATGGACACGAAGTTGACCATGAGCTCGGCGCAGATGAATCCGACGGTGCCCCAGACGCGGATGGGCGGGAAGTCCTTGACGGTGTCGAGGCCGGCTTTCTCCAGGGCGTTGAAGGCCACGGAGTTGTTGAGGCCGATGGTGGGCATGAAGAAAGCCACGGAGATGGTGTAGAGAGTGAAGAGTGTGCCGAAGCAGACCGGGGCGCCGGAGACGGCGCAGTCCATGCCGTACCATCCGGCGGCAATCATGAAGCCACCGGCCAGAAAGTGGCAGAGGCTCATCATTTTCTGGGCCGGAATGAGGCGGTCAGCCACGATGCCCACGATGGCGGGCATGAACAGTGAGACGAGGCCCTGGACGGTGTAGAACCAGAAAATCTGTTGACCGAGGCCGGCGGCGCCGAGGTACATACTCATGGAGACCAGGTAGGAGCCCCAGACGGCAAACTCCAGGAAACCCAGGAGCGAGAGGCGTGTTTTAATTCCTTTCATTTTTATATGATATTGGTTTTAAGATTGACAGGGTTTGAGAATCAAGGGGGTGGAGGGTCATGCGCCGGAGGATTTGCGGCGGTTGAGGACTGAGGAGACGCGCGCGGCGTCCTCGTAGGCTTCATCCTCGGTGAGGCGCGCGAGGAGGGCTTCCAGGTCCTCGAGGGACATGGACTCCAGGGCTGCGTCGGTGAGGAGGGTGTCAGTGTCGGGGGATTCGGGGAAGGTGAAGGAGGAATCGGCGCCGGAGTTGTCGGAGTCGTCGTCGGAGTCGTGTTCCGAGGAATCGGTGCTGATTTCCTGGAGCTCGATGCCCGTCTCGTCGACGATGTCGGGGGTGGTGTAGATGGGCGCTCCGGTGCGCATGGCGACGGCGATGGCGTCGGAGGTGCGTGCGTCGAGTTTGACGGTGCGGTCGCCCTCGGAGAATGTCATCTCGGAGGAGTAGATTCCGTCCTCGAAGCGGTAGATGAACACCTCGAGGAGGCGTATTCCGAAGGCTTGGGCGAATGAGGCGAAGAGGTCGTGGGTCATTGGGCGCGGCGAGGTCTTGTGCTCGAGGCGCATGGCGATGGCCTGTGCCTCGGCGGGGCCGATGACCACGGGGATGCGCAGGGCCGAGTCGCCCTCGACGGCCAGCAGCAGGGCGAAGGCGCCGCTCTGCATGGGGCTGTAGCTGATGCCCATCACTCTGAGTTTCACACGGTTGTCTTTCATCTGGTAGTTACAGTGTTATGATTCCGGACCCCAGGCAGATTTTTGCGTCGGGGGTGTATATTACGCCGAACTGTCCGGGGGCGATGCCCTGGACGCGCTCGGCACTTTCGATCACGTAGTCGCCGTCGTCGAGGCGGGTGAGGGTGGCCTCGGTGAAGGCCGGGGCGTGGCGGTTCTTGAAGCGGATGGGCACGGCGGTGCACTCGTCGCCCCAGGGGTCGGCGGTGATGAACTGCATCTCGGTGAGGCGCAGCTCGCGGCCGTACTGTTTCTCGGTGTCGTAGCCGCGCGAGACGTAGATGACGTTGTCGTGGATGTTCTTGCGCACCACGAACCACGGTCCGCCGCTGAGGCCCAGGCCTTTGCGCTGGCCGATGGTGTGGAACCAGTAGCCGCGGTGCTCGCCCAGCTTGCGCCCGGTCTCGATCTCGATGATGGCGCCGGGTTTCTCGCCGAGGTGGCGGCGTATGAAGTCGTTGTAGTTGATTTTTCCGAGGAAGCAGATGCCCTGGGAGTCCTTGCGCAGGGCGTTGGGGAGGTGCGTCTCGATGGCGATTTCGCGGACGCGGGCCTTGGGCATGTCGCCGATGGGGAAGATGAGGTGCTTGAGCTGGTCGTAGGTGATGCGCGCCAGGAAGTCGGTCTGGTCCTTGACGGGGTCGACGGCGGTGCCCAGCCACTTGAGGCCGTCACGCTCGACGGTGGTGGCATAGTGGCCGGTGGCGGTGAGGTCGAACTCGTGGCCCCAGCGCTGCTCGAAGAATCCGAACTTGATCATGCGGTTGCACATGATGTCGGGGTTGGGGGTGAGGCCCTGTCGCACGGTCTTCAGCGCGTATTCCATGACGTTGTCCCAGTATTCCTGGTGGAGCGAGACCACCTCGAGGGGGAGGCCGTAGCGGGCGGCGATGCACTGGCACATCTCGATGTCTTCCTCGGCGGAGCAGCCGCCCTCGTCGTCGTCGCGGCCGATGCGTATGTAGAACAGATGCAGGTCATGGCCCTGCTCCACGAGTCGGTGCACGGCCACGGCGCTGTCGACGCCGCCTGAGATGAGAACTGCAATCTTCATAAGTGTCTTAGTCTTTGGGGGTTAGTTTGCCGTGGGAGCTTCGGCGGGTGTTTCGGTTGCCGGCGCTTCGGCGGCGGGAGCGGGAGTGGTGGTCGAGGCCTTCTGGAGGGCGTTGTTGAGGATCATGTTGAAGGTGTTGATGATGTTGTCAACAGGCATGTCCTTGACCTTGACTACGCGTTGGCCGTCGGTGTTGTCCAGGTAGTAGAACTGAGGCTGGGTGCGCATCGTGAAGAGGCGGTCGGCATCGGGGTAGGCGCCGACAACCCAGTTCTCGGGCAGCTCCTTGGCGTTTTCGATGAACTCGGGGTCGGAGGGGTCGCCGGGATAGATGGCGACGATGGAGAGGACGCCGGCGTTGATGTAGGTGGGCACGGCGATGTCGGCGGCGAGGCGCGTCTTGGCCAGGCGGCAGTCGAAGCAGTCGGGGTCGTAGAAGAAGAGCACCACGTTGTTGGCCTTGACGTCGGAGAGGCGGCCGTGAGTTCCGTCGGGACGGGTGAACTCGAAGTCGGGCGCGTTTTTGCCGACCATGGAGTTCTGGAGCTGGCGGAACTGGGCCTGATAGCGCGCTTTCTCGGCGCCTTTGACCTTTTTGTTGTTGGCGACGGCGTCGACGAAGGGCAGGTAGAGTTCCTCGGAGATGTATTCGGAGGTGTCGGAAGCAATCTTGCTCTCGGCGATGCGTGCGAGGATGATGAGGTTGTCGGCCTTGGCTTTGCCCACCTTGTCGATGAGCTTATGGACGGAGGCGTAGACGGTGTCGGCGCTGGCGTAGGGGGCGATTGAGAAGAACTGGTCGAGTGTGCGGTCCAGTTTCTCCAGGCTCGAGAACGAGCTTTTGGGGTTGAACGTGTCCCAGAATTTGTCGATGATAAAACTTGAACGCTGCTGTAGGCCGGTCATGTAGGATGGAGGCACGGGCATGGTGACAAGCAGGCCTTCGGTGGGCTTTTCCTGGGCGCTGAGCTGAGCGGCGCCGGCAAGCATCATTGCCGCAACGGCCATTATTGCAAAAATTATCTTTTTCATCGTGTCTGAAATATTAAGAGGGGGAGAGTTCGCCGTCCGCGTGAGAGGGGTGTTCGCCGTCCGCAGCATGAATGAGGATGAGAGAGGGCAGAGCCGGCCGTCTGTGCAGACTATGCGGAACGAGTCTCCGTTATGGTTCTTTTTATTCAATCAACAAAATTAGTAAATCTTTTGCAACTGACCAAACGCAAAATCGGTCGCACCGTTAAAAGAGTTGAAATTGCGTTGAAAAACGGCGGCCGGCCTGTTCCGCAATCAGGAGAACTGACTGACAGAACGGGCCGGCCGTCGGCTTATCGTGGCTGAGGCTACCGGTTCGGGCTGCGCCGCCCCGGGGGCCTCTGCCTTATGTTACTTCACTCAAGTTTCGCAAGTCGTAATCGACTTGAAAACTTGAAGTTTATAGGTTTATCGCGCTTCGCGCTGTTTATAAGTTTATCCCGGCGGTTAACACTTTGGCCTAAACCGGTAAACATATAAACCCCTAAACCTTAAGTTGCAGCAAGTTGAAAAACTTGCAAAACTTAAATTACTTCACCAGGACTTTGGTGGTGACGGAGCCCTGACGGCGAATGTAGAGGCCGGGGGTGAGATTCTCCGCGTTCATGCGCACGCCCTGCAGATTGTAGTACACCGCGGGAGCGTCGGCATCGGCGTCGTCAACGCTGATGTTTTCGGCGCCGTTGGGGCGGTAGCCGTCGGAGTTGTAGTAGGCGGCTATGCCCTGCTTGGGCACCATAATCCAGAGGTAAAGCTCGTTGCCCAGATCGCTGATGCTGTGGCAGATGGCGGTGTTGCCGACGGTGCCCCAGTTGTCCGGGCCGAGACCGTCGTAGGGATAACGGCCGCGGTGTGTGGCGCCGCCCAGGCCGTTGGAGATGTCCAGGAGCTCGAGGGTTGCGTTGCCCCACGCGGCCTGACTGCTGCTGCCAAGGGTGGTGGTGATGGCCAGGTATTTGTGGCCGGCATAGGTGAACAGGTCGTTGCCCACGCCGAAACGCTGTCCGTCAAGGCCGCTCTCCACTTTCTCAATCAGCGTGCCGTCATTGCCGAAGTGCATGGGATAGGTGTCCTTGTTGCTGAGCCAGAAGGACATATCGGAGTCGAACATCACGTGCTGGTTGGAAGAATTGCCGCCCGTGTAGTTGGCGCTGAGGTCGCGCACGTTGGCGGTGGTGTTGACGTTGCCGTTTTCGACGGTGAAGTAGACAACCTTCTGGATGTTCTGGTTCTTCGGGGCCTGACCGTATCCGAGGGCGATGATGCCGTTGTTCATGTCGCCGTAGGTGGCCATGCTGCGGCCCACTTCCACGCCGCCGTGGTCGGTGGTAGAGAAGAGCAGCCGGGGCGTGGCGTTGTCGTTGTCCCAGATGTAGACGCGCAGCTCGTCGTTGGCTTCAGCCATATTGCAGCCTATCACCTTGTCGCCAAGCGATTTGATGGCCGCGAGGGCAATCTTGCCGCCGGAGATGCCGGCAGCGCTGAGATTTCCCTTGGTCTGACCGGTCTTGCCGTCGAGGATGGTGATGGAGCTGCTGTTGTAATTGAGCACGTAGAGATTGGTACCGACGGCGCACATGTCGCGGGTGATGCCGTTGTTGTCGAACCAGCCGGTCTGGCCAAGATTGCCCTTGTTGACCGAGTAGCTCCACAGCTCTTCCATCTTGTCGATGGCATAGGACGGCGTATAGACTGTGCATTTGCCGCTGACGGGCACCGTGCAGCGCACCACGTCGTCGACGCGCACCTCGATGCTGGCGTTGTGGCTGCCCGCCTTGCTTGTGTTGTAGCTCACGGTCACGGTGTTGTTGCCGGTTGCCGGCTGCAGCACGTTCTGTGACAGCGCAAAGACGCCGGCATTGTCGTCCCTGAGGGTGAGATACAGCTCCTTGTTGTCAAGATTCCGGCCCGAGAATGTTATCTTGCCTTCCGCAATGTCGTTGATGTGGGCGTTCAGGTCCAGCCGCGCGGGATTGGCGGTGACGGAAGGCTCCGTGCTTGTCTCGGGAGGATTGTTGTGGGTGAGGTACATCAGGCCCTGGTTTGCCGAGCAGGCCCATATCTCAATATAGCTTTTGCCGTCGCTGTTGACACACAGCTCGCACTCGCCGGTGGTGTTTTCCTGACCGCCGAGGCCCGAGGCCGGCCATGTGCCCACGGAGGAGGTAGAGTTGTAGTTGCCGGAGTCGTCGCACAGGAAGCGGATGCGGCCGTTGCTCTTGCCGTCAAACACAAAGTTCAGGGCATATTTGTGGAGGCCATAGAAAAGCTCTTTGTGCTCAGAGCCCCAGTTGCCCAGGCCGGGCACCCAGAGATTGGGGTTGATGGTGCCGTTGCCGCGGCCAAAGTAGCCGGCGCCCATGTTGTTGCCGCCAAACCACCATGTGCCGCCACACATCCATGCCCTGGCGTTGTCTCCGATGCGGCAGTTGTCCGAGCCGTTGGAGGTTATGCGCTCGCGGTTCGAGGTCCAGGTGCCGTTGTTGTCGTGGAATTCCACCAGGGCCGACTCCGAGCCGTTGTCGTTGGCGAAGGCAATCCATGTGTCGCCCCAGCCCGAGCCCACGTCCATGTTCTCGCCCAGGCGTGAGCAGTTCTTCAGGTCCGTGGTCGACATCAGCAGTCGCGGTGCGGCAAAATCTCCCGACCAGTAGTAAATCCTTAGCTCCTGACCGGGGACAGCCATGTTGCAGGCAATGATTCCGCCCTGATATTCGCGCACGCTGCTGAGAACGCGCTCGCCGCCGCGCACCACATCGCCCGCAGGCAGGTCGCGCAGATATTGTCCGCTCTGTGCGTCCAGCACCTTTATGGAGCTGTGATCGTAGACGCAATAAAGCTTGCCGTCGCGGTAGGCGATGGAGGTGACTTTGCCGGCGTCGAAACCGGGTTTGTGGCGCGTGCCGCGGGCATCGCAGTAGCTCCAGCGTTCGCGTATGTCGTTGCTTTCGAAGCGCCGGATATAAGGCTTCACACCGCCGGTGGCAGGATAGGTGCCCATAACGGGCCAGTCATCCACCCAGTCCACTTTTCCGAGGTAGCCGAGGCGGCCGTCGTCGGGGTGAGAGCTTTCATAGCCGTGGTAGTAAAGCCAGGTCTGGCCGTGGTCATCCTCAATCATTTCAGAACAGTGGCCGGGACCTTTCACGCTGTCGTTGCTCTGGAGCAGGGGCTCGTAGTAGTTGTACATGGCATGGCTGCCCCACTTGTTGGTGTAGGTGCCGAAGAGGCTGGTGGCGCGCGCTACGCACAGGTTGTAGGTGGAGTTCAGGCCTTCACAGCAGGACCCGCGGCTGCCGATAAGATAGTAGTAGCCGTTGCGCTTGTATATGCAGGTGGCTTCGATGCCGTCCGGAAAGCCTTTTCCGGCAATCTGTTTCTTCTCGCCCACTACGCTGAGGCCGTCGTCGGACAGCTCAACGCCGAAAATGCCGCTGAAACTGCCCCAGAACAGGTATTTCTTGCCGTTGTCCTCGATGTAGAACGGGTCGATGCTGTTCTGCACGCCTATCTCGCGGCTGTTGAAGAGTTTTTTCTGCCAGGTGTAGGGGCCTTCGGGCTTGTCGGAGGTGGCCACGCAGATACCGCAGTCCCATTCCCCACCCCACACCGAGATGGCGAAATACATCACATATTTGCCGTTGATGTAGTTGATGTCGCTGGCCCAGACGTCGCCTTTTATGCCCAGATGGCCATCACCGGGCTCCTGAGTGCCTTCGCCTTCGAAGGCCCAGCGTGCCCAGGTCCAGTCGGTAAGGTTGGGCGATTTCCATATCGCCGAGCCTGAACTGAGGTAGAACATGCCGTCGGGAGCCCTCATGACCGACGGGTCGGGGGCATTGGAGTTTATGGTGGGATTGGCGAAATGGTCAATCTCCAGAGCCTGCATGCCGGGAACTGTGGCGCCTATTAAGCAGAGCAAAAAGGCAAATAGTTTGGTAAGGTTTTGTTTCATAGGACATTACGATAGTTTATGGGTACAATGGCTTATGCGGACAAAATTACAAATTATTCTTGAGAAGTCAAAACAAAGAGCTAAGATTGAACGGAGAATTCTGTAAATGCAGAATTGCGGCAGAACATAAGTATTTCAGCCTGCGCCTGAAATATTGGTTCTAAAGCGGCGGCGTCCTCGCCGTCACTCCCGCCGCCGTCACCGAGGAGCATTGCCGGGAGCGGCGGCGTCCTCGCCGCCGTGAATGTAAAGGGAATTTTGATTAATTCATGCACCGGAATTTCAGTTTGACCGGCCAAAAGAGAACAGCGGGCGCCGGAGAGGCGCCCGCTGCGAGTGGGTTGTGTACGTGGGAGAGTGGGTTGAACGCGCCGTGTGTGCGGGCGTTAATCCGTCTCCTTAGTACGGGGGGTGATTATTTCCAAAGAGGCTGCTGCTCCAGAGCCGGGTTCAGCTGAATCTGGCCGGAGGGGATGGGATAGAGGTAATATTTCTCTTCAAACTTGCGGTTCTGGCCCCATGTGCAGTTTACGTAACCGTCGATGTCACCGGCAGCGCAGGAGATGGGAGCGTTTGCGCAGTAAGCACCCTGTGTGATTTTGGGGTTAACGGAGAAGTCAAGTTTGTCAAGCTGGTGCCAGCGAACGAGGTCCCAGTAGCGGAGGCCGTCGTC
>SFOH01000090.1 GCA_004552485.1 Bacteroidales bacterium | reverse complement strand
GCCGAAGGCGGCGGCTATCGCGCCATCTGGTCGCCGGACGGCAAGAAGCTGGCTCTGCAGTACATCAACGGCGATGCCGCCTCCTACGACAAGGCATCACGCACAGTCTATCCCCTGGGACAGGTCAACTCCATCAGCTGGGCTGACAACTCAGAGGAACTGGTGGTAACCCGCTCGGAGCGCGTCAACGACTTTCAGGTGAAAGGTGCCACCGTTGTCAAGATGTCATACAAAGGCGCCAACCAGCAGGTTCTGGTAGGCCACAGCGAGTCCGTTCCCGTGAGCGCCGAGATTGACGGCAACGTCCTCACCGTGGCCTATGCCACCGGCGACCTCCGCGGTGTCACGACTGCCACATACTCCGGCAGCGTGCGCGCCGGCGCTCCCGCCAAGGTGCGCAGCCTCTATAAGGCCGGCGCCGCCCGCATCGGTGTCAAGAGCGTCGACGACTTCATGGGCTCGGTTCGCCCCGACTACACCAAGATGACTCAGGAAGAAGCACAGGCCCTGGAGAACAACATGGACGGCATGGACGGCCGCACCAAAGGCGCTCCCAAGAAGGGTAACGACATCGGCCTCACCGCCATCCCCTACATCAACCAGGTGTGGGACACCCCCGCTTGCGACGGCTCTCCCTATGCCTACGGTTACATCTGCTGCGCCCCCACATCATCCTGCATGATGCTGGCATGGTACGGCAAGTTCAAGGGTAAAGAGAAATGGACATCCTCCCGTTCGTCGGCCAACCCCGCCAAGGGTACCAACTACTCATGGTTCATCTCCAAAGCGTACACCTCAGTCTCCGGCTACACATTTAACAAGTACATCTCGGGACAGGGCGGTTACTGGGGCTACTCCAACAACGTTGCCGGCGGTTACGGCTATATGTGGGGCTACGGCGCTCCCAACACCATGATGGATGACTTCCATAAAAACAACGGAGCTAAGAGCTCCTGGTTCGAGAGCTCTCTGTCGCGTCTGCGCACAGAGTGTAAAGCCAACCGTCCCTACATCATCTGCCTTGCCAACGGCACCGGCGGTCACGTGGTGATGGTGTTCCGCGCCGACCAGATTGCCGCTAACGATGGTTCGTCAGCATGGGCCAAGAGCGGTTCTTTCATCTGCCACGACCCCTATGGCGACTATAACAGCTCCAGCTATCCCAACTGGGACGGACGTTATTCATCCTACGACTGGCCCGGAGTAAACAACGGCCGTGCCAACATCGGCGCTTTCTACTGGGGTTGCTGCACCCAATGTGATGCAGTACAACCTTCTACTCCCGCTACTCCCAAAATCACCGTCAATCCCCAGAACGTGCACTTCACCTGCAAAGTGAACGAGCATCCCACAGCTACCGTTACCGTGAAGGGCGAGAACCTCAGCGCTGACATCACCGTCGCTTCCATCACCCCCGGTCGCTTCCCCACCTCAGTTTCTTCACTGCCCAAGACCGGCGGTTCGTTCACCATCACCTTCGCCAACTCCGACAAGGCCGGCACATACCGCCAGGGCGGCACCGCCGTGGACTACTCCTTCTTTGTCCGCGTTAAGTCAGGCTCGACGGAGAAAGTGATCAACATCACCGCCGATGTCACCGCACCCCCGCTGTCGGGCATCACCGAGAAGTACAACTACTCGAAGAAGCGTGGTAATGCCAGTGCCAAGGGATATGACATGTCCCAGATCCGCAACTTCTGCTATAAGGACGGCAAACTTTACTGTGTATATGAAAGTAGCCGTATTCTGGTGCTCAACGCCCAGACCGGTGAAAAACTCGGCTTCCTCTCCAACGGCGACGTGGTAATCCCCGCAGCTGCAAAATTGGCCGACATCAAGTGCATCGACGGCGTTCTCGTGGCCAGCAATATCGGAATGACTACCGACAACGCTGCCGGTCACACCAAGAAACTGCGCCTCTACGCATGGGAGAACGACAACGCCAAGCCCTATCTGCTCTTCGAGACCGATGACTTCCAGGGTGCTACCCGCATGGGTGACTGCCTGGAGATGACCGGCAATTTCAAGACCGACTGCTGGTTCGCCTTCGCTCAGGATTACAACAACCAGACCCGCATCGTGGAATATAACCGCAAGGACGGTGCATGGTCGGCCAAGAGCACTCCCGTCTTTGACAAAGCCGGTAAAGCTCTGCGCGCAATGGCCACTATCCGTGCATATCCCAAAGGCACCGGCTGGTGGATCGACGGTAAGAACTCCGTTCCCGCATGGGTGACCTGGGACGATGGCCTTAAAGGAGCCAAAGCCCAGTGCTACAGCCTTGACGGCGACATCCAGCGTGGTTCATGCCACCATGAGTTCTACTGGAAAGGCCAGAAGTACGCCGCCAACCTGGTGTTCCCGGATGCCAGCGGTGCCAATGCTCGGATGCGTATCATCCAAGATAATGCCGGTGACTTCTCCAATACCAGCGAGATTGGCAAATATCCCTCCGATGGTCTGGGCGATGACGCCAATAGTAATGGTACCGGTGACATCATGATCAACACCGACGGTCAGACCTACCTCGAGGCCTGGGTGCTCTCCACCAACCAGGGTCTTGCTTACTTCACCACCGGCAATGTTCCCTCACAGAGCCCCGCTCCTGTGAATCCCGACGATGTCACAGAAACCAATCCCGTTATCTCCGCTAACCCCGGAGGCGCTTCACACTTCAGCGTCTCACCCTCCACACTGGCCGCTTCCGGCACAGTGACCATCGACTATCATCCCACCGCCGGCGGCAACCACTCGGCCACACTGGTCATCTCCTCACAGGATGCCAACACCGTTCGCGTAGCCCTCAACGGCACCGCCATCTCTTCCGGTCCCACCTACACCTACGATGAAGAGGTAGGTCAGCTCGAAGAGAAATGGCTCTACTCCCAGGCCAAAGGCAATCTGGCTTCGGCCAACTGGTTCTCGTGCTGAACGCCCACCTGTTCAACAACACTCCCACCATCGCCATCGTTGACGCCAACACCGGTGCTAAGAAGGGTGATCTCTCCGTGAAAGGCCTCACCACCGGATCACAGTATGGCATAGCTTCCGGTCTCGCTGCCGTGGGCAATGACCTCTATCTGGTCAATGCCACACGTGCAAACGGAACTGACGTTGTCCGCATCTACAAGTACGCCAACGGTCAGGGTGATCCCGCTCTGGTTTATGAAGGACTCACCGGCGCAATGGCCAACTTTGGCGCCGGCGCAGGTCCCAACTGCGTATCCATAGCCAGCAAGGATGCCGTTTACCGCTTTGACGTGAACAACATGGCCAATCCCACCAAGATTGCCGTTGATGTTGCTGATCCCGGAACATTCGCTTCAGAGGCCAACTTTGAGTCTGACGGCTCATTCTGGCTGAACAGCAAGGCCATCAAGCCCACCCACCACAACGCCAGCGGTGCTGTCCTGGAGACACTGAAAGCTGACGGTGTGAACGAACAGGGCTCTTCTTCAGCCGTCTTCAACTACGGCAAGAAGAAATACATCGCTGCCATCGCCACCAACTCTGGCTGGGACCAGGGTAAACTTGTCCTGGTTGACATCACCGGCGGCGCCGCCAACGGCGTGGCCAAGGCCACTCTGCCCTCCACCGGCCACTTCGGCACCGGCAACTGGGGCTCTGCAGCCACAGGTAACACCAAGGTCGTTTACCAGCTGAGCGGCAACCAGACTCTGGGCTCTCGTGCCCATGCAGGGTATCGGTATGTGGAAGTTCAATGGCGAGCACATCACAGCTGTCGAGAACATCACTGTTGACACCGACCTTGAGCAGGCTCCCGTCGAGTACTACAACCTCCAGGGTGTCCGCATGGTCGAGGACAACCTCGCCCCCGGCCTCTACATCAAGCGCCAGGGCAAGAAGGCCACCAAGGTCGTTATCCGCTGATTCTCTGAAACATAAATCCCTCCAATAAACGGAGCGGCACCCCCGAACGGTGCCGCTCCGTTTCCTTAATAGCCCCGCGCCGGACCGGATGGAATGTACGCCCGGTCTAATCCGTAAAAAGCTAAAAATCACTAAATTATATTATATTATTTACTAATCAATCCAGTAACATGAACGTTTCTACTTTCATCAAAAGATGTGCGTTTGTGGCCGTGCTTGGCGTGACGGGTCTCACCCTCAACGCCCAGACCTTCGTCTATGAGGGCCTGATCTACAAAGCCGGTACAGGCGCGAAGAGCACTGAACTCACCGTTCAGAAGCCCGGAACCAAAGTAACTGTCGGTGATCCGACCCTCAAAGCTTTCACCGGAAAAATCCGCGTTCCTGCCAAACTCACCTTCAATGGCACCGAGTACAAAGTTGTCAGCATCGGCACTGCCCTCAAAGGCACCGACATCGAGGAGATCTACATCGAAGACGGTGTGACAACCGCCGGCCGTGGCTGTCTCTCGAACTGCGGCAAACTGAAAAAAGTTCGCTTCCCGTCAACCCTTGCCAAATTCTACGGCAACGACGTGCAGGGCGACACTCTGCTCGAAGAGTTCAACATCCCCGCTAACGTCAAGGCTATGGCCGCTGCTTCCTGCACCGGTCTGAAGCGCCTGAAACGCCTGGTGATCGACGAGAGCGATGCTGCCCTCGACCTCGACGCCGCGCAGTTCGATGGCTCGCTCGACAGCCTGGAGTACCTGGAAATCAACCGCCCCATCGACGGTAAGGCCTGCTTCGGCAACAACCAGAAGGGCGAAAACCAGGACCTGGGCCGCAACCTCAAGAGCCTCAAGACTCTCGTGCTCGGCGGCAAGTATGTCAGCATCCACGCCAACTACTTCGAGAATAACCCCGCTCTCGAAACCGTCACCATCACCTCTCCCATCGCAGATATGGGTGAGCGCTGCTTCTATGGCTGCGGCTTCGCTGAGTTCACCGTTCCCGCAGGCGTGACTGCCATCCCCAACAACGCCTTCCGCAACTGCCCCAACCTCAAAAAGGTTGTCCTGGGCGATGCCGTCACAAGCATCGGCACACAGGCCTTCATGAGCAGCCCCGTCGAAGATATCAATATCCCCGCCACTCTCGTGAGCGTGGCCGACATGGCCTTCTCCGGCTGTAACCTCTCCGGCGCTCTCACCTTCCCCGAAGGCTTCAAGAGTGTGGGCGTGCAGGCTTTCGCCAACAACAAGGGC
>SFOH01000051.1 GCA_004552485.1 Bacteroidales bacterium | reverse complement strand
TGGACGGGATTAAAATAACTACAAACAAGGAGATTAAAAAATAGGAATAAAGGTTTTAACTGACGGCGAGGACGCCGTCACCCCATTGGCGAACCTAATATAGCAGAAGAAAAAACAACCGCCTGTGTCACTGTGGGGCGCGGGCGGTTGCTTTGTGGGGAAGGAGGAGGAGGGAGCGCAGGAGGGTTCAGACGGTGAGGATTTCTTTTTCTTTGGCGGCGAAGAGGGTGTCTATCTGCTTGAGGAAGCGGTCGTGGAGTTTCTGCGCCGAGGCTTCGGCGTCTTTTTCAACGTCTTCGGGCATGCCTTTTTTGATGGTTGCACTGTTTGACGAGGGCTTTGCGGCGCTCTTCGGTGAGGGGCGGGATGCAGATGCGGATGACTTCGCCGTTGTTCTCGGGCATGACGCCGAGGTCGGAGTTGATGATGGCGCGCTCGATTTCTTTGAACATGGATTTCTCCCAGGGGGTGATGGCGATGGTGCGCGCATCGGGGGTGGAGATGTTGGCGACGTTGGAGATGGGAGCGGCTGAGCCGTAGTAGTCGACGCGGATGCCGTCGAGGAGTTTGGGGTTGGCGCGGCCGGCGCGGATGTGCGAGAGGGTTTCTTCGAGATAGGCTACGGCCATCTCCATCTTCTCTTCGGCGGGGTCGAGGTAGGTTTTGGGGTCAGTCATAAGGGGGTTGAGGTATTAGGTGATGAGTGATGAATTTGAAATTGTCAGCAGGTGACGGTTGTGCCGACGCTCTGTCCGGCGGCGACGCGTGCGAGGTTGCCGGGGGTGTCCATGTCGAAGACGACGACGGGCATGTTGTTCTCTTTGCAGAGTGCGGTGGCGGTGAGGTCCATGATGCGGAGGCCGCGTGCGAGGATTTCGTCGAAGGTGATGGTCTCGAACTTGACGGCGTTGGGGTCTTTCTCGGGGTCGGCGGTGTATATGCCGTCGACACGGGTGCCTTTCATCATGACGTCGGCGGAGAGTTCGACGGCACGGAGTGCGGCGCCGGTGTCGGTGGTGAAGTAGGGGTTGCCTGTTCCGCCGGCGATGATGGCTACGCGGCCGGCGTCGAGGGCGTCGATGGCGGCGCGCGACGAGTAGTACTGGCCGATGGGGTACATGTTGAGGGCGGTGAAGGCAGTTGTGGGCTGTCCGAGGCCTTCGAGGGCTGAGCGGAGGGCGAGGGAGTTGATGACTGTTGCGAGCATGCCCATCTGGTCGCCGGTGACGCGGTCGACGCCTTTTGCAGCGCCGCTGAGACCGCGGAAGATGTTGCCGCCGCCGATGACGATGGCCACTTGTATGCCGGCGTCGGCGAGGGCTTTGATTTGCTCGGCATACTGGCCGAGGCGCTCGGGGTCGATGCCGTAGCCCTGGTGGCCCATGAGGCTTTCGCCGCTGAGTTTGAGCAGTATTCTGTTGTATTTGCTTTCCATTGTGGGGATGTGGGATTAGGGGTTCTGAAGGAGTATGCGTGAGAGCTCGGCCATGCCTTCGGAGGCGCCGGCACGGATGACGTGGACGTTGGCGGGGACGGAGGCGGGGTTGGGGTCGATGTAGTAGACGGGCACACCGCGGCGCACGTAGTGGAGGAGTGCGGCGGCGGGGTAGACGTTGAGCGATGTGCCGATGACAACGAAGATGTCGGCTTCTTCGACGAGCTGGACGGCGGGTTCGAAGTTGGGGACGGCTTCCTGGAAGAAGACGATGTGCGGGCGCACGTGGTGTCCCTGGATGACGGTGTCGACGGTCGTTGACAGGGGGTCTTCCGAGCCTTCGAGGGCCTGCGGGAGCGAGTAGACGCGGCTCTCGTCGTCGAGGGCGCGCACTTTCATGAGCTCGCCGTGGAGGTGGAGGACGTTGCGGGAGCCGGCGCGCTCGTGGAGGTCGTCGACGTTCTGTGTGATGACGTAGACCTGGAAGTGCTTCTCGAGCTCGACGATGGCGCGGTGGCCGGCGTTGGGCTGGGCCTTGACCAGGTCGTGGCGGCGCTCGTTGTAGAAGCGGTGGATGAGGGCGGGGTTGCGGGCGAAGCCGTCGGCGGAGGCCACGTCCATGACGGGATATTTTTCCCACAGGCCGCCGGCGTCGCGGAAGGTGGCGATGCCGCTCTCGGCGCTCATGCCGGCGCCCGTGGAGATTACTAACTTTTTCATAATCATCTTATTGATAGAGTGTTAGTTTTAACGGCTCACGACGTCATAGTTGAGGATTGTCTCCACCAGGTACAGGGCCAGGATTTTGGAGCGCGGCACGTCCATGTCGTCGTAGTTGGGGTTGACGGAGTGGAGAATGACCATGTCGGGGTTTTGGTGGCGTCGCACTACTTTGACCATGCGGTAGTCTTCGGTGACGACGACGTAGACCGAGCCCCAGAAAATCATGGATGGGTCGGAGATGGGCCGAATCTGGACGAATCCGTTGGGGGTGATTCGGGGCACCATCGAGTCGCCGGAGACGCGCACGAGGGGGTGTGCGTGGTTGATGCCGGGGAGGTTGAGGTAGCCCATGACGTGCTCCTGGGTGAACATTGCGGAGAGGGGCGAGGGGCCGGCTGTGACATCGATGTCGTAGACGGGCGCGCCCTCGGGGTTGAAGTCCATGCGCACGGGCGACTCGTCGACGACGTCGGGCTCGTGGCCCGTTCCCTGTGGGAAGGGCACGCCGACGCCGTCGGTGAGCCACACGCGGCTGACGCCGGTGTTGACCAGGATGCGGTTGATGATGCCGGTGGTGACGGGCGTGCGGCCGTTGAGAATCTTGGAGAGATTCGTGGGGTTGAGGCCGATGAGGTGTGCGAATGAGCGCTGGGTCTGATGCATGATGACAATCAGATAGCGTATGCGCTCGACGGCTGAGGAGTCTTCGCCGGGTTCGCGTGCGTTGCAGGCGCGTATCTGGAGGGTTTCGTCTGTGACTTTCATGGCGCCTTATTTAACGATGAATTTCACGGGGGTGTGGCGCTGGTCGGTGACGAGCATGTAGATGCCGGCGGGGAGGTCGACGATGGCGCCGTTCTCAACGACGGGCATTGCGCGTACGGTGCGGCCCATGGTGTCCATGATGTTGAGGCCGGTGTGCTCGGTGCCGCAGAAGATGCGGATTCCGCCCTCGTAGGCATATACGCTGAGGGGCTGGTCGGCTACGACGCCTTCGATGCCGGCGTGGTTGACGGTGATGACGTTAGAGGCGGGCGACTGAACGCCGAGGCGCACCGAGCTGACGGTGTAGGTCTCGGACTCGGAGTCGGAGAAGCCGACGATTTCGAGGGAGTTCTCCTCGGCGGGGAGGTACTGGACCTCGGTTGAGCCGTTCTTGAGATATTTGGTGCGGGTGACCATGAAGTAGTCGATTACGTCGCCTTCGGGGGCGGTCCAGTTGGCGGTGTAAGAGTCGGCGGTGATGTCCGTAGCGGCCGTGGCGGTGCAGGCGCCGAGCTCGGGCACGGGCAGGCATGAGCCGCGGAGCTCGATGCCGCGCGAGCCGGTGATGCCGCCGCCGCTGATGAGGATGCGTGCGGTGTGGTCGCCGAGGGCGGTGGGCTTGTAGGTGACGTTGAGCCAGTAGCCGTCACCGCCGTTCACGAGCGATGCGGCGATGGAGGTGGGGTTGGTGTTGCCGGGGAGGGTGAAGAAACCGGGGTTGTCGGTGTCGCGGTAGATGCGCACGCTGAGGGGGGCGGAGAGGTTCTCGCCGTTGAAGAAGAGCTGTGCGGTGTTGGAGTTGCCGAGAGCCACTTCGCCGAATTCGAGGGCCATGTCCTGGACGGGGGTGATGAGGTTGGGCGTTCCGCCGGGCGTGGGCGCTGTGCCCGGGTCAAAGGCTTCGCCGCGGCGGTTGCCCCAGAGGTAGTCGGCCAGGGCGGGATAGTCGATGAACGGGTTGCGGTTGTTCTGAATCTTGTAGACGGCCTCGTTGCGGTCGATTTCTTTCTGGGAGACGGGGTCCTCGCGGTGCCACTTCATCAGCAGGTTGATGGACCATGTGTTGAGTGTGGGGTAGAGGTTCTGGTTGACCATGTAGGTGTAGCGCCAGCGCAGGTCCTGATAGGTTGTGGCCATGTAGAAGTAGGTGCGGGCGAAGTCGCCCCTCGAATTTGATGTTCTGGGTGCGGTCAACCTCGCCGAGGGGATAGTTGGATTTGGCGGTGTTGGCGCGCATCTCGGAGGGGTAGAGGTGGTTGAGGTCAACGTAGGCGCCCACGTCGGTGAGGCCACCCCACCACGATTTGGGGAAGGAGTGTTCGCGGTTGAGGCCGGAGAACGAGGGGGCGTAGAAGGGGATATCGGAGTACATGTCCCACCAGCGCCGCGAGTCGGGGTAGACGTCGGTCTTCTGGAAGTATTGGGGCAGAGCCTCGTAGGACGACACCTTGGTGAACTTGGAGGTGATGTCGTGGATGGCGCTTTTGAGTTCGCCTTCTTTCTTGCCGGTCAGGGAGGTGTAATATCCCGTGGGGATTGCTGCGTAGGAGGCCGCGGAGATGAGGACGGCGGCAGCGGCTGTAAGGAGATGGGAAAGTTTCAAGGGTTCGAGTTTTTTATGTTGTTAGTATTTTTTATTTCTTCATGGCCGGGAGGCCGGGACGCAGGGGTGTCTGAATGATAAACACGCGAGAGGCCCCGTATGTTTCAGATGTCTTTGGTCCAGGCGCGGCGGCGGCGGTGCTGGCGGCGTTCGAAGTATTCCCACTGCTTCTGTACGTTCTCGTTTCCTTCGAGCTCTACGTTTGTCTCGGCGAACTTGTAGCCGTTGGCGATGTAGTTGGGCAGGAGGGTTGAGAAGAGCAGTGCGTTGACGCCTTTGCCCTGGTAGTCGGGGTGTATGGCGATGAGCAGGAGGTCTACGACGTCGGAGGCCCCGCGCAGGGCTTTGTAGATGTAGTACCAGCCGGTGGGGAAGAGCTTGCCCTCGCAGCGCCGGAGGGCCTTCGAGAGCGAGGGCATGGAGATGCCGACGCCCACGAGCTTCCGGTCTTTGTCGACGATGAGGCAGACGTCCTCGAGGCGGAGGATGTCGAGGTACATGTTGATGTAGTAGTCGATCTGGTCCTGGGTGAGGGGCACGTAGCCGTAGAGGTCCTTGTATGCGAGGTTGATGAGCTTGAAGATGGCCTGGCCGTATTCTTCCTTGATGCGCTTGCGCGAGGTGTAGGTGAGCGTCTCCAGCTCGTACTTGCGGCGGACGATGTCGGCGATGCGCGTGTATTTGTCGGGCACGCGGTCGGGAATGGTGATGCGGAACTCGATCCAGTCGGCGGCTTTGGTGAAGCCCATGCGCTCCATGTGCTCGCGGTAGTAGGGGTAGTTGTAGATGGTGGACATGGTGCCCATCTCCTCGAAGCCTTCGATGAGCATGCCCTCCTTGTCGAGGTCGGAGAAGCCCATGGGGCCCACCATCTTGGTCATGCCCTTGTGCTTGCCCCAGACGGAGACGGCGCGGAAGAGGGCGTCGACCACCTGCTTGTCGTCGATGAAGTCCATGAAACCGAAGCGCACCACCTTCTCGCCCGTCTTCTTGTTGGCGTGGCGGTTGATGATGGCGGTGATGGCGCCGACGGGGACGCCGTCGCGGTAGGCCATGAACGACTGAGCCTCGCAGAACTGGAATGCGGGGTTCTTGCCGGGGGTGAGGGTGTTGATGTCGTCGAAAACCAATGGCGGCACGTAGTAGGGGTTGCCGTGGTAGAGGTCGATGCCGAACTGGACGTAGCGGCGCAGCTCGGGCTTGAGGGGCTCGACGGGGCGTATCTCCACTTTTGACTTTGAGGGAGTATTCTTCTTTTTGACTGAGATGCTCATGATAGGGAAACGTTATTTAGGGAGAGAGCCGGAGAAAGTGAGGTAGAGGACGACGGCGAGCAGGGCGGCGAGGAAAGCCGTTGCGGCGATGTAGAAACCGCGCGCCGAGCGGCCGGCGATGGCCATCTCCATGGCCTGGACGTCGGCGAAGCCGCCGGCGGCGGCGCGTGCGGCCACGCGGTTCATGACCGGGTCGTGGCGCCCCGTGCGGCGCAGCACCTCCTGCATCACGCGGCCGTAGGAGACCAGGTCGGTGTTCGTCTCCTGGTGGCTGAGGCGTGTCTGCTGGTCGAAGCCCACGTCGATGAGCTTGAGGTTGCCGATGTTCTCGGTGAAGATGATGGTCTCGGGGCGGATGGGGTGGTGGGCCAGATGATTCTGCTGAATGTACTCCATGGCCAGGGGCAGACGCGTGCACAGCTCGCGGTAGTGCTTGTCGGTGAGGGCGTTCTCGTCGAGGAGCGTGCGCAGGCTCTTGCCGTAGACGTCGTCGAAGATGATGCAGCGCCCCAGCGTCGGAACATCCTCATAGTCGTTGACCATGACGATGTTCGGATGGGACAGGTTGTAGCGCACGTCGAACTCCTTGTCAATCATGGCCTGGTAAGCGGGGTCGTCGCGATACTCCTTCTTGAGCGTCTTGAGCATCACCCACTTGCCGAGCTTCTTGGCAGTGTAGACGTCGTAAAACTCCTCGGACCACGTGGGCAGATATTCAATCTCTGTCCAGCGTTGTTCGGCGGCCGAGGGCGGGGTCAGTTCTTTTTCGTTCTGGTCCAATGCGTAGTGTGGGGGTTATAAGTGCCTGCGGTGAGGCGTGTTACATGCTTGAGAAATCGATGCTTTTCGGGGACTCGCCGGAAGCCTTTTCATCCTCGCCGGCAGCAGAAGCGGCGGACGTTGAGGCGGGCATGGGTGCGGCGGTGCGTATGCCGGGACGCTGGCGCGTGAAGGCGTCGAGAGAGCGCTCGGCGATGGCGTTGTCGTCGTCGAGCTCTTCGGGGGAGAAGACTTTGACGCGGCCGCCGGGGATGTTCACCTTGTTGATGGCTCCCTCGCCGTACTGCTCCTTGATGCGCTTCTCGTTCTCGCGCTCGCGGTCGGGGTCGTGAGTGAGGTTCTGCTTCTTGTTCGCGGCGGCGGCAACCTTGTCGTCGTCGTTGATGGAGATGTCGAAGCCGGAGGCGAGGAGGGTGATTTTGACCTGGTCGCCGAGGCCTTCGACGGGATAGAGGCCCCACATGACGTCCACCTCCTGGGTGATGTTGTTGACGAACTGGGTGAGCTGGTTGAGCTCTTCCATCTCGAAGGGGTGGTTGACGTCGTCCTTGTCGACGTAGAGCACCATGAGGAGCTCCTTGGCGGTGAAGATGTCGGTGTTGCGCAGCAGGGGCGAGTGGAGGGCGTCTTCGATGGCCACCTGGACGCGGTTGGGGCCTTCGCCGTAGCCGGTTGAGATGATGGCCGTGCCGCCGTCGCGCAGCGTTGTGTCGACGTCGTTGAAGTCGCGGTTGATAAGGCCCGTGATGGTGATGATGTCGGTGATGGACTGAGCGGCCGTGAGCAGCGTGTCATCGGCCTTGGCGAAGGCGTTGATGAAGCTCAGGTTCTTGTAGATTTCGGTGAGGCGCTCGTTGTTGATGACCAGCAGGGCGTCGACGTTCTTCTGCATCTCGCGGGCTCCGTCCAGGGCCTTGAGGATTTTCTGGCGGCCTTCGAAGAGGAAGGGGATGGTGACGATGCCGACGGTGAGGATGCCGAGCTCCTTGGCGATGCGGGCCACAACGGGGCCGGCGCCGGTGCCGGTGCCGCCGCCCATGCCGGCGGTGACGAACACCATGTCGGTGTTGTCGTCGAACACCTCCATGATTTTGTCGGCGTTCTCCTCGGCGTATTTTGCGGCGCGTTCGGGGCGGCCTCCGGCTCCGCGGCCGGGACCGATGACGAGTTTGGTGGGCACCGGGCTCTCGTCGAGGGCCTGGCGGTCGGTGTTGATGAGGACAAAGTTGACGTCCTTGATGCCGTGGCGGTACATGTGGTTCACGGCGTTATTGCCGCCGCCTCCGACGCCAATCACCTTGATGCGCTGAGCGGGACCGACGGGAGCGGAGTTGAAGTCGTTGTTTTCTATGATGTCGTTTGCGTCCATTTTGCAGTGTTTGAAATGAGAAAGGGATGAGGAATGAGAGTATGTGTTTTTGGGGGAGAGGTCAGAGGTCTGTCGAGTTGTCGTCTTTGCCGTCTACGTCGTCGACGAGCGAGGCAATGCGGCGGCGGAGTTTGTCGATGAAGGTTGATTTGGGAGCTACGTCGGGGAGCTCGAGGTCGTCGGGTTCGTCGGAGTATTCCTCGGCCTCGCTGCGGCGAAGGGCGTCCTCCTTGGTGCGGCGTGCGGCCACGCGCGCGGCCTCTTCCTCGGCCTTGCGGTTGGCGCGGCGCTTCTTCTCCTCGTAGGCGGCGCGTTCGGCGGCGACGCGCTCGGCCTCGCGGATACGGGCCTGCTCTTCCTTGTAGCGTGCCTCCTGTTTCTTGCGCTCGGCCACTTCGTCGTCTTCGAGCAGATAGGGGTCTTCGTCGTCGATGCCGAAGCCGTTGACGATGCCGGACCGGGGGCTGCGTCGGGGCTGCTCGGGACGGGGCTGTACGGGAGCGGCGGGAGCGGCCGGCTTTTCAGCGACGGGCTCGGGCTCGGGCTGCTTGGGCTCCGGAGCGGGCGCGGGCGCCGGGGCCTGTGCGGCAGGAGCGGCGGGCTGTGCGGCGGGCTTCTCGGGCTCGGGAGTCCACGTGATGTTGTCGTCGGTCTCAACCGTTTCTTCTTCGACAACGTCGTCTTCGGCGGCGGGGATGAAGACCGGCTCGGTCAGGCAGGGGATTGCCGCGGGGTCGTCGGCGAGGCGTGCTGCCACGGCGGCGACGGCGATGGGCGCCAGCAGGTCGGCGGCCTTGAGGTCGGCCGAGGCCATGCGCACCGTGCCGGGGATGGCGGCTGCGCGGACCTTCATGCCGCTCTGGGCCTCTAAGAGTTTGCTGAAGTTGCGCAGACGGGCTCCGCGGCCGGTGATGATGATGCCGGCGCGGATGTGCGAGGGCGTCAGACCGGCGTACTCGATCTGCGCCAGGATGTTGGCGACGATCTCGATGGCGCGGGCGTGGGCGTGGTTGTTGATGTCGCGGATTTCGGCGTTGGGGGCCGAGGCGTCGATCATTGCGGAGGCCATGTTACACTTTGTGGCCTCGGCCTGCTCCTCGGTGATGCCGCGTGCGCCGGCGATGTCGCGGGTGATGTGTGCGCCGCCGAGGGGGATGGTGGCCAGGTAGATGAGGGCGCCCTCACGGTAGATGGACACGGTGGTTGTCTCGGCGCCGACGTCGACGAGCATGCATCCGGGGCGGGTGTCGTCGCGTGTGAGGCAGAGGTCGGCGATGGCGAGCGGGCGCACGATGGTGCCGCAGATTTCGAGGCCGAGCTGCTCGACGAGCACGCGCTCGAGGTTGCGGAAGTTCATGCTCTTGCAGACCACGAGGGTGAAGCGGGCCTTGATTTCGCGGACATATACGCCGACGGGGTTGGCGGCGGCCATTCCGTCGACGGTGTAGCTGACGGGAGTGACCTCGTAGATTTCGACGTCTTCCTCGACGCCGTCGACGGCCTGGTCTTTGAGGCGGTCGATGATTTCGTCGGTGACGCACGTCTCGTCGGGGAAAGTGAGGCTTGCCTCGGCGGTGAGGGAGTGGAGCGAGCGGCCGCCCAGAGCGGCGTAGACGCCCACGAGCTCACGGTCGGCCAGCTCCGGATACTGGCGCAGGCTGTCGAGAGCCATCAGTGTCTGTTTGGCAACCTGCTTCACGTTCTGGACGCGGCCATAGCGCACGCAGTTCACCAGCGGAGCCTCCGCGGCGCCGACGATGGTCAGCGGCCCCGGTTCAACCGGGTCGTAGGCCGCGGCAACGACCTGAACGGCCGAGCTGCCTATTTCGAGTGAGATAACGTATTTGTTGTCCATAAGAGGGTGTTGTTGTTTTATTCTTGTTTTTGAGTTGTTGTCCGGTTGGGTTGGGTCAGCGTGCGTCGGGGTCCGTGATGGGGATTCCGGTGGCGGAGATGGTTGCGTCGTCGGGGACATCGGAGTTGAAGTCTTCGACGACGGGCACTTCGAGGTCGGCGCGTTTGGCGGCACGTGTGGCCACCACGCGACCGCGCCATTTCAGCGAGATGGCGTCGTAGTACTCCCATCCGCGCGTGGGCATCACCTTGTGATAGAACTTCTTGAGGCGCTCCATCTTGTCGGCGATGTCCGTGGTGTCGCCCAGGTTCACGACGTGGCCGGCCACGGAGGGAATCACGAGGATGTCGCCGTTGCGGGCCAGCTCGACCTGGGTGACGTAGGCGTCATACTCGGGGCGCGAGCGGAAGAAGGCGAACATGGGCAGCAGGCGCCGCACATCTTCGGTCGAGCGGATGACGCCGGTGACGATGGGCACGTCGGCGCGGAAGCCGGCCTCGGCGGGGATGCGCTTGCCGGCGGCGTTGATATAGTAGGAGCTGTTGCCGGAGAAGACGCGCGCCACGGGGCGGATTGGCGTGACGGAGACCTGAAGCGTGCCGTTGCCCAGGGCCAGCACCTCGGCCTGCTCGATGCGCGAGTTGGCGCGAAGGCGGTTCTCGAGGTGGAAGGTGTTGATGCGCGAGCGCGGCGTGGTGGCGATGCGTGAGGAGAGGTCGTCGAGGAGCCGGTCGACATCGTCGGCGTTGAGGAAGCCGGTGGCGGCGCTGTCGTTGACCAGAATCTGCAGGTCGCGGTACGAGCTGTCGCGCGCGGCGGCACGCGTCATCGCCACTGCCATGAACACATACACGAGCAGCAGCACCGAGCCAATGGCATAGAATATGGTTGTTCTCTTCACGGTTTTTGCGGCATCCGTGCCGCGGGGGGGTAAAAGTTGAGAGTTCGTTCTTTTTTGGGATAGGGTGACGGGTGAGACGCCGCGGTTATTTGACGTCCGCGGTGAGCGCTTCGACAATCGCCGGGAGCGAGTTGCAGATGTCGCCCGCGCCAACTGTTAACAGGATGTCAAAGTTAGCGTTTTTCACTGTATTTACCAAGGAATCTTTGTTAATCATCAATTTTTCCGGCACTTTTATTTCATCAAAGATGATTTTTGAGGTTACGCCGGGGATCGGAAGCTCGCGCGCGGGGTAGATGTCGAGCAGCAGAACGGAGTCGGCGGCGGACAGGGCCTCGGCGAACTGGGGTGCGAAATCGCGCGTGCGCGAGTAGAGGTGGGGCTGGAAAGCCACGAGGAGCTTGGCGTCGGGATAGAGGGCGCGCACCGAGCGGATGCTCTGGCGCAGCTCGTCGGGGTGGTGGGCATAGTCGTCGATGACCACGTGGCCGCCGGGAACCTTCTCCTTGAGATGGAACTGGAAGCGGCGCTCGGGGCCCATGAACGAGGCCATGGCGCGGCGCACGTCGTCGGCGGTGACGTCGCCGGTGAGGACGGTGGCGGCGATGGCGGCGATGGCGTTCTCGATGTTGATTTCGACGGGCACGCCGAGTTCAATGTCGGAGATGGACATTCCGTCGGGACGCTCGTCCACGAAGTCGAAGACGATGGTGCCGTTGCCGCGGCGGATGTTGGCGGCGTGGAAGGTGCCCTCGTTCTGCGAGTAGGTGAAGACGGTCACGTCCTTGCCGGGACGGGGACGGAGCTTGAGGCCGGTGTGGACAATGAGAAATCCGCCGGGCACGACGAGCTCGGTGAAGTGGGCGAAGCTCTCGAGATAGGCCTCCTCTGTGCCGTAGATGTCGAGGTGGTCGGGGTCGGTGGCGGTGACCACGGCGATGTAGGGGCGGAGGGTGTGGAACGAGCGGTCATACTCGTCGGCCTCCACCACGGAGTAGGGCGACGTGGCGCTCAGCAGCAGGTTCGAGCCGTAGTTGCGCAGGATTCCGCCGAGGAAGGCGTTGCAGCCGACGGCGGCGGTGTGGAGGATGTGTGCGGCCATCGACGAGGTTGTGGTCTTGCCGTGGGTGCCCGAGAAGCACAGGGCGCGCGACGAGCGGGTGATGTCGCCGAGGGCCACGGAGCGCTTCTCCACGCTGAAGCCGTTGTTGCGGAAGAACGAGAGGGGCACGTTCGAGTCGGGGATGGCGGGGGTGTAGATGACGGAGACCTCGTCGGGGTTGCGGAAGTCGGCGGGGACGGCGTCCATCGAGTCGTCGAAGGAGATGTTCACGCCCTCCTCGATGAGGGCGCGTGTGAGGGGAGTGGGGGTGCGGTCGTATCCGGCCACGGCCATGCCGCGGCTGAGGAAGTAGCGCTCGAGAGCGGCCATGCCTATGCCGCCGGCGCCTACGAAATATACCTTGTCTTTCACTGGGTGAGAAAGTTTTTTGGGGAGGATTAACTGTTTGGTGATTAAGAGCTTGGGGAGAGAGGGTTGTCAACGGGCCTTTGCGGAGGTTATCTCCTCGATTTTGTCGGCGATGACGGCGGCGGCGTCGGTCAGAGCCTGGGCGCGTATGCTGTCCGACATCTTTTGGAGGACGGGTGCGTCGCCGACCAGGGCGATGACCTCGTCGGCGAGAAGCGAGACGGCCTCGTGGTCCTCGATGAGGACGGCGCCGCCGGCGTCGGAGACGGCGCGGGCGTTGTGGTACTGATGGTTCTCGGCCACGTTCGGCGAGGGGATGAGCACGGCGGGCTGTCCGAGAATCTGGAGCTCGGAGATGGTGCTGGCGCCGGCGCGTGCCACCACCAGGTCGGCGGCGCGGTAGGCGACGGCCATGTCGGAGACGAAGGCCGAGGCGTGGACGTCGGCGTATTCGCGTGCCACCTGCTCGCAGCGCTCGGCATAGAGCTTGCCGGTCTGCCACAGCACCTGGATGTGCTCGGCGGCGAGACGGGGCAGGGCGGCGGCGACGGCCTCGTTGACCGTGCGTGCGCCCAGGCTGCCGCCGGTGACGAACACGAGCGGGCGCTTCGGGTCGAAGCCCAGGCGCTCCTTGGCCTGCTCGGGCGTGAGCGTGCAGCGCGTGAGGTCGGCGCGGATGGGGTTGCCCGTCTTCAGGATGACCTCGGCGGGGAAGAAGCGCTCCATGCCGTCGTAGGCCACGCAGATGGCGGCGGCTTTCTTGGCGAGGAGCTTGTTGGTGACGCCGGCGTAGGAATTCTGCTCCTGGAGGAGGGTGGGGATGCCGGCTTTCTGAGCCTCTTTGAGCATGGGGCCGGAGGCATAGCCGCCGACGCCCACGGCGATGTCGGGGCGGAAGTCGCGCAGGATTCGGCGTGCGCGGCGCATGCTCTTGAAGAGCTTGGCCAGGACTGCGAAGTTGCGCCACAGACGCTTGCGGTCGAAGCCGGCGACCGGCAGACCCTTTATCTCGTAACCGGCAGCGGGGACGCGTTCCATCTCCATGCGCCCTTCGGCGCCCACGAAGAGGATGTCGGCCTCGGGGTGACGGCGGCGCACCTCGTTGGCGATGCTCAGCGCCGGGAAGATGTGGCCGCCGGTGCCGCCGCCGCTGATGAGCACGCGCAGGGGACGCGAGCCGGGGGTTGTGTTTTCGTTGTTCATATATCGTGCGGATATGAGAGTTTTTCAGAGTTGGGTGGGGTTGTCCGACATCTCGTTGTCGGAGAGGGTTGTGAGCGAGTCGCGCATCTCCTGGCGCATGCCCTTGCGGGTGGCGAAACGGCTCACGGAGAGCATCACGCCCAGGGCCACGGAGGTGACGATGACCGAGCTGCCGCCCTTGGATATCAGCGGCAGCGGCTGGCCCGAGACGGGTGCGGCGCCGGTGACGATGGCCATGTGCATGAGGGCCTGGAAGGTGATGAACACCGCCATTCCGATGACCAGCAGCGCCGGGAACGACTTCTTGCACTTCATGGCTATGCGGCCGGCCCTGGCCAGCAGGAACAGGTAGAGCGCCAGCACAACCATGCCGCCGATGAAGCCCGTGTCCTCGATGATGATGGCGTAGATATAGTCGGAGAAGGCCAGGGGGATGCGGGCCGTCTCGCGCGAGTTGCCGATGCCGACGCCGAACATGCCGCCGTTGGCCTGGGCGATGTAGGAGTACTGCTCCTGGCAGTTGTCGTTGTCGATTTTGTCCAGGTATTTGTCCGTGCGCATGAAGTTGAGGATGCGGCCCACGCGCATTTTCGTGCGATCTTTGGCGACGGGCTTGCCGGTGGTGGCCACCTGCTCGGTCTTCTCCTTTTCTTCGAGCTTTGACTTGACCACCTTGTAGGTTCCGTAGCCGAGACCCAGCACGGCGAAGATGGCGAGGACGATGCCGAACTGCTTCCACGCGACGCCGCCGATGAGCATGCAGCTCAGGGCGATGAGCACCAGGAGGATGGCGTTCGTCAGGCCCTGGTTAATCATCAGCGCGCTGAAAAATAGCACTATACACGTCACTTTGATGATGATGCGCTTGTTGTCGCGCATCTGGTCTTCGGCGTTTTTGGGGTCGATGGTGGTGTGATACTCCGAGAGGAGTTTGGCGATGATGAGGGCCGCCGAGAACTTCAGCAGCTCGGAGGGCTGCACCGAGATTCCGAAGAACGAGAACGAGCGCACGGCCTCGTTGAGGTTCTGGCCGAAGAAGATGGTGTATATTGCTGCGAGCACCGAGAAGGTGACGATGACCCATGCCCAGCGGTGGAAGCGCATGTAGTGGGTGCGCTGGAGGATGAGCATGACCACCAGACCGCCGCCTAAGAGCGCGATGTGCTTGAGCAGCGGGCCGAGGATGTTGCCGGCGGTGACCTGGCGCGAGGAGGCGCAGAACACCTCGATGACCGACACGACGATGAGGGTCAGGTAGATGCCCCAGATGAAGCGGTCGCGGCGCAGGCGCGGCTTCATGGCCTCGGCCTGGTCGCGCAGCGACGGCTCGGCAGCGACGGCCTGCGGGCCCTCGGCGATGGCGGGTGTTATGGTAAACTGTTCCAATGTCTTGAATTAGATGCGAAGGTGAGAGGTATCGTGAGGTGAGAGTTCAGGAGAGGGCCATGACGGCGTCCTTGAAGCGGCGGCCGCGGTCGATGTACGACGTGAACAGGTCGAACGAGGCGCAGCAGGGCGAGAGCAGGACGGTGTCGCCCGGCTGTGCGGCGGCGCGGCACTCGCGGATGGCATCGGCGAGATTGTCAGTGGACACGACGGGCACGACGGGCGAGAAGACGTCGACGATTTTCTCGTTGTGCAGACCCATGGCCACTATGGCGCGCACTTTCTCCTTCACGAGCGGGACGATGGGCGAGTAGTCGTTGCCCTTGTCCTTGCCGCCGAGGATGAGTACCACGGGGGTTGTCATGGCCTGGAGGGCGTAGAAGGTCGAGTCGACGTTGGTGGCTTTCGAGTCGTTGATGTAAGCGACGCCGTCGAGGGTGCGGACGGGCTCGAGACGGTGCTCGACGGGCGCGAAGGTGCGCAGCGCGCTGCAGATTGTCGCGGCGGGGACGCCGGCGAGAGCGGCGGCCAGGGATGCGGCCATGCTGTCGTAGAGATTGTGCAGTCCTTTGAGACTCAGCTCGTTGCGGGCGATGGTGAAGGATTCGCCGGGGGTGTGCACCTCCAGCTCGTCCTTGGCGTTGACGAAGGCGGCCAGGCCTTTGGCTTTGTGCTCGTTGAAGGGATAGAGCGTGGCGCCGACGCGGGCGTCGGGGAGCTTGCGGGCGATGACGGGGTCGCCGGTCCAGTAGATGAAGGCGTCGTCGGGCGTCTGATTCTGAAGAATGCGCAGCTTGGCGTCGGCATATTTGTCGAAGCTGTGCTCGTAGCGGTCGAGGTGGTCGGGCGTTATGTTGAGCAGCACGGCGATGTTGGCGCGGAAGCTGTACATGTTGTCGAGCTGGAACGAGCTGAGCTCGATGACATAGACGGGCTTGGGGTCGCGTGCCACCTGACGCGCCAGCGAGAAGCCCACGTTGCCGGCGAGACCGGCGTCGATGCCCTCCTGGCGGAGGATGTAGTGGGTGAGCATGGTGGTGGTGGTCTTGCCGTTCGAGCCGGTGATGCAGATCATCTTCGAGGTGGTGTAGCGACCGGCAAACTCGATTTCGGACACCACTTCGATGCCCTTCTCGGCGACGGCGCGCATCACGGGCGTCTCCTTGGCGATGCCCGGGCTCTTGACGATGATGTCGGCGGCGAGGATGCGGTCCATGGTGTGGCCGCCTTCCTCCCATTCGATGCCCTCGCGGTCGAGCTCGGCCTTGTGCTCGGGCGATATTGTGCCGTAGTCGCTGACAAAGACGTCGAAGCCCTTGTCCAGGCCGAGCACGGCGGCGCCTACGCCGCTCTCTCCGGCCCCTAAGACCACTAATTTTTTCTGTTCCATTGCTGTGTTATATATAATAATGTGTTAGACATTAACGAATCTTGAGAGTCACGAAGGTGCAGACTGCGAGGATGATGCCGATGATCCAGAAACGGATGACGATCTTCGACTCGGGCACGGGCTGGATGGGACGCTGGATGAGAGCGTCGATGCCCGAGTTGCCGGCCTTCTGGAAGTGGTGGTGGAGGGGCGTCATCTTGAAGATGCGGCGGCCGTTCGTGGCCTTGAAGTAGAAGACCTGAAGCATTACGGAGAGGTCCTCGATGTAGAACAGCGCGCAGAGCAGGGGCAGGAGCATCTCCTTGCGGATGAGGATGGCGAAGATGGCGATGATGCCGCCGAGCGTGAGCGAGCCGGTGTCGCCCATGAATACCTGTGCGGGATAGGCGTTGTACCACAGGAATCCCACCAGCGCGCCGATGAAGGCGGCCATGTAGACCACCAGCTCCTCCGACCCCGGCACGTACATTATATTAAGGTAGGACGAGTACATGAGGTTGCCGCCCAGATAGGCCATGAGCACGAGCGCCACGCCGATGATGGCCGAGCAGCCCGTGGTCAGTCCGTCCAGGCCGTCCGTGAGATTGGCGCCGTTGCTGGTGGCGGCCACGAAGAAGATGGTGACCAGCAGGAAGGCGATCCAGCCGCCCGTCTCCGAGTTGTCGTGCAGGAACGAGGTCAGCTCGGAGTAGTTGAAGTTGTTGTCCTTGACGAAGGGGATGGTCGTGGCGGGCGTGTGTTCCATCTCGTTCTCGTAGATGACCTGCTCGACGCGGCCGCTCTCGGCGCTGATGACCTCGTGGTTGACGCGGATGCCCATGTCCGGGTTCATGTACATGGTGCCGGCCACGATGATGCCGATGCCCACCTGGCCGATGATTTTATACTTGCCCTTCATGCCCTCCTTGTCGTGCTTGGCGAGTTTTTTGTAGTCGTCCATGAAGCCGAGCGTGCCCAGCCACAGCGTGGACACGAGCATGAGAATCATGTAGGGGTTTTCGAGCTTGCTGACCAGCAGGCAGGGGATGATGATGGAGATGATGATGATGACGCCGCCCATGGTGGGGGTGCCCGTTTTCTTCATCTGTCCCTCGAGGCCGAGGTTGCGGATGATTTCGCCCACCTGCATACGTTGCAGACGGTCGATGATGCGCCGGCCGAAGAAGATGGCAATGAGCACATGAGTCGGGCGCCGGGGACGCCGTGCTCACTCATCATGTTGAAAAGATAGTAAAACATCTCTTATGCGTTTCTGTGTCAGTTATGTTCAGGAGTCGGCGAGGGCGCGGTCGGCGAAGGCGTTGCGCACCTGCTCGTGGTCGTCGAAGTGGATTGTGCGGTCGGCGAAAATCTGGTAGTCCTCATGGCCTTTGCCGGCTACGAGCACCACGTCGCCGGGGCGCGCCTCGGTGACGGCCACGTGGATGGCGGCGGCGCGCTCGAGGATGGTGTCGACGCGTGTGGCGGAGTCGACGGGGATGCCGGCGCGGATGTCGTCGGCGATGTCCTCGGGATTCTCGGAGCGGGGGTTGTCGTCGGTGATGATGATGCGGTCGGAGAGGCGTGCGGCCACTTCGCCCATCTGGGGACGTTTGCCGCGGTCGCGGTCGCCGCCGGCGCCGAAGACGGTGATGACCTGTCCGCGGCCGGTGCCGATGGCGGCGCGGATGGCCTTGAGCACGTTCTCGAGGGCGTCGGGGGTGTGGGCATAGTCGACGACGGCGGTGACGCGGTCGGCGGAGTGGAGCAGCTCGAAGCGGCCGCAGACGGGGACGAGCGCCGACAGGGCCACGGCGGCGTCATGGCGCTCCATGCCGCAGAGGACGGCGGCGCCGTAGACTGCGGTGAGGTTGTAGGCGTTGAACAGGCCGGCGAAGCGCGTGTGCACCTCGCTGCCGTCGATGTCGAGCACCATGCCCTCCATGCCGCTCTCCTTCACGCGCGTGCGGAAGGTGGCGGCGCTGCGCAGCGAGTAGGTGTTGCGCGAGGCCGCCGTGTTCTGGAGCATCACGGCGCCGTGCGAGTCGTCGATGTTGGTGAGCGCCCATGCCGTCGCGGGCAGCAGGTCGAAGAAGCGCTTTTTGGCGGCGATGTAGTTGGCGAAGGTCTTGTGATAGTCCAGGTGGTCGCGGGTGATGTTGGTGAAGATTCCGCCGGAGAAGTGCAGACCCGCCGTGCGCTGCTGCACCATGCCGTGGCTCGACACTTCCATGGCGCAGAACGAGCATCCGGCGTCGACCATCTCGGCGAGCAAGCGGTTGATTTCGAGGGGCGAAGGTGTGGTGTTGTGGGCGGGGTAGACCTTGTCGGCCACGCGGTTTTCGACGGTGGAGAGCAGGCCGGCTTTGCGGCCGGCGTTGGTGAAGAGCTCGTAGAGGAGGGTGGCGGTGGTGGTCTTGCCGTTGGTGCCGGTGACGCCCACGAGCGTCAGACGGCGCGAGGGGTTGCCGTACCATTCCGAGGCCAGCAGGCCAAGGGCGTTGGCGGCGTCCGGCACTTTTATCCAGGTGACGCCGGCGGCGAGGGTCTGCGGCAGGCGCTCGCACACGACGGCGACGGCGCCCTTCTCCAGGGCCGCATTGATGAAGTTGTGGCCGTCGGCAACAGGACCGGGAACGGCGACAAAGAGGCTGCCGGCGCCGACTTGGCGTGAGTCGCTGACGACGCTCTCGATGGCGATGGCGTCACTGCCGTGAACCTCTTCGGTTATGATGGATGACAGTAATTGGCTGAGTATCATGCGTTCTTGTTTTTCTTTTTATCTTTTTCGCCGGAGCCTGCGGGCTTCGCGGCTGTTTCTTTCTTCTTGGATTTGCCGGCCGAGTCGGATGCGGCGGATTTATCGGGCTTGGCTGCCGTGGTGGTGGCTGCCGGCGCGTCTTTCTTCTTGGCGGGGCCCATGCGGCCGCTGCGCCACGAGGAGAGGCTGAGGCGGACGCGCGTGCCGCGGCGTGCCTTGGTGCCGGCCTCGGGGGTCATGGCCGTGACATAGCCGCTGCCGCTGACGCTCACATTGTAGCCGGCCTTCTCGAGGGTGCGCACGGCCTGGCGCACACTCTGGCCGCGCACGTCGGGGATGCCGCCGCTAACCTTGGCGCGGGTGCGCAGGTGGCTCATGTTGGCGGTGCCGAGCATCGAGCTCAGCTCGTCGCGCGAGTCGTTGGCGCTGACGCTGCCGTAGACAATGGGGTTGCCGCCCACGCGCTCGATGGCCTCGTGCTTGTTCTCCGTCTCGAGCATGCCGCGCGAGTACATTCGCAGCATGATGTTGCGGAAGACGATGGCCGAGGTGTTGGCCGGGCTGCGGTATCGGGTGTTGTCGGGCGGGGTGTCGGCCACCACCACCATGCACGTGTACTCCGGCTTGTCGTAGGGGAAGAAGCCGCAGAAGGCATAGCGGTAGCGCGACGAGTTGTAGGACGAGCGGAAGTTGGGGTCGTTCTTGCCGTCGCGGGCTTTCTCGGTGGCAATCTTTGCGGTGCCGGTTTTGCCGGCGGCCTCGACATATGGGTTCTTGACGGTGGGCGCCGTGCCGCCCTTCTCATAGATGACCTCTTTGAGCCAGCGGCGCATGATGGCGGCGTTCTCGGGCGAGCAGATGCGTTTGTTCAGGTGGGTGACGGGCATGAGCGAGTCGAGGCCGTTGCCCTGGATGCGCCGCAGCAGGCGCGGGCGCACGAAGTCGCCGTTGTTGGCCAGCGCGTTGTAGAAGGCGAGGGTGTACATCGGCGGAATCATCATGCAGTAGCCGTAGGTCTGGCGCGCGAGGGTCATCTTGCCGCCGCGGCGCAGGTCGAGGTCGGGGAAGTAGGGCGGTCGTTCGCCGTAGATGCCGGTGCCGAGGGTGTCGAGGAAGCCCATCTGACGGATGCGCTCGCGGAACGAGTTGGGGTCTTTTTCGAAGTGGGGCGCCACGAGCTTGGTGACGCCGATGTTCGAGGAATAGCGCAGGAACTGGCACACGGGCAGCGAGGCCGGCGAGTGGGTGTCCTTGATTTCGGTGCCCTTCTGGGTGGAGCCGTAGAAGTATCCGCCGGCGGGCGTCTCGTACATGGCGTTGGGGTCGGTGATGAAACCGTCCTCGAGGGCGATGACCATCGAGATGGCCTTCGTGACCGAACCCGGCTCCATGCGCATCATGGCATAGTTCATGGCCTCGATGTAGTTGCCGGCCGAGTCGCGCTCGAGGTTGGAGATGGCCTTGATGTCGCCGTCATCGACTTTCATGAGGATGGCCGTTCCCCAGGCGGCGCGGCTCTCGCGCAGCATCTCGTTGAGGGCGTTCTCGACGACGTCCTGCATGTTGATGTCGATGGTGGTGGTGAGGGTGTAGCCGTTGCGTGCGGGGATGTCGGTCCAGTTTTCGATGCGGCGTGTGAGGGGCACCTTCTTAGAGCGGCCGGGCTTGCCGTAGAGCCAGCTGTCGAGGGCGGCTTCCAGGCCCGATTTGCCCACGATTTTGCCGTGGCCGTTGTCGCCCACGCCGCCTATCGAGCGCAGGGCCATGGCGCCGTAGGGGTGTTTGCGCTTGATGCGGTGGGTCTCGGTCAGGCCGTTGACGTTCTTGTTCTTGGAGAGGTTGAAGAAGGGGAAGGAGCGCAGGCGCTCCAGCTCGGAGTAGCTCAGGTTGTAGAGGAAGGGGAAGGCCGAGTTGCGGTTGGAGTCCACGCGGTTGTTCTCGCGGGTGAGAATCTCGCGCCACTCGCGGGAGTTGTGGAACGAGTGGTATTTGGCAAGCGAATCGCACAGCGGCCGCATGTATTTCTTCAACGAGTCGGCGCTGAACTGCGAGGCCTTGAAGTCGATGCAGGTGTTGTAGAAGGTGAGATTCGTGGCCAGCACCGAGCCGTCGCAGGCGAGGATGTCGCCGCGGATGGGCAGGATTTCCTCCACCTGCTGCAGCTCTTTGTTGGCCTTGTCGTTCCAGATGTCGCGGTCGAGGACGGTGGTGTGGAAGGCGCAGTAGGCGATGCGCGCGGCGATGGCCACCATGGCCGTGGCCACCAGCACATAACGCAGGCGGATGAGGCGCGCCGTGGTGATGGGCTTGCGCGGGGACGAGCCTTTCTTCTTGCGGGATTTACTTCTGCTCTGTGCCATCGTCGGGGGAGGTTTCGGTGTCGGACATGTTGAGGATAAACGCGGGATGCTCGGGCACGGCCAGGCCGGGGAACACCGAGTCGACAAGGTGCTTCATGGCCGACTCGCGCGTGCGGCTCATGTAGGTCGAGCGCTCGCGCACACTCTCCGTGCGCGCGATGTTGAGCGAGTCCTGCAGCTGTTTGATTTTCTCCATCGCCGTCATGCACTGGTATTTCGTGGAGATGAAAATCATGGCGATGACCACCAGCAGGAACACCTTGATCCAGTGGCGCACGAAGAAGTCGGTGCTCACCATGTTGCCGTAGAGCACGCGCTGAAGCAGGCCCTGGCGGGGCTGCTCGCTGAGGTTTTTCTTTGTCTGTGTTTTCTTTTTCATAGGAGGGAGAGAGGCGTTAAAGTTTGACGGCGACGCGCAGCTTTGCCGAGCGCGAGCGGGGATTGCGCTCCACCTCTGCCTCGTCGGCGACGATGGCCTTGGAGGTGAGCATACGCATGGGGGCGAGCGAGCGGCCGTAGAAGTCCTGTTCGGCGCGGCCGTCCATGTTGCCGGTTTTCATGAAGTTCTTGACCAGACGGTCTTCGAGAGAGTGGTAGGTGATGACGGCCAGGCGGCCGCCGGGACGCAGCACGGTGAGGGCGGCGGCGAGCAGCTCGCGCAGGGCGGCGATCTCGTCGTTCACGCAGATGCGCAGCGCCTGGAACACCTGCGCCAGCTCCTTCTTCTCCTTGCGCGGCGAGATGAGCGGGGCGATGGCCTCGAGCAGGTCGCCGGCGGTGGCGAGGGGTGCCTTGGCGCGGGCGGCGACGATGGTGCGGGCCATGCGCGGCGCGTTCTGCACCTCGCCGTAGAGTCGGAGGATGCGCGTCAGCTCCTCTTCGGAGGCGGTGTTGAGGATGTCGGCGGCCGTGCGCCGTGCGTTGCGGTTCATGCGCATGTCCAGCGGACCCTCGGGCCAGCGGAACGAGAAGCCGCGGCCGGCGTCGTCGAAGTGGTGGAAGCTCACGCCCAGGTCGGCCAGCACGCCGTCCACGCTCTCCACATTATAATACCGCATGAAATTCACCAGGTACCGGAAGTTGGAGAGCACCATCGTGAAGCGGGGGTCGCGGGGAGCGTTAGCCAGGGCGTCGCGGTCCTGGTCGAAGCCGTAGAGATGACCGCCTTGGGCGGCGTCGAGGCGTTCGAGGATGGCCCGCGAGTGTCCTCCTCCGCCGAAAGTGCAGTCCACGTAGACGCCGCCGGGATGAATATCCAGGGCGTCGAGACACTGCGGGAGCAGGGCGGGGATATGGTAAACAGTCTCACTCATAGGACCTTAGGGATAAGAAGCGCGTGTTTTATGAGGCATCCGGCGCGACGGCCGAAAAGCCCTGATTTTTGGAGTGTAAAGTTAGCAATTTTCCGCCGAAAATTTACAACTCCAAACAACTTTTTTTCTTTTTTCTTGAAAAATTTTTTCAACACCGCCGCAATCCCCTGATTTTCAACCCCTTCCCCGTTTACAAATGCAAACATTTCCCGACCCTCGCCACGCCTTTGTGTGAGAACGCAACTTCGCTCCCCCCCCCCGGACAATGGTGTCGCGGACCGGGCGACGTAAGTTGCAGACTATCAGCATTTAGGGCGATTTGACACACAATGCAGTGAAAATTCGGGACATTCCCTTGCAGGATTTGGAACATCCGGAGCCTTTTCCTTTTTTCGACTTTGGCTGATTTCAATTAACTTTGCATTCTCGCCGACGATGTTATCAATGACCGGTGCTCCGTCGGCAATGCTCCGCCGTGGAGCCGTGTAGCATGCCATACGCTTCTGACAATTTCCGAGACCTATTTATTTTCAAAAACCAGTTATATCTACAAAATGAAAAAAAAACAAATTCTTATCAAAGCTGATGTTTGCCACACTCGTAATGGCAGCCTCCTTAGGATTCACAGCCTGCGGGGGCGATGACGACAACAGCGGCGACGAGCCTCAGGCACCCGGAGTGTGGACCACCGTCTATAAGGTGGAGTTGGACCTCAGTGACGATGTGCTGAAAACAGCGGATGTCACGGCACACATCGCCAATCCCGACGGCACTGTCCGCGAGGAGCCTGTCACAAAGGCCAACCACAGCTGGACTATGACGGGCAAAACGCTACCGGACAAAGCCTGCGTCCTTCTCACATTCGTGCCGAAAACGGACATCGATGTCACCAAAGTCTATGACATCCGTTTCGCCGGTTCAATCACTGCCGCCAGCTTCAAGGACGACAAGCAGCAGAGCTATAAGACCTACCCGCATCGCGTTTCACTCAGCCTTCCGGGTGACAAGCTGTCCGCCTACTATCCCGGCAAGAGCTTTGCCCTGGCCCTGGGCGTGAACGCGAAGGGCGAGATAGTCAGCGCATCAGCCTCCGATTTCGACTTTGGTGTCAACTTCGTCTTCTGATTACCCCCCACCGTAACTTATGAGAAAATTTCTAATCTTTACGACACTCGTCGCTGCTGTTGCCTTGCAGGCCTGCAGCGATGACCCCGATTCTCCGGGCGGCGGCGACGAGATTGACTTTCCTGTGCCTGAGGAGCGCGTCAACGATGTTGTCTCCACCACGATGGACGCCAAAACGTGCGTGATGGCATCAGGCCTCGACGACATGGGCGCACTCTTCGTCAAACGTCTTCAAAATGCGGCGACGGAATTCAACGACGAGACCGAGCTTCTGGTTCTCGATGACGCCGCCTGCAGCACTTTTGTGGGTGATGCGGAACAATACGAGCTTCTCGACGACTATTATCGTCGGGGGGCATCATCTACCTCCACAAACCGGCCATGGGGGCCGCCAACCTCATGGCGAAACTGCAGTACGGCATGTCGCCCGTTGAGACCGAGGAAGACGTCAGCCCTATCGCCGAGGCGTACATCTGTCACGTCAGCGGTGCTGAATTCTGGGGCGACCCGGCCTGGGAGCACGGCGACCACGAGCACCTCTTCGCCGACGAAGACGGCAATGAGTACACCGAGAAATGCGACGGCGACGAAATGCCCACCGAATACTATTACGGACAATATGCGGAGTGTGCCGCCAAATTCGTGAACGAAGTGGTTGCCAATCTTGTGCGCTCAAAAGCCACAGCAGTTGCCGCCGGCCGTGGAGACTCGTCGGAACTGAAACTGGTGAAGATACCTATTGTGTACACAACCAATTGGAGCAGCAGCATAACATATAAGCTGAAAGATGATAAGGTGCTGTCATACAGCATGCCTATCGAGTATAAGTTCACGGTAGAAGCTGCTTATTCTTTTGACCACGACAAGGATTTTTACCAGATTCAATACACGCAGTTCATACCGATGAGCAAGGCCTTCAAGGGGCATTTTTCGTTCAAGCGAAAGATGGCCTACCGCGATAAATACGGAGGTTTCAATTTCGGCGGCCACTCGGTGGAAGTTGAGTTGTGCAACTATAAGCCGGGAGTGTCGGCCTATTCTGTGGAAGGCGTATTGCCTGAAAACAAGCCCTTGGAAGGCACGGTGGCTAAATGTGATGGCTGGAGCGTCGGCAGCAATGTGTCCGGTGGCGATGGTTTGGTGGTAGGCCTCAGCGGCGAGTATTCGTCGTCCACCACTATCACCGTTCCCTACAAAGAAATTCCGGTGGAATATAAGCGCAAACGGCTCGACTTGCTCAGCTGGGAGTATACTGTCCCCGACCACATGTATTATTACAAGAATCGCGGTGGCAACGGCGGCTATGTCCGCGGTCCCAAAATCTGCGAACAGGACATGTCGCTGCAACAGGGCTGGGGCTGGATTGTCTCCAATACAAAACGGCAGGGCGATACCCCGCTGAAAATGAAGGTGAAGACCAGCACCACGGTCAAGTCCGGCGCATGCACGTCGGGTGCCGGTGGCAATACAGCCTGGAATATCCTTTCCATCATGCCTAAGGAGCACGAGGTAAATCTGCCCGTGCCGGAGCGTGTCCGCAACTCTTATCACATCGTGGCTGAACCAATGACCGATGAGGCGGAGCGCCTGCGTCAGCTGTTGATACAAAACTGCTCGAAATTCCAGTATGTCATCGAGCATCCGGAGCGTTGCGGCGTCACCGATGCGGCTCTCGAGGACAAGATGGAGAGGGAATGGCGCAGCGTTTATGACCAAATCAGTAGCCGCGGCAAGATTCCGAATGTAAAAGAAGAGGTGAGATTTTACCTTGAGGATGCGTCAGGCAATAAACTCGATGTTTATAGGACGACGGGCCAAGGGATCATCATCCGCACTGACGGCCTTGTCTTGGTTTGCCATTAATTGAAGCCTCTAAGCACAAAAGAGGCTGTCTAACAACCAAAGTTAGACAGTCTCTATTTTATACACAAAATCTGAAGATTTAGGCTGCATTTGCCACTACTGATATAAATTTTGGGT
>SFOH01000089.1 GCA_004552485.1 Bacteroidales bacterium | reverse complement strand
GGGAGCTTCGGGCGGTGATAACGCGGCCATGCACGCTGACGGCGATGGCATCGGCGTCGGCGGCGATGTCATCGGCGGCGGTGGTGGCGGTTGCGGAGAGGGGGATGTCGAGGTTGTTGTCGCGGCCGGCTGTCTTGAGCCAGATGTAGGCGCTGAAGTTGCCGTCGGCTTGGGGGGTGTAGGTGACGTCGATGGTGTCGTCGACATCGGCGAGGGCGGGGACGGCGTGGGGGAAGCGTTGGGCGGCACGTCCTGAGGCACGGTAGACGGCTCCGGGGATGAAGTCGATGTCATCGGTGATGGTGCGTCCGTCAGCTTCCCTGAACCGTATTTTTTTTGCCCGTCCGGAAGACGCCACGGCGGCGTTGGAGGAGGGGAGGGGAATGGTGAAGAGGCCGGTGCCGTCGGAGTGCATTATGCCGCCGTCGGGGAGTAGGTTGACGGTGGGGTTGGCGGGGTCGTAGAGGAAGGCTGTGACGTCGGCCCATTGGGTGAGGCGGTTGTCGAAGGTGATGGTGGAGTAGGTTTTGACGTCCCAGGGGAGGGTGAGGGAGAAGAGGTCCCAGTTCTGTCCCCAAGTGCCGCCTTCGATCCGGCCTATGAGGCCTTTGGCGCGGAGGGTGAGGGTGTTGGTGACGGGGCCGAGCTGTGTGGCGGAGAAGTGGGTGTTGCCTTCGGCAGAAAGCCGGGGCTCGGCATAGGAGTCGCCATGGACGTCGACGTAAGAGACGTTGGCGCCGTCGGCAGAGGCGGAAATCCAAGCCCAGTGGGAGGCGGTTTCACCGGTGGGGCGGTAGGTGACGGTGACATAGCCTGACGAGGGGAGCGAGGAGGGCTCTACCGAGAACTGAGAAGCGCTCCGGCCTGTGTCGTCGTGGATGGCGAGGGTGATGGGCGAGGTGACGGGGTCGGCGCTGAGGTATATGCGCCGGGAGTGGGTGTCGCCGACTTTGGCGCGGAAGAGGGCATCGTGGGTGGAGAAGGTGACGTTGGCGTTCTGCGGGTTGTCGGGCTGTCGGACGAGGAGGAAGTGCTGGTGGGTGTTGGCGGCATAGGCGTTGTCGGCATAGGCGCCGAGGCGTGTGCCGCGGGCGAAGCTTTCTCTTTCGAGGTCGAGGACGCGGCCTTGTTCGCCGGTGGAGAGTTTGAGGTAGATGTCGTCGACGGGGGTGGGGTAGAACCACTGGTAGTCTGTGTCGGCCTGTTGGGTGGCGTATAGGTAATAGTCGGAGGTTTTGGCAGTGAGGTAATAGCCGTTACCGTTGGAGAATGAGAATGAGCCGCCGTCGTGGGCATGTGCTGTCCAGGTCTGACCGGGGTCGTAGGCGAGGGGCTGGATGTCTACGTTCCAGCCGCCGTAGTTGACGGCGAGGGTTTCAGCGTTGCGGGGTATTAGCCAGTATTTGGCGCCGTCGACGATTTTTTCTGTCTGTCCGGAAGTGGAAACGCGGACGCGTACGGTGGTGGCGCTGTATGGAGGGAGGTCGATGGCCATGACGCGGTCGTTGACGACGGGCGGGGTGACGGGTTGGCAGTTCTCGGCGATGGATGTACGTGTGGCGACGGGGTGGGCGTCGACGCTGGTGAAGGCGGAGAGGTCGACCCAGTGTTTCTGTGGCTGGTTGGTGGTGTTGAGGACGACGAGGGTGAGCTCATCACCGGCGGGGTTGAGGGCTGCGACGGACTGGTCGTTGAGGGATGTTATGAAACGGCAGCCGGGACGGAAGGCTGTCATGAGCTGTTTGTCGAAGTAGTAGCGTTTCTGGCGGGTATACTGCTGCCGGCCGTCGTAGAGGTCGGAGGCGACTATGCCCCAGCCGTGCTGGTTCTTCTCGCCGGCGGGGCCTTCGACATACTGCCATTCAACCCAGGCGACGGGCTGGAGGTAGCGGAGGTCGTCGACCATGCTCTGGATGGCGGTGGCGACGTCGCCGGCGATGTCTTCGGTGCCGAAGCAGACTTCGCTCATCCAGTTGCGGAGGGAGTAGGCGCGGGCGAGTGCGGCGGTCTGTGTGCGTGAGAGGCGGTCGGCGACGTAGGTGTGGGTGTTCATCTGGGCAAAGAGGGGGAGGACGCCGTTGTCGTGCATGAAGTCGAGGGATTTCTTGGCGTCGGCTATGTTGCTCTGTTCGATGCCGGAGAGGACGGTGGGCAGGCCGGAGCTGCGGAGGATGGGGCTGAGGACGCGGATGAAGTCGGAGGCGGACCGGTCGGTGAAGCAGCATCCTTCCTGGCTTCCGCCGCGGTACCATGCCCAGACGCGGGGCTCGTTGATGGGGGAGAGTGTGCGGAACTCTATGCCGTAGGCCTGGCGGTGGTGTTTGAGGACTTCGATGAGGTAGTTGGCAAAGGCTTCGTAATAGGCGGGGTTGAGGTTGTCCATGGGCCCGGAGCCGTCGGCGGCGAAGTCGTTGCCGGAGACGCAACCGGAGTTGGTCATGAAATAGGGGGCTGAGTTGGCGAAGGCTTCGAAGATGGCGTCGGGGCATTTCTCTTTGATTTTGAGCATGACCTTAATCTGTGCCTGGTCGCGGTCCCAGTGGTAGGTGCCGTCGGGGTCGAGGAATCCTTCCATTTCGGCGCGAGCGCCTTTGCAGTCGTTGTTGGGGTTTGAGATCATGTGGTGCTCCGGGCAGTTGGAGAAATTGGGGTCGTCGCCGCCGGGGATGTTGTAGCGGAAGATGCGGACGCCTAGGTCGTCGACAAGCCAGTCGACGAGTTGGTCGATTTTGGCGTCGTCCCACTTGCCGATGACGTTAGCCCACCAGCAGAGGGTGAATCCCCAGCCTTCCCAGGTCTGGCGCACGATGGAGGGGCAGACGGGATAGCGGACGGAGGTGAAGGATGTGCGGCCGTCGGGGTCTGCGGATATGTACCAGGTGGCCATGGCGTTGTTGGATGATTTGTTGGAATAAACGGGGGCTGAGTCCACAGCGTGGTCCGGTGCCATATAACAGTTGTTACCCTTG
>SFOH01000088.1 GCA_004552485.1 Bacteroidales bacterium | reverse complement strand
GCGCAGCCACTGGAAGAAGCTGACCCAGCTGGCCTTGTCCTCTTTCATGCCCTCGGCAGCGCCCAAAACCTCACGAAAACCGTCCTCATTCACGGCGATCGCCACCAAAACAGCAACATTTTCGTACTCTCCGCCCCAGTTGCGGCGCAGGTAGATGCCGTCCACGTAGACGTATGGATAGCGCCCGCCCTGCAAGGGGCGGTTGCGCCAATCCTCGATGTGAACGTAGGCTTTCTTGTTCAGCTCGCTGATGGTGGCAGGCGAGACCTTGCTGCCCCACAGCGCCTCGGTGATGTCCTCCACCCGGCGCACGGAGACGCCCGCCAGGTACATCTCAATGAGCGCCTCCTCCACGCTGCTCTCCCGGCGGCGATACCGCTCGATGATGGCTGTCTCAAAGGACACGCCCTTGAGTCGGGGCATATGGAGCGTGACGTCGCCGGAAGTGGTAGTAAGGTTGCGGTCATAGTGGCCGCTGCGGTAGCCCTGACGGGCCTCGCTACGCTCGTAGCGCGCCGCCTGCGTCAGGGACTCTGCCTCCTTCTCCAACAGCTCGTTCAGGGTTTCCTCCACACTGCCGCGAACCAATTCTTTGAGCTGCCCCTTGATAATTTCCTCATTAAGCTGTACAATTTTCTCGGACATAGTTTGCTGTCTCCTTTCTGAATGGTGTCTCGCAACTTCATTCTACCAGAGTCTGCAAACTATGTCTTCTCTTATTCCTTCTTTTTGCGCAACTTATTGTACCTTATCAGATATCACCGTCCTGCGGGAGAAGCTCTGCGGGACTTTTCAGCAGGCGGCAGTTAGAGTTGATTAACCGCTGCGACTTCTGCATTCTCGCAAATCTCGGCGGGCACTTGGACATGTTCTTTGCCGAGTCCCTTGGCTGCGGGCCGGCTGTGCTTTTGAAGTCCTCCCAAAGGGTAAATATCGAACACATGATACTCAGCGGGCCGGAGTATCTGGACTTCGGCGTGCTGAACAGGCTGATACTAAAAATCATGCCGCAGAAGCAGTACAAGACGGCGCGGGACAAGACCATGTTTAGTATTCGGCGCGGGCGTTATCGGCTGCAATCTTGCGCGTAACCTGTACCGCGCGGGAAAGGACGTTACCCTGTTCGCGCGCGGCGCTTGGGCGGAGGAGATACAGAAAGACGTTCTGCGGATAAAGGATAAATTTTCACCGCGTATGTCTGTCACCCGCCTCCCGGTGGTAACAGAGCTCAAGCCAGAGGATCAGTACGACGTTATCTTTGTCGTCATGCGCTATACGCAGGTCGGCGCGATCATGGATACTCTGCGGGCAAACGGGACGAAGAACATCGTCTTTGTCGGCAACGACGTGCGCGCCGAAGAGATCGCCGCCATGCTTCCTGAGAAGAATGTGCTCTTCGCCTTTGCGCTCTCCGCGGGACACCGTGAGCGTGACCACGTTGCGTCCATCGACCTCAGGAAGATTACCATCGGCCAGCTTTCAAGTGCGCCGTCGAACGAGCAGCTTATCGGGCAGATATTTGACGGGATGAAATTCAAGGTAGTCTACCAGCCGAACATGGGCGATTATCTTCTGTGCCACGCGGCGTTCGTTGTCCCCGTGGCCTTCGCGTGCTATAAGACCGGCGGCGATCTGAAAAAGATCAAGCACGACACGGCGTATCTGAATCGGCTGATAGACGCCAACATTGAGGGCTACCGCGCCATAAGAAGCGCCGGGCACGAGATACTCCCGGATGACGACAAGGAATTTGAGGGCGCGGCCTACCGCAAAACCTGCCTGCGCTTCTTCAAGCTCATGTGCGCGACGAGTCTCGGCAAGCTCTGCCCCGCCGACCACGCCATGAACGCGATCGGTGAGATGAGCGCGCTCAACCGCGATCTGAAAAAGTTCTTTGACGAACAGGAAGCCGCATACCCGGTATGGCAGGAGCTGGAAAAGGACACCGGAAGCTATCTGGAGCAGAGCTAACAAGGTAACAAACGACTCCCCGTCCCGCATAAAAGCGCGGGACGGGGAGTCGTTTGTTATTACTTACAGTGCCGATTGAGTGTCGTTCGGGTCGCCGTTGATAGCAAGGTCGTACTCATGGCTCCAGTCGAGGTCGCGGTACTCCGCGCCGCGGGGATCGTTCTTGATGAAGTCCGTGAGCATATCAAGCATCTCGACCGTCCATGTGTTCCTGTCTATCTGGGCGGGAGTGAACCTGTTGAGCGTTATCATCTCGAAGCCGAAGATATCCTTGACCTGGGTCTTTGCGCCGTTCTCCACGACCTCCATGACAAGGTGGGGCGGAATGAACAGCACGCCGCCGGAGCAGCCATAGACAATGTCCCCGGGCAGGCAGATCGCCGCGTGCTCGCCGTCGCCGAGGCGGACGGGGCCGTTGAAGCTTATCATGGCAAAGTCACGTATCGGGGTCGGGTCGATGCCGCGGTAGTAGACCTGGACGCCGTCGACCTTCTGCATCTGCTCGATGTCGCGGATGCCGCCCCATATGACGGCACCGCCGGTATGGGTCTTGTTCTTGATGGCGGTGGTGAGGTTTCCGCCGACGAAGGTGCCCTTGTAGATCTTATCATACATGTCGACAACGCAGACGTCGCGGTCGGTCAGGCACTCGATCACCCACTGGTTCGGGGTCCCGGTACGGCCCTCCGCAGCCGCCTGAGCCATTGTCGCCTCGTAATAATCGGGGCGGGTGGGGCCGTAGGCTGCCGTCACGGCGCGGCCGATGAGCTTGCAGTTGAGCTCGCCGTTTTCCTTAAACTCGGGGTGCAGGCTCTTCATCGCGAGGAACTGGTTCTCGTAGCCCTGCACAAAGATGGGCTTCCACAGTTCCTCGAGCGTCATCTTGCGCAGCTCATCAAGGTACTTATCCGGCACCTTGGGCCGCCCGTCAGGGAAGCGCTCCCCTTTCCACTGCGGGGTCAGGGCGATTATGTCTTCACGGTTGTTGAAGCGCATATAAGTTTTCCTCCGTATATACTG
>SFOH01000050.1 GCA_004552485.1 Bacteroidales bacterium | reverse complement strand
TAAACTATCGGTTTGGTTACCTCTAATTTACTAAAAATCAGCGATATGTGCAACTTTTCCATTGTAAATATTTTAAGAAATTAATTCAACCAACAGGTTGAGTTATAGTTCTACTAATAAACAAGACGTTTTCAATGAATGGTAGCGGCGGGTTGGTAGGCGGCGCGGCGGAGGAGGGAGGGGGAGGCGTAGAAGGCGGGGGTGAGGAGGGTGCGCAGGGAGGTCGCGGGATGGGCGGACATGTAGGCGCAGACGATGCGGTAGCCGATGTAGACGGCGGCGCGGCCGGGGGCGTCGGGCGAGATGGGCGCGGAGTTTTGCGCCGGGTTCATCAACCGATCAATCAGCTCACTGTCAGTGCTGTACAACAGGTTGCGGCCGACAAGTTGCTGCCACATAAAGCCTTCGTTGGCGCGTATGTCGGCGAGCTGCGCCTCAGTGAATCCAAGGGCGCGGGCCTCACGCGGCTCGGGCACGAGGCGCATTTTCAGGTAGGAGAGCGCGCCTTCGTAGGCCATGCGGCTAAGCACGGTGGCACCGGCCTTCGGCTCCTCGTAGGGGTAGGTCAGAGCGAGGGCGGACTCGAGGACGTTGTAGGCAATCATGTCGGGGCGTTTGTTCTGCGTCAAGAATGCCGGGAAGCTGGCGTAGGCCTCATGCTCGGGGCCAAGATACTGATTCAGTGCGATATACATCACGGTGTCGGCCACGATAATGCTCTTATCGTTGCCCCAGACGACGGTGGCATAGCCGTAGTCGGGCAGGCGCAGCGAGTCGCGGCGCGCGGCGGCCATGGCCGAGCCGATGGTGTCGGCATAGGGCGCGAAGTCGGGGAAGGCCTTGCACACTTCCGGCTCAAAGGCGGTCACCACAGGTGATCCGGCGAGTTTCACGAGCGACTCCGTTTCGACGGGCTGCATGCCCATGATGCCGAGCCATCCCTGCCAGTAGCGGCGCAGGGAGTCGAGCGTCTGCTGTTGCCGCTCGGGCTTCATGTTCGGGTATTCGGTAATCAGCAGGTCGAGGCGTTCGACCTTCACGGCATCGTCTTTGCTGACCGGCGTGCCCTGTTCCGTCCGCGAACTGCAGCCCCAGAGCACGGAGCAGAGCACGGCGGCGCTAAACATTTTCGTCACTATCGAGTTTCTTTTCATAGAGCTTCTGTGTTGAGCGGGGAGCGTCGCCCCCCGGATTCGTCCTACAAAGTTAACGCACAGATGGCATAAAAGTGCAAACTTTTGGCAAAAATTTCCACCGCCCCTGCATTTTCTTCTCCCGGCGGCCGTACGAACCGAATTATTTTTACTAATTTTGTAGCGACTATACGCCCGCGGGCACTGTGCCCCCATCCGTCCTTCCTCAAACGAATCAAGAAGACCATGAAGCGAATCGTGAAATACTGCCTTGCCGTGCTCCTGCTGCTCACCGCCGTTGGAGCGGTCATGGCAGTGGAACGCGCACCGCGCGCCGGCAAGAGAGCCGTGGCGGCGGACGAGCAGACGTTCACCGTGGTCATCGACGCCGGCCACGGCGGGAAGGACCCGGGATGCCTCGGCAAGCTCACCAACGAGAAGACGGTGACGCTCAACGTGGCCAAGGCCCTGGGGCGTATGATCGAAGACAGCTGCAAGGACGTGACGGTGGTGTACACCCGCTCGGACGACCGCTACCTCACCCTCCAACAGCGCGCCAACGTGGCCAACCGCAACAAGGGCAACCTCTTCATCTCGATCCACGTCAACTCTCTGGAGCGCGGCGTCCTCAACCGCGAGAAGACGGCCGGCTCCAGCGTCTATGTCGTGGGCGTTGAGAAGGAACAGTCGACGCTTAGCGTGGCTATGCGCGAGAATTCGGTCATCGAACTCGAGGACGATTTCACGGCCCGATACAGCGGCTTCGACCCGCAGTCGGCCGAGTCGTACATCATCTTTGAGCTCAGCAACGACCTCCACCTGCGCAAGAGTCTCGAGTTCGCGAACATGGCGCAGAACGAGCTTGTCTCCACCGCCGGCCGCCGCAACAAAGGTGTGCGCCAGGCCGGTTTCTGGGTGCTGTGGGCGACGTCGATGCCTGCCGTACTCGTCGAGCTCGACTTCATGTGCAACCCCGAGTCGGAACGGTTCCTTGTCTCCGGCGACGGCGTCATACGCTGTTCGACAGCGCTTTACAACGCCTTCGCGCGTTATCTTCAGAACTATCAGGCCCAGCAGCGCTCGATGTGACCGCCGCCTTCCCCGGGTCTAAAAATATTCAAACACCTCACTGCGTAAACAAAAACGAACAAAGAAAATATGAAGAAAGTATTCCGCAAAGAACTCATCATCGGCGCGCTGGTGCTGGCCGCGCTGGCCATCCTGGTCTTCGGCATTGACTTCCTGAAAGGCATCAACATCTTCCAGCCTACCAACTACTACACCGCCACGTACACCAACGTCGACGGCCTTGCCAAGAGCGCTCCCGTCACCATCAACGGCTTCAAGGTGGGACAGGTGCGCGACATCACCTACGACCTCGAGAAACCCGGCAACATCAACGTGGAGCTGGCCCTTGAGTCGGACATCCAGCTGCCCTCCGACACCCGCGCCCTCATGACCACCGACATGCTCGGCACCGGCTCGATCGTGCTCCAGCTCGGCAAGTCGAAGCTCATGCACAAATCGGGCGACCAGCTTGAAAGCGCCCAGGCTCCCGGCCTGATGTCTTCGGTCACCGACAACCTCATGCCCGCCGTCACCGGAATCTTCCCCAAGGTCGACACTCTGCTCACCACCGCCAACACGCTCCTCTCCGAGCCCGCCATCGCCGTTTCGCTCCACCGTCTCGACGAGATTTCGGCCAACCTGCGCGACGCCTCGTCCAAGCTTAACGCCACGCTCAACTCGCTGTCGCCCATCGCCGGCGACGTGCAGCACATCACCGGCAACGTCAGCCAAATCACCGGCAGCTTCGTCTCCACCGCCGACAACATCAACCACCTCTCCGGCGCCCTCCGCGAGATTCCCGTCGACTCGCTCGTGGCCCAGCTCGAGAGCACGGCCCGCAACGTCCACCAGCTCTCGCAGCAGCTCAACAACCCCAACTCGACGCTCGGCAAGCTCACCTCCGACCCCGCGCTCTACAACAACCTGAACGCCACGGTGCGCTCGCTCGACTCACTCTTCACAGACATCCAGCGCAACCCCCGCCGCTACATCAACATCAAGCTCCTGTAAGCGACTGAGCAGAACGCCACAATGAAAACAACCGCCCCCGGTCCGAAGCACGTGCTTCCGGCCGGGGGCGGTTGACATTCAAGTATTTAAATCAGTTGCTCAGAGTTGAGTGGCGGGGTCGAGGTTGGCGGCTTCAATATCCTTGAAGTAGCGGTAGGTGTCGACCTTCAGCTCGCCGCAGGCAGCATCGTCGGCGACGATGATGGCATGCTGGTGCATCTGCAGGGCGGAGATGGTCCACATCTGGCTGATGCCGCCTTCGACGCCGTGTTTCAGGGCGCGGGCCTTGTTGTGGCCGTTCACGATGAGCAGCACGCTCTTGGCTGACATAACCGTGCCGACGCCGACGGTGAGGGCCGTCTTCGGAACGAGGTCCACGTTGTTCTCGAAGAAGCGCGAGTTGGCGATGATGGTGTCGGTGGTCAGCGTTTTCATGCGGGTGCGTGAGGTCAGCGACGAGCCCGGCTCGTTGAAAGCGATGTGGCCGTCGGGGCCGACGCCGCCGAGGAACAGGTCGATGCCACCGTAGCCCTTGATTTTCTCCTCATAGCGCTTGCACTCCTCGACGGGATTCTCGGCGTTGCCGTTGAGGATGTTCACGTTCTCGGGGAGGATGTCGATCTGGTTGAAGAAGTTGGTCCACATGAACGTGTAATAGCTCTGCTCATGGTCGCGGGGAATGCCGCAGTATTCGTCCATATTGAAGGTGACAACATTGCGGAAGCTCACCTTGCCCTCCTTGTTGAGTTTGATCAGGGCGCGGTACATGCCCAGGGGTGACGAGCCGGTGGGGCAGCCGAGCACAAAGGGATGCTCGGGAGTGGGGTTAGCCTCGTTGATACGTGCGGCAACATAGTTGGCCGCCCACTGTGACACATTGTCGTAGTCTTTTTCAATGATTAGTCTCATGGAATTATTTGTATTGAGTGGGGTGAATTGATAATCTTCCACAAAGGTACGGCTATTTGCGCAAATATCCAAAATAATGTGTACCTTTGCAGAAACTGAAAACAACCGATCATTATGCGTACAATCTTTTTGGCGGCCGCAGCCATGATGTTTGTGGCCTGCTCGGGCGGCAACGGCACCTCGTCGGCTGCTTCCGCCGACTCCGCAAGCGATACTGCAGCAACCGCGGCCCCGCGCGACCCAAAGGCCGACACGCTGAGCTTCGCCTTCGTGGGCGATGTGATGATGGGCACAACCTTCCCCGACAGCATCCACGGCTCCAACCTGCCCCATGACGACGGCCGCACACTCTTCGACGATACGCGCACGGTCACCGACCGCGTCGACCTCGCCGGCCTCAACCTCGAAGGCTCGTTTCTGGACAAGGGCGGACACCGCCGCCGGATGACCAATCCGCGCACCTACTTCATCTTCCGCATGCCCACCTCCTACGTCCAAAATCTCGTGGACGCCGGATTCGACTGGGCCGGCATCGCCAACAATCACATCAACGACTTCGGCCAGCCCGGCCGCTCGTCCACGATGAAGACGCTGCGCGAGGCGAAGATGGCCGTGGTGGGCCTCAAGGACAGCTGCGAGACGGCGCAGTTCGTGCGCAAAGGCCGCAAGATTGGCGTGACGCAGTTCGGCCACGGCGACAACAACCTCGACGTGACCGACCTCGACGAACTGCGCCGCGTGGTCAAAAAGTTGGCGGCCGAGAACGACATCGTGCTCGTCTCCTTCCACGGCGGCGCCGAGGGCACGGCCCACATGCACGTGCCCTTCAAGCCGGAAGTCTACGTCGGCGAGCGCCGCGGCAATGTCGCCGAATTCGCCCATGCCGCCATTGACGCCGGCGCCGACGTCGTCTTCGGTCACGGCCCTCATGTGCCGCGCGCCGTTGAGCTCTATAAAGACCGCTTAATCTGCTATTCCTTAGGCAATTACTGCGCACCCTACCGCATGGGCCAGGCCGGCGCCACCGGTTTCTCGACCATCGCCGAGGTGCACACCGACGGCGAGGGCCGATTCATCTACGGAAAGCTGCACTCGCTGCGCCAGCGCCATGGCGACGGCCCCGTCTTCGACTCGACCTATCAGTCGGCGCGCCTCATTCGTTCGCTCACCCTCGACGACTTCCCCGACACCCCCATCAATATCTCCGAAAGCGGCGAAATTACGCGCAAATAACTATTTATCAATCACTTGCGCAACGGATAACGCGTGGGCCGCAGTATCAGTCGCAGTGACGAGGAATAGGTGAAATATGCCCACACCCACGTGATAAACACGGTGATGCGGTTGCGCATACCCAGCAGCGACATCAGATGAACGGCCATCCACACGAACCAGGCCGGACGCCCGTACAGGTGCATGCAGTTGAGGTCGGCCACGGCGCGGTTGCGTCCGACGGTGGCCATCGTGCCCTTGTCGTTGTATTTGAACGGCTTCACGAACGCCCCCTTGCGCATATTGCGGGCGAGGTTACGCGCCTGCTGGATAGCCACTTGCGCCACCTGCGGATGTCCCTTCGGCCATGCCGGCGAGGCCATATAGCTGATGTCGCCGACGGCGTAGACGTCCTCGACGCCCTGAACGCGGTTGAACTCGTCGACCACCAGGCGACGCCCCGGGCCGAGCTCCGGCTGCGGGCCTTCCCACTCGAAGGCATTCGACGTGATGCCAGCCGTCCACATAACGAACTCGGAGCGCATCTTCTCGCCATTGGCAAAGGTGAGGACGCCGTCGGTGTAGTCGCTCAACCGCGTCTGAAGTTTCACGTTAACCATCAGTGAACCAAGATATTCCAGCGCCTTACGCGAGGCGTATTCGCTCATGGCGCCAAGTAGTCGGTCGGTGCCCTCGACCAGCGTGACGGTCACCTCGTCGGGGTTGATGGTGGGATATTCGCGGCGCAGGATGTAGCGCTTCATCTCGCCGAGCGCGCCGGCAATCTCCACGCCGGCCGGACCGCCGCCTATCACGGTGAAGCTCAGCAGCTTGCGGCGGTATTCGGAGTCGTCGCTGACCGCGGCACGCTCCAGGCGCTGGAGGATGTCGTTGCGGGCGCGGATGGCTTCGGTGGCACTTTTCAGTGTGTAGACGCTCTTCTCCAGCTCGGGCATGCCGAAGAAGTTGTTGGTGGTGCCGGCGGCGATCACCAACTGGCCGTACTCAATCTCCTCATACTGAGTGTATATGCGGTGGCGGGCCGTGTCGATGCGTTGGACACTGCCCATGTGGAAACGCGCTCCCTTGGCACGCCGCGACCGCATCTCACGGCGCAGCGCAAAGCAGATGCTGCCGGCGTCGAGTCCGGCCGACGCAACCTGGTAGAAGAGGGGCGGGAAGGTGTTGTAATTGTCTTTGTCGATGAGGATTACGTCCCGCTTCTTGCGGTCGATATGTTTGATGAAGGCCAGGCCGGCAAAACCGCCGCCTATCACTACTGTGGGTTTCTGTCTTTCCATGTTCGGAGCGTTTGTGAACTCATTAATTCTATTTTTTAACAAAATTATGCTGATTTTTGTTGTGTTTTCCGCGGCTACATAACGGATTTTATGTACTTTTGCATAGAGAAGCGCCCGGCGCTCTCCCATCACAAAAGAAAGGACCGCAATTTCAAGTGAAAATATCGCACCTCATACAGCGCCTCATGGCGTCTATACTGCTGACAATCACCGCCTTGGCCGGCGTACCCGCTTCCGCGCAAATCAACACCGACCAGGTTGTGAATGTGGGCCGCAACGCCATGTATTTCTCCGACTACGTCCTCGCCATCCAGTACTTCAATCGCGCCATCGCTCAGAAGCCCTATCTGGCGTGGCCATACTTCTGGCGCTCCGTGGCAAAGATAAACCTCGAAGACTACGAGGGCGCCCTAGCTGACGCCTCGAAGACCATCGAACTCAACCCGTTCATCACCGACGCCTACGAGGTGCGCGGCGTGGCACGTCAGAACCTCGGCGACAACCGCGGCGCCATTGAGGACTACCGCCTCGCCCTCGAGCAGATTCCCGACAACCGCCAGCTCACCTACAACATGGCCTGCGCCCTCGTCGACGAGAAAGAGTACGAGAAGGCCGATTCGGTGTTCACGCGCCTGCTCGACCGCAACCCGGGCTTCGAGAACGGATGGCTGGGCCGCGGACGTCTGCGCATTCTCCAGAAAGACACCCTCGACGCCGCCCGCAACATCACCCACGCCATCGAGATTAACCCCAACTCATTCAACGGCCACGCCATGATGGCCGACATCGAGTTGCGCCGCGGCAAAGAGCGCTATGACTCAGCGCTTTACCACCTCGACCGCGCCATCAAGCTCCAGCCTGAAATAGCCGGTCTCTACGTGAACCGCGCCTACATCCGCTATCTGCAGAACGACTGGTACGGCGCCATGGACGACTTCGACAACGCTCTCCAGCTCGACCCCGCCAACCACCAGGCACGCTTCAACCGCGCCCTCCTCGAGATGGAGGTCAGCGACTACGACCACGCCCTCTCCGACTTCTCCGACCTGCTCAAGGAGAATCCCAACGACATACGCTCGCGATACAACCGCGCCGTCATCTACCTCAACCGCCACAGCCTCGACAAAGGCCTCGCCGACCTGCTACACGTGGCCCGCGCCTTCCCCGAATATCCCACCATCCACGCCCAAATCAGCGAGATTTACCGTCAGAAGGGCAACACTCGCCAGGCCAAGGTCTACTATGACAAGGCCATCGCAGCCGCCGACGCCTTCAAGCGCAACCGCCGACGCAACAAGGACGCCGCACGCCGCGCCGTCAATCCCTTCGGAACGCTCAACGACGACGGCGACACCGACAGCGCCCCCGAACTGTCGCCGGAAGAGGCTGTCAAACAGGAGTTTGCGACACTGCTAATCTCAGACGACAACACCGACTTCCGCCAAGAGTTCAACAACTCCGAAATTCGCGGACGCGTCCAGGACCGCAACCTCTCCATCGGCATCGAGCCCATGGTGGAGCTCACCTTCTACATCTCCCCCAACCAGGTGCGCAACACAACATACTATATTAAAGAGGTGGACGACCTCAACGCCACGCGCGCCCTCCGCAACAAGGTGCTCGTCTCGCCCTCCGTGGCCTCGCTCACCGACGAAGACCTCATCGCCCGCCACTTCAAGAACATCGAGTATTACAACTCATACCTGGCCATGCACACGCCGCGCACTGTCGACTACGTCGGCCGCGCCATGGACCTCATCACCGTCCGCAACTACGAGGACGCCCTCAAAGACCTCGACCGCGCCATCGCCCTCTCGCCCGACTATGCCCCTGCCTACATGCTCCGTGCCCAGGCACGCAACCACGCCCTCGACCTCCCCGCCCAACCCGAGGCCACCGAAGCGTCGTCAGTCGGCACCGCCAAACCCGTCAAGCCCATCCACTCCGCACAGACCCACGACGCCCTGCGCCAGCGCAACATCGACCTCGTCGTCGCCGACCTCGACCGCGTCATCGCCCTATCGCCACGCAATCCCTTCGCCCTCTACAACAAGGCCAACATACTCATCCGCCGCGGCGACCTCGACGAGGCCCTCGCGCTGCTCGACCGCGCCCTCGAGCTCAAGCCCGACTTCGGCGAAGCATACTTCAACCGCGGATACGTCCACCTGCGCCAAGGCAACCGCCAGCAGGGCATCGCCGACCTCTCCAAAGCCGGCGAGATGGGAATCGTCGCCGCTTACAACCTCATCAAACGCATCTCAAAATAACAATAACAACATAACACCCCCAATACCATGCTAACAGAAAATGACCTGACAACCCTCAAAAACCGCGGTATCACCCTCGAACAGCTCAACGACCAGCTCGAGCGCTTCCGCACCGGCTTCCCCTACCTCCGCCTCGAAGGCTCCGCAACCGTCGGCCACGGCATCACCGCCGTCAACGACTCCCTCACCGCCGAGGCCGTAGCCCGCTGGGACAAATACCTCGCAGACGGCGGCAGCGTATGCAAGTTCGTGCCCGCCTCCGGCGCCGCATCGCGCATGTTCAAAGCCCTCTTCGCCTTCGTCAACGGCCCCGAAGAAAAAGCCGAACCCGGCTCGCCCGTCGACATCCTCCTCGCACATCTCGCCGAACTCCCCTTCAAGGCCGAACTCGACGCCACACTCCGCGCCGCAACAGGCCACGACTCCGACGCCCTCCTCTCGCAGGGCCGCCAGAAAGAAATCATCAACGCCATCATCGGCAAAGACGGCATGAACTACGGCGGCCTCCCCAAAGGCCTCCTCACCTTCCACCGCTACCCCGACGGCTCGACACGCACCCCCCTCGAAGAACAGCTCATGGAAGGCGCACAGACAGCCGCCGCTAACGGCGTCGTCAACACCCACTTCACCGTCTCCACCGAGCACGACCCCCTCTTCCGTCAGAAACTCTCCGAAGTGCTCCCCGCCATCGAAAAACGCACCGGCCTCAAGTTCAACGTCTCAACATCGCAGCAGCGCCCCTCCACCGACACCGTAGCCGCCACCCCCGAAGGCGAACCCTTCCGCGACGACAACGGCAACATCGTCTTCCGCCCCGGCGGCCATGGCGCGCTCATCGCCAACCTCTCCGACATTGACGCCGCCGTCGTCTTCATCAAAAACATCGACAACGTCGTGCCCGACACCCACCGTGCCGACACCATCAAATACAAGAAAATCATCGCCGGCATCCTCATCCTCGCCCACGACAGCATAGAGCGCTACCTGCACATCCTCCGCCAGGGCAAGCCCACCGCCAAAGACCTCGACGAGATGTACCGCTTCGCCACCAACACCCTCTGCATCAAACATCCCTCCTACGCCTCGCTCAGCGATGAAGCCAAAGCCAAATGGCTCGAAGCCAAGTTCGACCGCCCCCTGCGCGTCTGCGGCATGGTGCGCAACGAAGGCGAACCCGGCGGCGGCCCCTACCTCGCCTATAACCCCGACGGTACCGCCTCGCCCCAGATCCTCGAGTCCTCGCAGATCGACATGGCCAACGCCGCCAACGTCGCCATGATGCAGAACGCCACCCACTTCAACCCCGTTGACCTCGTCTGCTACATCCGCGACATCGCCGGCACCCCCTACGACCTCACCAAATACGTAGACCCCGCCACCGGCTTCATCTCCTCAAAGAGCCTCGGCGGCCGCGACCTCCGCGCCCTCGAGCTCCCCGGCCTGTGGAACGGCGCCATGTCCGACTGGAACACCATCTTCGTTGAAGTGCCCGTCAGCACCTTCAACCCCGTGAAGACCGTCAACGACCTCCTCCGCCCCATGCACAAAGCCTAACCCCTGCCCCTCCGGCCGGCATTCCACTGGCCTTTCTGCAACCTCACCCCTCCTCCGGGCCGGCCGCCCTCCCCACCGCGCGGCCGGCCCGGGGTGCCCTCCCCCTCTGACCGTGCCCCGACGCTGCAACCCCGGGGCCCCCGGTTCCCACCCCCGCCTCGCGCCCGCCCACCGCGGCAGCCCCGGCGTGCCTCCCTCCCTGACCGTGCCCGGAGCCTGCGGCTCCGGGTCTCCGGTCCCCGTGGTCTCCGGCTCCCGCGCCCCGCCCCCTGCTTTCACCGCCTTTTCCAGTTTTCCGCGCCTTTTTCTGCGCCTTTTTCGCCCGCCCCGCGAAATTTCCCGCCCAAAAGTTTGCGTATCTCGGAAAAACTCCGTATCTTTGCATCCGCAAAACGGCCAAGTTTTCTCACAAAACTGCACTTTAAGATATACGGAGAGATGGCAGAGTGGTCGATTGCGGCGGTCTTGAAAACCGTTGAGGGTCACACCTCCGGGGGTTCGAATCCCTCTCTCTCCGCAACAAACGCTGAAAATCAGCAGATTGCAAAACAAACACCCAGTTTTGCACCCAAGAATGTAAAGTCGGGTGTTTTTGTTTTATTTAAGATAATACAACCACTACATAATAAAAGAGTAGCGATATTAAAAGAATCCGATGAGAAAAGACTAATATTTATCTATCCATTCACTTTGATTTTTCAGGACTTTACATCGTCCTGAAAGTATTTGTTATTGTATTCCAACGTCAGGAGTGGATTATAATACAAGTTTTTTGTGTGGATAGAATTTCGTTTTGCTTAATGTACGAAAGTACTTATCTATAAACGCATGAAATATTAGCACAATGAATCATTGGAAATCAACTTTGGCCGTGATAGGAATAGGCCAACTCATATCTATTTTAACAAGTACGATTGTTGGCTTCTCCATTATTTTTTGGATTAGCAACGAATTTAAATCCCCGACAGCTTTATCTCTGGCTATTTTAGCTGGATTTTTACCACAATTTGTATTAGGCTTGTTTGCCGGGGTCTATGTTGACAGATGGAATCGAAAGAAAACGATGTTTTATTCGGACTTGTTCATCGCGTTCTGTACCCTATGTCTTTTTATTGTGATAACCAAGGGTTATAAAGACCTTTCTTTTTTTTATCTATTGACTGCTTGTCGTTCAATAGGCAGTACGTTTCATGCACCTGCTTTACAGGCAAGCATCCCTCTACTGGTTCCCAAGCACCATCTTGTCAGGGTATCAGGTTTGTACCATTCCATTCAATCCTTCAGTGAGGTGATAGCTCCCGTTGTAGGGGCAAGCCTCGTTGTTTGGCTTCCCATACAGTATATTCTGCTCATAGATGTGATCGGAGCTGTTGCTGCTTGTCTGACCTTACTTTGTGTCCAGATTCCTTCTCTTCAAAAAACGAAAGTTCTTCCAGATTTCAAAAAAGAACTGACGGAATGTTGGCATACCTTGCGGCGTACAATGGGCATTTTGCCTTTATTCGTATGCTTTACGCTGGTGACTTTTGTCCTTATGCCTGTTTTTACGTTATTTCCTTTTATGACGCTTCTGCATTTCAACGGAAACATTTTGCAAATGGGAGTTGTGGAAATGGGTTGGGGCTCAGGGGCATTGTTGGGCGGTTTAGTACTTGCCTGTAAGGCTTTGAAAAGCAAGCAAACATTAGTGATGCATACGGCTTATGTGATATTGGGATTGTATCTGATTAGCGCCAGTTATTTACCATCAAGCGCATTTATAGGTTTTGTTTGCCTAACATTTACAGGAGGCATAGCCTATTCCATTTACCATGCGCTTTTCATCGCTATTATTCAGCAGAACTTGGCTTCGGACATGCTTGGACGGACTTTTTCTCTCATCTTTAGTTTGAGTACCTTTCCATCAATGCTGGGTATCGTAGCTTCAGGATATTGGGTGGAAGCATGGGGTATCACATCCGTCTTTATGATCAGCGGATGGGTTATCTTTCTGATTGGAGTGGGTGCAAATTTTATTTCTTCAATCAAGCAGTTGGATAATTACGCATAGTATTATTTATTAAAGAATTATTATATGACAAAGAAAGAACACACTACGATTACAGAGTTATTTCAAGTTTTGGACTTGTTGGAAAGCCTGGACATGCAGTTTTGGTTGGATGGAGGCTGGGGAGTGGATGTCTTGTACGGACAGCAAACCCGCTTGCATAGAGATATTGACATTGATTTTGATGCCAATTATACAGACCAACTCCTTGATCTTTTGCAGGAGAGAGGATATCAAATTGAAACAAATTGGTTGCCCACCCGTGTGGAACTGTATAGCAAAGAATTAGGCTATATTGATATCCATCCTTTTGTCTTGAATGCGGACGGCACTTCCAAACAAGCCGACTTGGATGGAGGCTGGTATGAATTTCAACCGGACTATTTTGGAACAGCAGTCTTTGAAGGCAGAAGCATCCCTTGCATTTCTGCAAAAGGGCAACAAGTATTCCATTCGGGCTACGATTTAAGAGAGAAGGATATTCACGATTTATCTATAATTAAACAATGTATAACAACAATGAGCCTAACAATTAGATAAGAACAAGAAAATGACAGAAAAACAAATTGTCTGGTATATCTTACTTACAGAAGTAAAGATAGACAGTGACACCCAGTCTGTCACATCCCTGAGTGTAGCTCCATTGGCAGTCTTGCCGGAATTCCAGCGTAAGGGAATTGGGGGGGGATGTTGATTCAGTAAGCCCATCAGAGGGCAGCACTTTTGGGTTACGGCACAGCAGTCGTATTGGGGCATAAAGAGTATTATCCTCGATTTGGCTATCGCAAGGCTATCGATTTAGGAATTGAATTTCCTTTCGAAGTCTCTCATGAATATTGCATGGTGGCTGAATTAATACCTGGAGCTACTGAGAATGTGAAAGGTATGGTTTGTTATCCAACTGACTTTAAATAGTTTAACAAGTAAAATTCATTATATAACTCGGACTGGGTATTTCAATTTCCCAGTCCGTATTCTGATAGTACTTATTCAATTGGAAGATTGTGTTGCTTCAAGAATGAAAGTTTATCCCAATACCCTCTTTGAAAGACGATTTTGTTATCTTTTACATGAAAAAATCCGCATCCACGAAGTCCAAGAGAGTCTTTCCATTCCATGATAGCCCATTCGCCATCTTCAAAAATATTTTCCACCATACAAACCATTTTAGCAGTGGCAAATTCATTCACAAACATTTTGTAGATTGATTCTTTACCAATTATTGGTTCGTTTGCGAC
>SFOH01000087.1 GCA_004552485.1 Bacteroidales bacterium | reverse complement strand
CAGGTCGAAGTTGGTGACTCCGCCAAGGGGTAGGGGACGCACGACGGCGGAGCATCCGAGGACAAAGAGGATGTTGAAGATGCAGCTGCCGATGACGTTTCCGACGGCCATGTCGGAGTGGCCTTTGGCGGCGGCGACGACGGATGTGGCCAGCTCGGGCAACGAGGTGCCGAGCGCCACGACGGTAAGGCCGATGATGGCGTCAGACACGCCGATTTCGGAGGCCAGGGACGAGGCGCTGTCCACGAAGATGTCGCCGCCCCAGATGAGTGCTCCCAGGCCGAGGGCTATGAACACGAGTGCGCGCCACAGGGGCACCTCCTTGGTCGGTTTTTCGGGCTCGGTGGCGGCGGATGCCGTCGACGCGTGTCACCGCGTCGGGAAGTCCGTCCAGCAATCCGGTGTTGCCGCACGCCAGCAGCGCCACGGAGCAGAGAATCACCAGCGGCATCTCGTTGCTGAGGACGCTGCGCCCCACGTGTATGGGACGCACCATGGCGGTTATGCCTATGATCAGCAGCACGTTGGCGATGTTGCTGCCGACAACGTTGCCGATGGCGAGGCCGGCGTTGCCCTCAATGGCGGAGGCCACGCTTATCACCAGCTCGGGAGCGGAAGTGCCGAAGGCCACGATGGTGAGGCCTATCATCATCTCGCTCAGGCCCATACGCTTTGCCAGCGCCGAGCCGCCGTCGGTGAGCCATCCGGCGCCAAAGAGAATCATGGCCAGGCTGACTATCAGGAGTATTATGTTCAGAAACATTGTTTGAGGTGTTTTACGAAGTTAGAGGCGGCCTTCGTCGGCATAGCTGTAATGGCCGGTGGATGAGATGATTATATGGTCAGTGAGCGACATGTCCATCAGTTCGGCGGCGTTTTTGATTTTTCGGGTGATGGAGTCGTCATTGATGCTGGGGCGGTTGTTGCCGGAGGGGTGGTTGTGGAAGACTATGATGCGTGTGGCCTGACACATTAGCGCTTTTCGGATGATTTTCTGCACATCCACGGCGGTGGCGGTGAGGGTGCCGCTGCAGATGCGCTCCTTGGTGATGTATTCGGCGCGGTTGGTGAGGTACAGGGCCCAGAACTCCTCGTGGTCCAGACCGTTGAACTCGGGACGCATGATGTCCGCGGCGATGACGGAGGTGATGATGGGCTCGCGCTTGATGAGCTTGGCATCCTCGGCGGCGCGCAGTCCCAGCTGTATGCCAGCCAGCAGGCACAGAGCCTTGGCGCGTCCAATGCCGTAGACGCCGTGGTCCTGGTTGTAGGCTATGAAGTCGTCGGCGGATTTCTCGGCGATGCGGCTGAGGTGTCCGTCGTATATATGCATGAGCTCGCGCGACATCTCTATGACGTTGCGGCCCTTGGTGCCGGTGCCGAAGATGATGGCCAGCAGCTCGTGGGACTTCAGCGACGACATTCCGTGCCGCAGCGCTTTCTCGCGCGGCTTGTCCTCGTCGGCCACGCCGCTCAGGCGGGAGCTGCCGGGATAGGTGCCGGAGGTTTTCTCTGTCTGCTTCATGGGGATGGGTTATTTGCCGCGGCGTATCTCCACTTCCCGGGCAATGTCGCGGCCGCGTCCGAGGATGATTTTTGTGAAATAGGCCTGTATGAAGCCGGTGCCGTAGCCGCCGAGCTGGATGACGGCGGCGGGGACGGCCTTGAGGGCGATGACGGGGCTGCGGGTGGCGATGAGCGCCATAACCACTAAAGCCACAAAGTATAAGCCCAAGGGCAGGAACCACCAGGGGCTCACAAATAAGCCCAGGACAACGAAGAGGATGAAGAAGATGACGGCTGCGGCGGGCAGCGCGTGCACCACCTTCAGCGAGCCGGGGTAGAGAAGTTTCAGTGTGATGCGTGACATCCCGAACACGTGCACCTGCCGCCAGAATTTGCGCCAGTTCACACGCCGCTTGTGCCACACGGGCACGGCGGTGATGAGGCCGATGGTGAAGCCGGCCTGACGGATGCGCGTGCTCATGTCGATGTCCTCGGAGAACATCTCCCGGAAGCCGTCCACCTTCTCGTACACGGAGCGCGTGAAGCCCATGTTGAACGTTCGCGGCGTGAACTTTTCCAGGCTCACCTTGCCGCCGCGGATGCCGCCGGTGGTGAGAAAGGAGGTCATGGTGTAGTTGATGGCCTTCTGCGTGGTGGTGAAGGATTCGTGGGCGGTATCGGGGCCTCCGAAGCAGTCGAGGGAGCGGGCCTCCAGCTCACGCGTGAGCGTCTCGAAGTAGGTGGGCGGAATCACGCAGTCCGAGTCGAAGAAGATGAAATAGTCGCCCGTGGCGCGCTCCATGCCGTGGTTGCGGGCGATGGAGCGTCCCTCGTTTTCTTTGAAGAAGTAGCTCACGTCCAGACCTTTGCTGCGTGCTTCGTCGCAGATGTCGCGGCAGGGCTCGGTCGAGCCGTCCTCGACGATGACGGTCTCGAAATTGCGGGAGGTCTGCGCCAGTAGGCTGTCCAGGAGGTCGCGCACCTCGTCGCGGCGGTTGTAGACGGGAACTATTACTGAGAATTTCATGCGATGAATGGATTGGGGGGGTGATAGCTCAACTCATGCGGTTCTTGTAGTCCTCGTAGGTGAACTGACGCAGGTAGGCGCAGTCGCCGTTGAGGTCGCAGAAGACGATGGCGGGGTGCTGGATGCCGTTGAACATGTTTGTCTTGACGGTGGTGTAGTGGTTCATGTCCTCGAGGGTGAGTCGCTGCCCCTCTTGGAGGGGAGCGTCGAAGCTCCAGTCGCCCATGTAGTCGCCGCTGAGGCACGAGTTTCCGCCGAGGCGGTAGGTGGGCATGCCCATGACGGGCTCGTCGCCGAGGGCTTCGGTGATGGCGGGCTTGTAGGGCATCTCCAGGGTATCGGGCATGTGGCAGGCGAAGGAGACGTCGACGATGGCGGTCTGCACGCCATCGTTGCGGACGATGTCGACGACGGAGGTGATGAGGTCGCCGGTGCGCCATGTGAATGCCGAGCCGGGCTCGAGAATCACTTCCAGCCAGGGATAGCGCTTGCGGAAGCCCCGCAGCAATTCGACGAGGTGGTCGGTGTCGTAGTCCTTGCGGGTCATGATGTGTCCGCCGCCCATGTTCACCCATTTCAGCTGGGGGAAGAGATGTGCGAACTGAGCCTCGAAGGCGTTGAGGACCTTGGCCAGATCGTAGCTCGTGCTCTCGCAGAGGGCGTGGAAGTGGAAGGGCCGGGTTGTAGAGGTCGGTGGTGATGACCGAGCAGCGCGGGTTGACGCGCAGGCCGGGGCTGACGTGGCGGCCGCTCTCCTTGTTATACTGCTCGAGGCGGTCGCGGAACCGGCACCACTGGGCCGTGCTGTTGAAGGTGATGTGCGAGCTGCCGGCCAGAAATTCGCCGATGGTCTCGTCGGTGTAGGCCGGGCAGTAGGTGTGGACATCGTCGGTGAGGTACTCGCGGCCGAGACGCAGCTCGTTGAGCGAGCTGGCCGTGCACGCGACGCCGTATTCGCGGAAGATGGGGAAGGTCTTCCACAGGGCGTTGGCCTTGAAGGCCATGATGATATGGGCGCCGGAACGCTCGGCGACATCGCGAATCAGGCTGAGGTTCTTGCGCAGCTTGTCCTCATAGACTATATAGAACGGGGTGGGGAGCTCGTTTACTTTCATACGTTGCGGTGGTTAGTTTTCCGCAAAGATACATATTTTTTTTGAATACACGTATGCGCGGACATAAATTTACGCCTCGTGATGCGTGGCTATTGAAAAGTTTTGCGTAATTTTGCAGTCGGAAAGGAATGTGCCGTCAGGCCGTTCCTCCGTTAATCATGAAAAAATAGACTATGGCTGACGAATATAAACCTCAGGATACCAAAGAGAGAGGAAGCCTCTGGAAGCGCTTCCCGCTCACCTTCAACCTGCTGCTGATGGCGGTGGTGATACCGCTGTTGGTGTGGCTGATGCTGCTGTTTGTGGACTTTTGGACACACCATGGCGAGACGGCCACGGTGCCCGACGTCCGCGGCATGAGCTTTGAGCGCGCCCTCACCACGCTGGAAGAGGCCGGCCTGGATGTTGTCATCTCCGACTCCATCGACAACCCCGGCAACCTCGTGGGAGGCACTATCATCGACATCATGCCCAAACCCGGCAGCCTGGTGAAAGGCGGCCGCGAGGTCTATCTGACCGTGGTGTCGTACACCCCGTTCGAGGTCACAATCACCGAGCCGCTCGCCAACCGCGACCTGCGCTCGGTGATGAACTATCTGCGCAACCTGGGCTTCGACACGGCCAAAGTGCTGGTGAAGAACGTGCCGTGGATGTATCCCGGCTCCGTGGTGGCCGTTCATGTGGGCAACCGCACCCTCGACATCGGCAGCCGCCTGCGCGTCAACGAGCGCGTCACCATCGAACTGGGCGTCGAGGACACGCTGTTCATGCAGTCGCAGCCCGACTTCGTGATTGTCGACTCGCTGCTCAACGCTTCCGAGCCCGCTTCGACTCCGTCCTATTCGTCCCACTCGTCCGGCGGCGGCTCATCCGAGCCAGCTCCCGAGCCCGTCGAGCCCGCTCCCGCCGACCCCGAGAATCCGCTCTATGACTGAGGATTCGAAGGAATTGGAGGGCATCGACGCCGCTCCCGACCTTGACGACGACGAGGTGCGGGAAGAAGCCGCACCGGTCATCGACATAGGCGACGGCCGCGACCTCTACGAGCATTTCCGCTTCGTGGCCGACAAAGGCCAGGCACTGCTGCGCGTCGACAAATTTCTGACCGAACGGCTGCAGAAGTCGTCGCGCAACCGAGTGCAGCAGGCCGCCGAGGCCGGCTGCATCCTTGTGAACGGCAAGGCCGTGAAGAGCAACTACCGCGTGAAGCCGCTGGATGTGGTGCAGGTGGTGATGGACCGTCCCCGCTACGAGTTTGAGATTGTGGCCGAGGACATTCCCCTCGACATCGTTTACGAAGACCGATACGTGCTGGTCGTCAACAAACCGGCCGGCCTGGTCGTGCACCCCGGCCACGGCAACTGGACGGGTACACTGGTCAACGCCCTGGCCTGGCATTTCAAGGACACGCCGGACTATGACGTCAACGACCCTCGCCTTGGCCTCGTGCACCGCATCGACAAGGACACGAGCGGCCTGCTGGTGATTGCCAAGACACCGGACGCCAAGACCAACCTCGGCCGTCAGTTCTTCAACAAGACCACCAAGCGCGAGTATGTGGCGGTTGCCTGGGGCGTGCCCGAACCGGCGCAGGGACGCATAGAGGGTAACATTGCCCGCGATGTGTGCGATCGCCTTTGCATGGCTGTCTACGACCCGGCGTCGGGCATCGGCAAGCATGCCGTGACGCATTACAATGTCATTGAAGACCTCGGTCCGGTGAGCGTGGTGAAGTGCGTGCTCGAGACGGGGCGTACCCATCAGATTCGCGTTCACATGCGCCACATCGGCCATCCCCTCTTCAACGATGCCCGTTATGGTGGCGACCGCATACTCCGCGGCGAGCGCTCGGCCTCCTACCGCGCGTTCATCGAAAACTGCAAGGCGGTGTGCTCGCGTCAGGCCCTGCACGCCCGCACGCTCGGTTTCGTGCATCCCGAGACGGGCCAAGAGATGTTCTTCGAGGCGCCCATCCCCGCCGACATGACCGCTCTCATCGACCGCTTCCGCACCTACTCGGCCGGCCGCGCCTCCGGCTCATCCCCGCGATAAAACTATCCTTATATAATAAAACTATCCTTATATATAAGATACAAAAAATAGTGAAGGGAACCGCAGCAGTCGCTGCGGTTCCCTTCAGTTGCATGGGTACTTATTTAGTTGTAAACCTTATAGGTCAGAGCAGGGGTTTCGAGAGGCGCACAATCTTGCAGCCGTGGGCGGGGATGGAGGCCTTGATCGAGGTGATGTTGCCCATGTCGGAGTGGAGCCAGAGGTCGCGGGCACTCATTTCGGTGTTGACACCGACGGCGGAGAGGGGCAGGTTGACAGTCTTGGCGTTGTCGTCGCGGTTGAAGATGCCCAC
>SFOH01000049.1 GCA_004552485.1 Bacteroidales bacterium | reverse complement strand
GGGAGGATTGCTCTGAGTAGTTGGTCTGGTTTCATTTTGCAAAGATAACACTATACTCTGACATCTTCCCCACCCACCGGAAAAATCCGCTGACCCCAAATAATCCCCGTCCCTCTCCATCCCCGCCTACCCCGCGCACGGTCATGCCGCCTCCCCATCCGGCATCCCCGTCCGCGGGGTTTCCATATTCTCCGGCGCCCGCGGACGATGACGGAGTTTTGGCTGGGGGATATAAAAAGGAAGGCGGTGCTTCGGGAGAAGCACCGCCTGGTGTCCGAAATGAGACTCGAACTCACACGATCTAATGATCACTACCCCCTCAAAGTAGCGCGTCTACCAATTCCGCCATCCGGACATAATTGCGTTGCGGGAACGCTGATGACTCGTCGCACATAAGCTGTGCGGGGAGGGTTTGGAGCGAAAAACGGGACTCGAACCCGCGACCCCGACCTTGGCAAGGTCGTGCTCTACCAACTGAGCTATTTTCGCAAATGGTCGTATGTCAAATTTCTTTTTGTGGAGCGAAAAACGGGACTCGAACCCGCGACCCCGACCTTGGCAAGGTCGTGCTCTACCAACTGAGCTATTTTCGCAAGTTGTGCGACAGGAAATGTGTGGTTTTTTCTGTTTGCGATGCAAAGGTCGCACTTTTTTTTGAACTGTGCAAGTTTTTGGACGCTTTTTTTTGAGAAAAATGCACGTCGACTCGGTAATGGGCTATATCCCAAAGGTTTGCGTGAACACGTTTTTTTTGAATGTTTTGCGCCCCGTTGTCTCCGGCGAGGGAGGCAGCGGGGCGCGGTGTGGCGGACTGCGCTCCGGACAGAGTCCGGAGTCAGCGTGGATGGCTTATTTCACGAGGAGGCGACCGGTGCGTACGCTGCCGTCAGCCATGGTGAGGCGCACGAGATAGAGGCCGGGAGCGGCGGGGGCGACGAGGCTGTTGGAGGCGACGGTGCCGGCGGCGGTGTAGACGGCGGCAGCTTTCACATCGAGACCGGGAACGGCGATGGCCTGGCCGGGAGCCACGGGAGCGAGGGCGAGGACGTCGTCAGCTTTGGCGGCGGGGTCGGCGATGATGTCTTCAACGGCTCCGGGATCGCCGTAGATGGCGCGGATGCTGTGCACGGTCAGCGACTGCTCGCCTTTGTAGGCGGTGTTGGGCGTGGCGTTGAAGGCGATGTCACCGATGGTGAGGGGGTAGAGGCCAACATATTCGGGGTCGCCAAGGAGAGTGACGGGCACCTCGACGGTGTGGCGCACGTTGGCGGCATAGTCGCCGTTGGGGTCGGTCATGGTGTGCGAGGCGCGTTTGTCAAGGGCTGAGCGGAGTGCAACGCTGACGTCTTTGAGGGGGATTGTGCTGGTGAACTCGATGATGAGTGATGTGGGCAGGCCGTAAAGGGCTTTGTTGCCGTAGGCGACGGTGACCTTAGCGGAGCCGCGCGGTGCGTTGTAGGTGTAGGGGATGAGGCCGGACTCGCCGACGGTGCCGAGTTCCAGGCCTGTGCCGACTTTGACGGTCCAGTCGGCGAAGGTGGCGCATAGCTCTTTCTCGGGAGTTTCGGAGTTCTCGACGGTGACGGGGATGGTCTGGTCCATGTCGGCGATCTTGGCGTTGAGGTTGCAGGTGCCGTTGGCGACGGCAAAGAGGCAGCCGTGCTCGTTGACGTCAGCCACGTCGGGGTTGTCGGAGGTGAACTTCACGAGGTGGGGTGCCACGGTGTACTTCTTGCCGTTGGCTTCGTTGACGACCTCGACCATGTAGAGGTGCTTGCTGTCGGTGAGGATCTTGTCGAGGACGAGCTTGGGCGTGGACGAAGTGAGTGTCAGCTGAGCCTTGGCGCTCTTGACGCCGGGGGCGGAGATGGTGATCTCGGTGGTGCCGGGGGTGGCGCCGGCCTCGAACTGGTTCTCGAAGGCGGTGCCGAGTTCGGTCTCGGCGCTGATGGTGAAGTCTTTATAGTCGTCGTTGAGGATGGTGCCGTACTTGTTGAGGGCGATGACGCGGGGCGAGTAGGTGGTGAGGATGGGCATCGTCTGGTCGATGTCGTAGAAGGCGAGCGAGTCGACGGTGACGTCATCGTCGGGGGCGGTGTTGAAGATCATCCAGCCGTTGCCTACCTGGCGGGGCGTGCCCTCGGTGGTCTTGTTGATGATGCGGCCGTCGACCATGAGCTCGGCTGAGCCGCCGGCGTCAACGTTGAGGAGGTTCCATACGCCGAAGTTCTTGACAATCTGGCACATCTCCTCGGTGGTGCAGCCGTTTGATACGCCGTAGACGGGGTCGGTGCTCTTGTCGATGGTGATCATGAAGAGTGTCTTGTTGTCCTGCGAGGTGCCGTAGGCCGAGCGGCTGTAGACCATGGTGTTGTATGAGTCCCAGTAGTTCTGCTCGGTGATCTGGCCGTCTTTCATGATGTACATGTTGCCGCCGATGGCGTGGGCGATGTCGGGGCGCACCTCGCCGCCGTCGCGGTTGAAGACCCATGAGTAGTTGACGGTGAGCTCGTCGCCGATGGCGAGGTCGGCGAGCTTGAAGTCGGAGGTGCGGGCCACGAGAGCGAGGTCGTAGTTGCCGCGTTTGCCGTGACCTTTGGAGGCGCGCACTTCTTTGACGACGAACTTGAGGTCGCGGCCCGAAGCCCATGTTTCGCCGTCGGCCATGGAGCAGAGCACTTCGGTGCAGTCTGAGTCATAGTCCATGGTGAGGTCGCCGCGGTCGGCGTTTTTCAGGGGTATGAACTCGCGTGTGGCGTCGAACCAGGGAGTGTACATCGACATCTGACCGGGGCGGAAGCCCTTGTTGCAGGTGGTGATTTCGCAGCGGCCTGTCTTCTCGGAGTTCATGGACATTTCTGTTCCGCAGACATCGATGAAGAGCTCGTTCTCGGCGGTTGTGCCTACGATTCCGCAGCGCCAGGTGTCCCACCCCCACCATGCCGGCATCTCGCGTGAGTCGGCGGAGAGGATGTGGTTGCGGGCTGTCACGCCGTGGGGCGTTGCTCCGTAGGGCTCCCAGTAGGGCTGGGTTGAGACGATCCAGAAGTTGCCGTTCTGGGCGGCCACGGCGTGGTGGTCTTTGGCGTCGTAGCGCTTGGCGGCTTCGACGAGGAGCTCGGTGCCGGCGCTGAGGTCGTGGGGCAGCGAGGTCTCGATTTGGATGTTGGGGTTGCGTGTGTCGACTTTCACCATGTTGATGTTCAGGGGGAAAGCGGGGACACGGAAGCGGTAGTAGGTCATGCCCGGGCCGATGAGGCGCTGTTGGAGGGTGCGCACCTCATAGTCCGTGCCGTTGACGTTCGCTGTGATTGTGGGCGCGGCGGCCGAGGCACTGAGGGCGCCGGCTGCCATTGTCAGCAGTAGAAATTTTCTCATAAGGATTGGTTTGATATTTTTTGTTGATTGTAATATTCAGGCTTTTGGCGTCGGCCGCGGTGGGTCAGCGTTCGGTTTATTAAGGTAAAAGGGGCTGCGGGGGATGCGGGTCGGCGTGTCCGGGCACAACTCCGTGGCAAAGATACAACATATTCCGCAAATAGCCGCGCTGTTTGTGAGAGAAAAACGCGGGCGCGGGCAGAAAAAGGACAAAAAAAGCGGCGGGAGGCTTTTTTTGCCTCCCGCCGTGTGGGGTGGGGAACCGAGGCCGCGGTGGGGAACCGAAGCCGCAGGCTTCGGTCACGGTGAAGAACCGCGGGGCGGTTCTTTATTCGAAGGAGCCCATTTTGAGGTAGTTGACCTCCTGCTGGGTGAGGTAGCGCCAGCGGCCGCGCGGCAGGTTCTTCTTGGTGAGGCCGGCGAAGTAGACGCGGTCGAGCTTGGTCACGTGGTAGCCGAGGCTCTCGAAGATGCGGCGCACGATGCGGTTGCGGCCCGAGTGAATCTCGATGCCGGCCTGGTTGCGGTCGGTCTCGGTGGCGTAGCTGATGGCGTCGGCGTGGATTTCGCCGTCCTCGAGCTCGATGCCGTCGGCGATGCGCTGCATGTCGTCCTCGGAGATGTCCTTATCGGTCCATACGTGGTAGATTTTCTTCTTCACGTACTGGGGATGGGTGAGTTTGGAGGCGAGGTCGCCGTCGTTGGTGAGCAGGAGCACGCCGGTGGTGTTGCGGTCGAGGCGGCCGACGGGATAGATGCGCTCGTTGCAGGCGCCCTTGACCAGGTCCATGACGGTGAGGCGTCCGTTGGGGTCGTCGGAGGTGGTCACGCAGTCCTTGGGTTTGTTGAGGAGGATGTAGCACTTGCGCTCGAGTGCGATCACCTTGTCGTCGTATTCGACGACGTCGTAGTGGGTGATCTTGGTGCCGAGTTCGGTGACAACCTGTCCGTTGACTTTGACGAGGCCCTGCTGGATGTATTCGTCGGCGGTGCGGCGCGAGCACAGGCCGGCGTTGGCCATGAACTTGTTCAGACGAATCTGCTCGTTGGGGTCGGGAATGGGCATCTCGTACTCGACGGGCTTGGGACGCGGCACGAACATCTTGCCCTTGCCGGGGAAGTTGTTGTTCCGGTGCTTGTTGCGGTTCTTGAAGTTCTGGGGACGGTTGTTGCCGTATCCGCCCTGACGGGGACCGTTGTTGCCATAGCCGCCCTGGCGGTTGTTGGAGTATGCGCCCTGGCGGGGACCGTTGTTGCCGTATCCGCCTTGGCGGTTGTTGGAGTAGCTGTTGCCGCCGTTGTTGTTGGGACGGCGCTGGCTGTAGTTGTTGTTATTGTTGTTGCGGCGGGGGCCGTAGTTGTTGTTGCCGCCGTAGTTGTTGTTGTTGCCGTAGTTATTGTTGTTGTAACGGCGGGGCTGGTAGGGGCGGTTGTTGTTGTCGCCGTCGCGGCCTGCGTCAGCGGAGCCTTCCATGCCATCTGCGGCATTGTAGCGGGGCTGATAGGGACGCGGACGATACTGGGGTGCGCCCTGGCCATAGCGGTTGGGGCGTTCCTGGCCGTCGCCGCCCTCGGCGTTGTAGCGGGGCTGGTAGGGGCGCGGCTGATACTGTCGCGGCTGGTAGGGGCGTGCGCCGCCCTGCACGGGCGCGCTGCCGTCGGCGCCGGTGTTGCGCTCGCCATAGGCTGAGCGATCAAAGCTGCCGCCATTGTCGGCTGACGCGGCCGGGGTCTGACCAATGCGCGGACGTTTGGGTTTCTTCTCGGGAATGTTGTTGTCCATGATAATACTCTTTTTGACCTTGGAATTTAGGAGTAAATTTTATTGAAATATTGAAAAGTGGGTTGGCCACCGTCGCGGTGGGCAATGATTATGTTGTCTTGTTGTTTGGGTGTATATGTTCTTTTTCTTGCGGGTTGTCCCGTCGGGAGCGGGGCTATGGGAGATTCGTTGGGAAAAATGTTATATAATTAATAATGTGCTGTCAGTCGTTAGGGCCTGTTGTGAGGGTGCACGGCGCAGTGACAGAGACGCGTGTTGAGGAAGTCTTGTTCCCTAAAATTACAATCTTTTTCGGATAGCCGGTTCCTCGCTCTCCGGAACGGCAATGCAAAGATACGAATAATTACGTCCAAATGCGTAATTTTTTCAGTAAAAAAGTCTTGCCGAGATGTGAAAAAATTTGAAAACGGGTGTCGAGACCCCGTTTCAGGGCGTTTCGGCGCGTGCGGGGGAGAGTTTGGGACAAGGTTATGGGTGTGTGCTTTCATACTTGCCTAACATTCCGAGGCGCGCTTTTGTTGCCTTCTTCGCGTGTTTTTCGCCCGGCAGGGGAGATATATCAAAGAAGCCGGACCGTCATCGCGACGTTCCGGCTTCTCTTAAACAATTAACCAATCAATCTATATTTTTAACCAATGAATCGTTCGTTTTGTTCGGTGGCGCTGCAATTTTTTTGAAAATTTTTGCGGCCACGGTGTGTTTTCCGTATTGTCAGACTGAGTATGGGGAGGGGCGCCGCACGTGCGGCGAGGGTTCGCGTGTGAGGGTCAGCGGTAGTCGGCGAAGCGGGCCTGCAGTTTCTTGCGGGCGAAGAAGATGCGGCTCTTGACGGTGCCGAGGGGGAGATTCATGCGGTCGGCGATCTCGTTGTACTTGAAGCCCTGCACGTGCATGTTGAAGGGGACTGAGTATTCCTGAGCCAAGCTGTTGATGGCGTCGGCGATCTCGTTGGTGGAATAGCAGCCTTCGGGGGTGTTCATGCCTGAGTCCTGCGAGAGGTTCAGGTGGTAGAGGTTTTCGGTGGTGTCGATGATGGTAGCTGCACGGCCGGCGCGGCGGTAGTTGTTGATGAAGATGTTGCGCATGATGGTGAACACCCAGCCTTTGAAGTTGGTGTTGTCGGCGTACTTGTCTTCGTTGTCGAGGGCTTTGAGGGTTGTGTCCTGAAGCAGATCATAGGCGTCGTCACGGTTCGAGGTAAGCATGTAAGCGAAGTTGAGCATGTTTGCCTGAAGTTTCATAAGATTGTTTTGAAATTTAGCGGAACCCATAGTTGTAAGTTTTTTAAGAGGTGAGAGATGGATTATTTGGATGAGTCAGATGTTGTCTGAGTAGTGGTTGTTTTTAAATGATGTACAAAGTTACAACTATGTTACAGAATTGTCAATACCTGTTGGGCTAATAAATGTTAAAGCCCGAAAATTTCCTCCCGAAAATATCGTAAAGCATTGTAAAACAGTAGTTAATTGGTTGTGGATTTTGTTACATGATTGTTACATTCGCTGTGACAACCGCTGTAACACCCATCCTCACTTGTGCCAGAACGCCGGGAACAGCAGCACGATGTACGTGAACAGCTCCAAACGGCCGAAGAGCATGTCAGCCGTCAGCAGCCACTTAACAGGCTCAGGCAGCAAGAAATAGCCGCCTTCAACACCCGTGGCGCCATAGCCCAGACCCGAGCAGCCGATCGCGCTCGTCGACATGAACAGCGCGTCGTCGAGACCATAGTTGAACATCGACACAATGAGCGTGCTGGCGAAGACGAAGAGCAGATAGATGGTGGCGAAAGCGGCGATGCGGCTGACGAGGCCCGAGTCGAGCGTGTTGCCGTTCATGCTGACCACATAGGTGCGACGCGGGAATATCATCTTCTTGGCCTCGTTGATGACGTTGCGGCGCATCAGCACCAGGCGGTCGATCTTCATGCCGCCGGTGGTCGAGCCCGCGCAGGCGCCGAGGAACATCATGAGCAGCGTGACACCCAGCACTGCCGAGCCCCACGACTCCACGCCGGGGATGCCGAAGCCCGAGGAGGTGATGGCCGTCAGCACATGGAACAGCGGGAAAATCAGCGCCTCGCGCAGCGAGTTGGCCTGGCCGCGCAGCAGAAGGTTGACCAGGATGAAGAGATAGATGAACACCACCAGGGCCACGTAGGCGCGGAACACGTCGTTGCGCCACATCTGGCGGAAGCGGCCTTTCCAGGCACCGTAGAGCAACAGAAAATTCACGCCGCCGAGGAACATCATCACGATCTCGACCCACAGAATATAGTCCGAGTTCCAGTACATCATGCCGGCGTTGCGGGTGACGAAACCGCCCGTCGACAGCGTTGTCATCGTCTGGCAGACGGCGTCGAACAGATTCATGGGGCCGATGAACAGAAGCACAACCGAGATGACCGTGAGGCCGGCATAGATGCTCCATATCGAAATGGCCGTCTGGCGGATGCGCGGGTGAATCTTGGCGTGGAGGATGCCCGTCGACTCGGCGTTGAACAGCGAGATGCCGGCGTTCTTGTTGAGCGCGGGTATGATGGCGAGCATGAACAGGATGATACCCAGGCCGCCGAGCCACTGTATGAACGCGCGCCAGAAGAGGATGCCGTGGCTGCACGCCTCCACGTCGGTGATGACGCTGGCGCCCGTCGTCGTGAATCCCGACACCGTCTCGAACATGGCGTCCGTGACCGTCATCGGCGTCGAGCACCACAGGAAGGGCAGCATGCCGAACAGCGAGAACACCACCCACACCAGCGCCGTCAGGATGCAGCCCTCGCGCAGGCGCAGGTTCACCGTCACGTTGCGCGTCGCGAACTCCATGACGAAGGCCGTCAGCCCGGCCACGCCCACGGCGATGGCGAAGGCCTGCCAGTCGCTCTCGCCGTAGAGCACGCAGATCGCAAGGGGAAGGACCATCATGGCCGCCTCGATCAGAACCAGGCGTCCGAAGACCTTCACTATCGACGATGTGTTTATCCTTGCACTCATTGCTATGTATATATAATGTATAGGTGTGGCCTCAGCGGAACAGCCGTTCGACGCGCGTGAGCGAGCCGGCCAGACAGAACACCAGCACGTGGTCGCCGGCCATGATTCGCGTCTGACCGTCGACCAGCATGCCGCGGTCGTCGCGGATGAGGCCGCCGATGGTCAGCTCGCGCGGCAGGCCAAGCTGATAGACCGGCTTCGACGTTATCTTGCTGCCCTCGGCGGCGACCATCTCGATGATTTCCGCCTTGTCCAGCGACAGACAGCGCGGCACGGACGTGTCCATGCCGAGCAGCACGTTGATGACCTTGCCGGCGTTGAGCTGTTTCTTGTTGATGATTTTGTCGATGGCCAGCGACTCGGCCTCGGGCGCATACTGCATCTCCTCGATGCGCGCCAGCGTGCGCGGCACATTGTGCTCGCGGGCCACCATGCATGAGACGATGTTGCGTTCCGACGAGCCGGTGAGGCCCAGGAACATGTCGCAGGCGTCGATGCCCTCTTCCTTGAGGGCCGAGACGTCGTTGGAGGTGGCGTTCACCACCACCGCACGCGGGAAGCGCGAGGCGATGACGTTGCAGCGCGAGCGGTCCGGGTCGAGCACTGTCACCGAAATCTTCGGCGGCAGAATCTCCAGCAGATTCTCCGTCACGCGGCCTGCGCCCGTGATCATGATTTTGCGCACCGGCGCCTGGTCTTTGCCGCAGAGCCGGGCCACGGCCTGCTTGTCCTCGGGGAGCACGCAGAAGTAGACCGTGTCGCCGGGTTTGATGGAGTCTTCGCCGCGCGGGATGATGATGTCGTCGCCGCGCTGGATGGCCGACACGTGGAAGAGGCGCGGATTGTTCGGAATGTCGCGCAACTGCTTGCCGCACAGCTCGCTGCCCTCGCGGATGAGCACACCCAGGCTCAGCAGCTTGCCCCCGTGGAGCTCGAAGAATTTGCTGACCCAGTTGTTGGCGATGAAGCGCTTGATTTCGTTGGCGGCGAGCTTCTCGGGGTAGAGCGTCATGTCGATGCCGTACTCGTGCAGAAGCCGGGCCGAGCGGCCCTCGCACATCTCCGGATTGTCGACGCGCGCCACACATTTGCGGGCGCCGCAGCTCTTGGCCATCTGCGCCGCAACGATGTTCACCGTCTCCTCGGGGGTGACGCCCACGAAGAGGTCGGCACGGTCGGCGCCGCACTCCATGAGTGTGTCGACGGACACGGGGTTGCCCTCGCAGGTGATGAAGTTGTACTCCGCATCGAGTTCCGACAGGCGCTCGCGGTCCGAGCCTATCAGCACAATGTCCTGATTTTCAATGGACAGAATCCGGGCGATATGCTGGCCGGTCTCTCCGTCGCCGGCAATTATTATTCTCATCTCTTTGGCTTTAACTCATTGCAGGTGCAAAAATACGCAAAATCCGCCACTTTCCAAATTTATTTTACCTCAAAAGCCGTCGTCGCCGAGGTCGAGGGCCGCGAAAATCAGCGACGGCTCGTAGCCGCGCGAGGCGGCGTGGCGGGCCAGCTTGAGGCGCGCCTCGCGTGTCAGGCCCGTGCCGTCGTCGGGGAGACCGCCCAGGCTGCGGAGTTTGGCGCGAAGAACAGCGCGGAGATTGTCGCGGTATTCGTCCTCGTCGATTGCGTCCAGCGCCTCGTCGATGACATCGCGCGAGATGTGCTTGAGCATGAGGTCGCGGGTGATGGCCAGGCGCCCCTTGCGGCGGAAGGTGACGGCGTCGTGGACGAAGGCGCGGGCAAAGCGAGCGTCGTCCACAAAATGCTGCTTCTCAAGCTTTTCGAGGATGCGCTCGGCATCGGACGGGGCGATTCCCCACGTGCGCAGCTTCTGCTCTAACTCATGGCGGCAGCGTTCGGCGCTCGCGCACAGGTCGGCCAGTCGAAGCAGCGCCTTCTCCGGCGTCACGGGCTTCTTCAGGGACGGCATACAGCGAAGCGATAGTTGCCCTTGTAGTCGCGCACTATGTCGACGTGGCGCCAGCCTTGGGTGGTGAGCATTTGCTTTAATTCGTTCACAAACAGCGGATTAATCTCGAAGAAAAGCGCGCCGCCGGGATTCAGATGCGTCAGCGCCCAGGCGCCGATGGCGCGATAGAACTCCAGCGGGTCGGCGTCCGGCACGAACAGCGCCGAGGCCGGCTCGTGGGCGTAGACGCGCGCGTCCATGTCCTTTTTCTCCGAGAGGGCGATGTAGGGAGGATTTGAGACAATCACGTCATAGTGCTCATTGTCAGCGGGATGCAGCGCGTCCTCGTGGCGGAACGTGACCTGCGCCCGCAGCGTCTTGGCATTGTCACGCGCCACGTCGAGGGCCGCGTCGGAGATGTCCGTGGCCGTCACGTCGGCGTAGGTCAGCGCACGCGCCAGGGCGATGGCGATGCAGCCCGAGCCCGTGCCTATGTCCTTGACACTCAGATTCTGACGGCTGCCGTATGTGTCCGTGATCATATCCACCAGCTGCGCTGTCTCAGGCCGCGGGATGAGCACGGCGGGCGTCACCGTCAGTTCCATGCCCATGAAGTGGGCATAGCCCAGCACGTATTGCAGCGGCTCGCCGGCGACGACGCGCGCCGTCCACCCGTCGGCCAGCTTCACGCTCTCGTCGAGAACGGTCCGGTCGCCGTAGACCACGGTGTCCGTGGGCGTGTAGCGTTTCAGGCGCCATAGCATCTCGCGCATCATTGCCGTGGCCTCGGAGGCGCCTACGGCCGGCGTGAGTTGCGCTAATATTCTGTTTTTCAGTTCTGTAACTGTCATGTCAATGTGTTTTATGCCCCCGCGTGCGAAGGCTGTTCAAAATAAAAACAACGGCGGGATGCAAAAATATGATGCAAAAATAGTGATTTTTTGTGTTAGGATGAAAAAATTTGCTTAACTTTGCAGTGACGAAGTGCGCGACGCCCCCGCTGACCGCTGCTTCCGACGGCCGCCCGGATGGTGGAATGGTAGACACGAGGGACTTAAAATCCCTTGGCCATAGCGGCTGTGCGGGTTCGAGTCCCGCTCCGGGCACAGCAGATTATTAGTAAAATCTATTCATTAGGCGGCTGACAGCAGTGATGTTCTCAGCCGTTGCTTTTAATAAATAATAAACAGGCGCGCGCGTGCGCGTGGCCACTAACAGACAATTGACAATGCATTATCAGTATAAGACATCCGGGACTTGCTCCCGCCTCATCGACTTCGACATCGAGGACGGTAAGGTATACAACGTGACCTTCACCGGCGGCTGCCACGGCAACCTCCAGGGCATCGGACGCCTCGTCGACGGCCTCGAAGCCGCCGACGTCGCCGACATCCTCGGCGGCGTCGACTGCCACGGCAAGGGCACAAGCTGCCCCGACCAGCTCGCCTGCGCGCTCTCCCGGGCTCTTGAACAAGAAAAAAACTCCGCCAACCATGAATGATTACAGAGAAGTGCGCCTCGACATGACGCCGTGTTCGGAGGACGCCACAGACCTTATGGCCGCTTTCCTGGCCGACGCCGGCTTCGAGAGCTTCGTGCCCGACGCCACCGGCCTCACCGCCTACGTCCCCGAAGGCCTCTACGATGCCGACGCCGTCCGCGCCGTCGTCGACTCCTTCCCCATGCCCTGCACCGTCACCGTCCGCGACACCTTCGTCGAAGGCCGCGACTGGAATGCCGAATGGGAGCGCAACTACTTCCGCCCCATCGTCGTCGACAACCGCGTCGCCATCTACTCCTCGTTCCACACCGACATCCCCGACGCCGAGTACCGCATCGTCATCGACCCCAAGATGGCCTTCGGCACCGGCCACCACGCCACCACCTCGCAGGTCATCCGCAACCTTCTGCGCCTCGACCTCACCGGCAAGTCCGTCATCGACATGGGCACCGGCACCGGCATCCTCGCCATCCTCAGCGCCATGCTCGGCGCAACCCGCGTCACCGGCATCGAAATCGACGGATTCGCCTACGTCAACGCCGTCGACAACATCGCCGTCAACCACCATCCCGAGATACGCCTCATCAACGGCGACGCCTCCGCCCTCGACGGCCTCGAACCCGCCGACGTCTTCATCGCCAACATCAACCGCAACATCATCACCGCCGACATCGCCGCCTATGCCCGCGCCCTGCGCCCCGACGGCGTCATGCTCCTCAGCGGCTTCTACGTCGAGGACATCCCCGTCGTCCTCGCCGCCGCACAGCCCCTTGGCCTGCGCGAAGACGGATACACCGAGAGCGAGCGGTGGGTGTGCCTGCGCCTCAGATTCCAGAACTAACCGCCACGCCCCGAATATGCAGATACTCAGACATATAACCGCCATGGTCGTGGCTCTCCTCTGCGCCATTTCCGCGCACGCCGAGGTTCCCGCTGACTCTGTCAGCGGCGCAGTGACGACGCCCGTGTCCGCTCCCAAGGGACGCCCCGCCACATTCGCATGGGGCGCCGACCTCTGCGGCGGCATCGACTGCTCAGGCCACAACATGAGCACACTCGGCATCTCCGCACAGTTCGGAATGCAGTGGCAGTGGATACGTTTCCTCGGCGTAGGCGCCGAAGCCGACATCATGACCGGCAACTCCTCGCGAACAATACCCCTCGCCATGATCTTCCGCACCGATTTCCGCCGCACACGCCAGCTCCTGTTCATGGAGATGCGCGGCGGCATGGCCCTCAACTACCTCGACAACGACCCCATGGAAGCCGTCCCATACGGCTCGCTCGGCCTCGGCATCACCCTCGCCTCCGGCCGAACCTTCGCCTCGCACCTCGTCCTGGCCTACACCTACAACGGCCGCAAAGAGTGCTACTCCGGCGACCGACGCCGCGACTGCCCCGGCATGTCCTTCGCCACCTTCCGCATCGGCCTCGCCTTCTGAGCCCCGGCCGGCGCAAGACCTTGACAACCAATCACCGAAACGAGTAAATCCTTATAGCTATGAAGAGACTGTTTATGGCCGTGGCCGCCCTGATGGCGACCCTCATGGCCGTCATGGCACAAGACAGCGTGCCCGCATTTATCAACCTCAAAGCCAACCGCATAGAGATGAACGGCGCCGACTGGAGCGCCCTCCGCAACAAGCTGCAGGCACGCCTCAACCCCGGCGACACCTCCGTCGTCCGCGTCCTCCACATCGGCGACTCGCACATTCAGGCCGAGATGGTCACCAACGAGCTGCGCCGACTCCTTCAGCAGCGCTACGGCAACGCCGGCCGCGGCCTGCTCATGCCCCTGCGCCTCGCCGGCACCAACCAGAGCCACGACTTCGCCGTCACCTCACCCTCCAAAGACTTCCGCCAGACGCGCCTCCTCAAACTCCCCTGGCCCGTGCGACCCGGACTCACCGGCATAGCCGCCACACCCAACAACGCCACCACCGTCACCTGGAAACCCCTCCGCCCCGGCCACACCATCGCCCACGCCACACTCCTCACCTCCGCCGGCGTCCGTGACGTCTCCCCTGCCGCTCCCGCCGACAGCCTCGTCACACCCGTCGCCGCCGACGAAGCCGTCTACGGCCTCATCACCGACAACGGCCAACCCGGACTCCTCTACTCCGCCATCGGCAACAACGGCGCCTGCTTCAACGACTACCTCCTCATCCCCCGCTTCGCCCAGCAGACCGCCGTCTTCCGCCCCGACCTCATCGTCCTCTCCATGGGCACCAACGAAGCCTTCTCCATGATGACCGACGACGACATACGCACCTGCCCTACTACGACATCAACCCCGCCGTCAAGCACGTCACCGCCCTCATCCGCGAGCGTGCCGCCGCCCTCTCCGTCCCCGTCTGGGACTTCTACACCGTAGCCGGCGGCGACGGTGCCTCCAACCACTGGATCGACGCCAACCTCTTCTCCCGCGACCGCATCCACCTCATCAACCCCGGCTACACCCTCCAGGCCCGCCTCCTCTTCGACGCCCTGGGCCCAGCCGTCGAATAACCCCGCCGCCCGGTTCCAAACGCTTGCGTCGGGTCATGCCGGTGTTAGCTGGCTACCCTAACCGCCTGCTGACGCTGGCGTTCCCCCGTCAACGTGGGGTTTTGGCGGCGTCTCACCCACATAGCCGCTGGGTTAGGGGAGGGGGTGGGCGAAATAATTGGCTGAGGGCTTGATTTTTAGAAAAAAAATGTATAATTTTGCGGAGTGGTAAGGAGCGGGACACGGCTCGTGAGCACAAGTCCCTGAGAGACAACGGCATAGAGTTGCCGCGCACTGTCAACCGCCACATTTGTTCCTATCTATTTATTTACATCACAGACTCACAACACCACGGCGCGGCGCACCACAGCCCCCGCCATCCTCATTTCCCACCGCCGGACGCGCACCGCATGTTGCACGCCCCGCGTTCCAATTATCTATCCTTATAATAT
>SFOH01000086.1 GCA_004552485.1 Bacteroidales bacterium | reverse complement strand
CTACGGCGGCTACTGCCTGCCCAAGGACACCAAGCAGCTCCTGGCCAACTACGCCGACGTGCCGCAGAACATGATGTCCGCCATCGTCGAGAGCAACCGTACGCGCAAAGACTACATCGCCGACGCCGTGCTGCGCAAGGCAGGCTGGTACGACTACTCGAGCAACAACCAATACGGCCAAGAGGCGGGCAAATGCGTCATCGGCGTGTACCGCCTGACGATGAAGAGCAACTCCGACAACTTCCGCCAGTCGGCCATCCAGGGCATCATGAAGCGCGTGAAGGCCAAGGGCGCGGAAGTCATCATCTACGAACCCACCCTCGACGACGGCGCCACCTTCTTCGGCAGCCGCGTGGTCAACGACCTCTCCGCCTTCAAGGCACAGAGCCGCGCCATCATCGCTAACCGCTTCGACGAAAGCCTCAAAGATGTGGAGGAGAAAGTATATACGAGAGATTTGTTTAAAAGAGATTAAAAATAAAACTTACAGCCATGAGCATTTTCAAAGACAAAGTTCTGATGATTACCGGCGGCACCGGCTCTTTCGGCAACGCCGTCCTCAACCGTTTCCTGCGTACCGACATCGGCGAGATCCGCATTTTCTCGCGCGATGAGAAAAAGCAGGACGACATGCGCCACGAGTACCAGGTGAAATACCCCGACGTGGCGCACAAGATAAAATTCTACATCGGCGATGTGCGCAGCCTGCAGTCGTGCAAGAGCGCCATGCCCGGCGTGGACTACATCTTCCACGCCGCCGCGCTGAAGCAGGTGCCCTCCTGCGAGTTTTTCCCGATGGAGGCCGTGAAGACCAACGTGATAGGCACCGACAACGTGCTGACCGCCGCCATCGAGGCCGGCGTGAAGGCCGTCATCTGCCTCTCCACCGACAAGGCCGCCTATCCCATCAACGCCATGGGCATCACCAAGGCCATCGAGGAGAAAATCGCCGTGGCCAAGAGCCGCTATTCCGGCGGCACGAAAATCTGCTGCACGCGCTACGGCAACGTGATGTGCAGCCGCGGCTCCGTGATTCCCCTGTGGATCGACCAGATCCGCAACGGCAACCCCATCACCCTGACCGAGCCCACGATGACCCGCTTCATCATGTCGCTCGAGGAGGCCGTCGACCTCGTGCTCTTCGCCTTCGAGCACGGGCAGAACGGAGATATCCTCGTGCAGAAAGCCCCCGCCTGCACCATACAGACGCAGGCCGAGGCGGTGTGCGAGCTGTTCGGCGGCAGGAAGGAAGACATCAAGGTGATCGGCATACGCCACGGGGAGAAGCTCTACGAGACGTTGCTCACCAACGAGGAATGCGCCAAGGCGGAAGACCTCGGCGATTTCTACCGCGTGCCGGCCGACAACCGCGGATTGAACTACGACAAGTATTTCAAGGAAGGCGAGACTGACCGCAACACCCTCTCTGAGTTCAACTCCAACAACACGCGCATGCTTACGGTCGAGGAGACCAAGGCCAAGATAGCCGCCCTCGAATATATCCAGAAGGAACTGACGGGCGAGGGAAATTTCGTGCAATGATAGGCCGTTGGCTGAATTAACCGCACGATAAATATTTGCCCACGAGATTTTTTTTGCCAACGAATCTCTTTTTTGCCCACGAATTTCACGAATTGACACGAAGCGTTTCCAATGAAATAAATAGCGACCTGTACGGTCGCACGAATTTTCACTAATACAATGATTGCATTAGAGATTTTCGGCTGTATTCAGCGTTATTCGTGTGATTCGTGCGACCGAACAGGTCGCCATTATTACGGAGAACAATGAATTCGTGTAGATTCGTGAGATTCGTGGGCAACTAAAAAATAATTTGTGGATCCAAAAAGCAAATACATCATGAAACTCGATACAAACCTTTACACCCGCCTGCTCCGCGAGGCGGCCGATAATCCCCGTCTGCGCCTGGCCACCGACCTGCGCACCTCCCCCGCCGACCAGAGCCAGCGCATGCTCAACGCCCTGCTGCCCGGCACCGCGGTGCCCGTGCACCGCCACCCGCACTCCGCCGAGACCGCCGTGGTGCTCAGCGGCTGCCTGGACGAAATCTATTTCGACGATAAGGGGCGGGAGACCGCCCGCTTCACGCTCCGCGCCGGCGAGGGGCTGCAAATACCCCTCGGGCAGTTCCACACCGTGGAGGTGAAAGAACCCACCATCCTGTTCGAATCCAAAGACGGCGCGTATGCTCCCGCCGCCCCCGAAGACATAATAGATAAGCAACCATGAAAATCCTCGTCACGGGAGCCAAGGGGTTTGTAGGCCGTAACCTCTGCTCCCAACTAAATAATATAAAATACGGCAAGGCGCGCTGGTACGGCGGCCTCTCCGTTTCCGAAGTCTATGAATACGATATAGACACCCCCGCCGCCGACCTCGACCGCTGGTGCGCGGAGGCCGATTTCGTGTTCAACCTCGCCGGGGTGAACCGCCCGCAGACGCAGGAAGAGTTCATGCAGGGCAACTTCGGCTTCGCCTCCGTCCTGCTCGACACGCTCCGCAAGCACGGCAACCGCTGCCCCGTGATGCTCTCCTCGTCCGTCCAGGCCTCCCTCGCCGGCCGCTTCGGCAACAGCGAGTACGGCCGCAGCAAGAAGGCGGGCGAAGAGCTGTTCTTCTCCTATGGGGAGGAAACCGGCGCGAAGGTGCTCGTCTATCGCTTCCCCAACCTCTTCGGCAAGTGGTGCCGCCCCAACTACAACTCCGCCATCGCCACCTTCTGCCACAACATCGCGCACGGCCTGCCCATACAGGTCAACGACCGCAGCGTGGAGATGGAGCTGCTCTACATCGACGACCTCGTGGACGAGATGATCGGCGCATTGGCAGGCAACGAGCACCGCTGCGAATTTGAGGGAGTAGAGACCGTCCCTGCCGAAAGCGGGCGTTACTGTTTTGTACCTGTAACACATAAAACCACCCTCGGTGAGATTGTTGACATCATCAACGAATGTGCAGATGCAGCAGCCAACAAGGATGGCATCAACATGATAGAACTCCCCCAGGGTTCACTCCGCTATAAGCTGATGACCACCTATCTCAGCTATCTCCCCAAGGAAAAGGCG
>SFOH01000048.1 GCA_004552485.1 Bacteroidales bacterium | reverse complement strand
CAACAGCATCGGCCAATGAGATGCTTATGGTGGCGGCTGTGGTTCTTTCGCTTCGAAAGCTGACTTCTGTTAACAATCATTTTTAAACAACTTCTAAACTGTTATTCTTTTATCGGTCGGGAGGCGGCATGCGCTGTGCGCTATTTCGCCTTACGCCTGAGGGCGGGCGCGATACGGGCGCGATATGGGGCGCGATAAATATAAATAAAACTAAAAAAGGAGGGGTTAAGGCGTGGATGTCAGCGTTTTTTTGTACCTTTGTAAATTCCGGGAGAAGGGCCGCGAAATGCGGGCCGGAAGCCCGGGATTCTCATCAAGAAAGTAAGAAGAAAGATAATCAACAGGAGAAACTATAATTGTCACAGTTTAAGCTACAGTCTCAGTATCAGCCCACCGGCGACCAGCCCCAGGCCATTGCTCAGCTCGTGGAGGGCATCCGCGACGGAAGTCCCGCGCAGACGCTCCTCGGCGTTACGGGCTCCGGCAAGACCTTCACCATGGCCAATGTCATCGTCGGCGCTGACCGTCCCACGCTCATTCTCAGCCACAACAAGACTCTGGCCGCCCAGCTATACGGCGAGTTCAAGAACTTCTTCCCCGATAACAGCGTCCAGTATTTCGTCTCTTATTACGACTACTATCAGCCCGAAGCCTACATACCCTCCTCGGACAAATACATCGAGAAGGACCTGATGATCAACGACGAGATCGAGCGTCTGCGACTGAGCACGGTGTCGGCGCTGCTGTCCGGTCGCCGCGATGTGATTGTGGTGTCGTCGGTGTCGTGTCTCTACGGCATGGGCAATCCCGAGGACTTCCACACCAACGTGATCAGCATCAAGGTGGGTCAGCGCATCCGCCGCAACGAGTTTTTGCACCGCCTTGTCGACTCGCTGTATTCGCGCACGGAGACGGAGCTCGGCCGCGGTCAGTTCCGCGCCAAGGGCGACGTGGTGGACATACGCATGGCCGCCGAGGACATCGGCGTGCGCGTGGTGTTCTGGGGCGACGAAATCGAACAGATTCGCACGTTCCACCCCGACACGATGGACCTCTATGACAAGGAGACGCAGTACAACATCTACCCGGCAAATATCTTCGTGACGACGGCGCCGCGCCGCAACAGCGCCATCGCCCAGATTCAGCTCGACCTGGGCCGCGAGGTCGAGAACTTCAACCACGAGGGCAAGCCCTTAGAGGCCCAGCGCCTCTACGAGCGCGTCACCTACGACGTGGAGATGCTCAAAGAGGTGGGCCACTGCTCGGGCATCGAGAACTACAGCCGCTACTTCGACGGCCGCGAACCGGGCCAGCGTCCGTTCACCCTGCTTGACTATTTCCCGGACGATTTCCTGACCATCGTCGACGAGAGCCACGTGACGATGCCGCAGGTGCGCGCCATGTACGGCGGCGACCTCTCGCGCAAGACCAATCTCGTTCAGTACGGCTTCCGTCTGCCGGCCGCCCTCGACAACCGCCCCCTCAAGCTCGAGGAGTTCGAGTCGCTGACGCCGCAGACCATCTATGTCAGCGCCACGCCGGCCGCCTACGAGCTGCAGCGCTCGGAGGGCGTCGTCGTCGAACAGCTCATCCGTCCCACCGGTCTGCTCGACCCGGCCATTCGCGTGCTCCCCTCGCTCAATCAGATCGACCGTCTACTCGAGGAGATCACCCTGCGCATCGAGCGCAACGAGCGCACGCTGGTGACCACGCTCACCAAGCGCATGGCCGAGGAGCTCAACGAGTATATGCTCAAGCTCAACATCAAGGCCGCATACATCCACAGCGACGTCCAGGCCATGGACCGCGTGAAGATTCTCGACGACCTGCGCGCCGGCGTCTACGACGTGCTCATCGGTGTGAACCTTCTGCGCGAGGGCCTCGACCTGCCGGAAGTGTCGTTAGTGGCTATCCTCGATGCCGACAAGGAGGGCTTCCTGCGCGACACGCGCTCGCTGACGCAGACCGTCGGCCGCGCCGCCCGTCATCTCAACGGCGAGGTCATTATGTTCGCCGACAAAATCACGGGCTCGATGCAGCAGTGCATCGACGAGACGGAGCGCCGCCGCGCCCTGCAGATGAAGTACAACGAGGAGCACGGCATCACGCCCACGGCCATCGTCAAGGCGCGCAACCCGCTGGTGGGCCTGGACAAGGACGCCGACGAGGAGAGCCTGTCGGCACCCGCAGAGCGCCGCGGCCGCGGAAACACGCGCAAGGCCGCCGGCGCCGGATGCGGGGGCGCCAAGCCATATCCCGACTACGAGCGCTCGGTCGAGGCCACCATCGCCGCCGAGCCCGTCATCGGATACCTCAACGCCGAGGAGCTGCGCCGCTACATCGACAAACAGCGCCACGACATGCTCGCCGCCGCCAAGAACATGGAGTTCATGGAGGCCGCGCGTCTGCGTGACGAGATCTTAACACTGGAGGCCCGTCTGGAGAAAATGTCATGAGTATGGACCCTGCACACGACCTGACGCTGTACCTGCCCACCTCGGTCAAGGAGATGAAGCTCCTGGGCTGGGACTCGGTCGACGTCGTCCTCTTCAGCGGCGACGCCTACGTCGACCATCCCTCGTTCGGAGCGGTGGTCATCGGCCGCACGCTCCTGGCGGCCGGCTACCGTGTGGCGCTTGTGCCCCAGCCCAACTGGCGCGACGACCTGCGCGACTTCCGCAAGTTCGGCGCGCCGCGCCTCTTCTTCGGCGTGAGCGCCGGCGCCATGGACTCGATGGTCAACCACTATACGGCGGCCCGGCGCCGCCGCAGCGACGATGCCTATACCCCCGGCGGCAAGGCCGGGATGCGTCCCGACTATCCCACTATCGTCTACTCGGACATCCTCAAAGACCTCTTCCCCGACGTGCCCGTCATCGCCGGCGGCATCGAGGCCAGCCTGCGCCGCGTCTCCCACTACGACTACTGGCAGGACCGCCTGCGCCCCTCCATCATCGCCGACTGCAAGGCCGACATGCTCATGTACGGCATGGGCGAGCGGCCCATCCTCGAGCTGGCGCGACGCCTCGAGGCCGGAGAGAGGGTGGGGGACATCACCGACCTGCGCCAGACCGTGGTGCGCCGCCCCCTCGCGGAGATGCCCGCCGCCTCGGACGCGGACAATGTGGTGCTCGCCGACTGGCAGACCGTCTCGCGCAACCCCAAGGCTCAGTCCGAGAACTTCAAATACGTAGAGCAGGAGTCGAACTCGCGCTCCGGCGGCCGCACCGTCTGGCAGGGCCACGACGGTTTTGCCGTGAAAATCAATCCCATGTACCCGGCCATGACCGCCGGCGAGATCGACGCCAGCTTCGACCTTCCCTACACGCGCCTGCCCCATCCCCGCTACAACGGCAAGCGCATCCCCGCCTACGAGATGATCCGCCATTCGGTGAACATGCACCGCGGCTGCTTCGGCGGCTGCGCCTTCTGCACCATCTCGGCCCACCAGGGCAAGTTCATCGCCTCGCGCTCGAAGGAGAGCATCCTCCGCGAGGCGCGCCAGGTGACACAGATGGCCGATTTCAAGGGCTATATCTCCGACCTGGGAGGCCCGTCGGCCAACATGTACGCCCTCGGCGGAAAGGACACGAGCATCTGCGACAAGTGCCTGCGTCCCAGCTGCCTCCACCCCAAACCGTGCCCCAATCTCAACACAGACCACTCGGCCCTGCTCGACATATACCACAGCGTCGACGCCCTCCCCGGCGTGAAGAAGAGCTTCGTGGGCTCGGGCGTGCGCTACGACCTGTCGATGCACCCCACCGGCGACCGCCACGTCGACGCCGTCAACCGCCGCTACAACGAGGAACTCATCGAGCACCATGTCAGCGGCCGCCTCAAGGTGGCCCCCGAGCACACCGAGGACGCCGTCCTCAACATCATGCGCAAGCCCTCGTTCGACCTCTTCTATCAGTTCAAGGAAATCTTCGACCACGTGAACGAGCGCGCCGGCCTGCGCCAGCAGCTGATTCCCTATTTCATCTCCAGCCACCCCGGCTGCACCGAAGAGCACATGGCCGTCCTGGCCGCGCGCACCAAGGACCTCGACATGCACCTCGAGCAGGTGCAGGACTTCACCCCCACGCCGATGACCGTGGCCACGGAGATCTACTATTCGGGCTATCACCCCTACACCGGTCAGAAGATTTTCACCGCCGTGCGCCCCGAGCAGAAACTGGCCCAGCGCAAGTACTTCTTCTGGTACGACAAGACATACCGCGAGGACATCATCGGCTCGCTGCGCCGCATGCACCGGCCCGACATCATCGCCCGCCTCTACCCCTCGCAGCCTTTCAATCGAAATTTAAATTCTAACCCCAAGAAAAGATATGAACATCAGCAAGACTCTCACCATGACAGCCACAGCCATGCTCCTCACAGCGTCAAACGCCGTCGCCGCTGACGGCGCCGGGGACGTCATCGGCCGTCCGGACTTCAAGACAACCACCGGCGTCTTCGACACCGACGCCCTCATGGCCTGCGGACGCCTCGGCACCGTGGCCCTCTCGCCCGACGGCAAGACTATCCTCTATTCGGTCAGCTACACCGACGTGGCCAAAAACCGCTCGAACGCCGACCTCTACATCGCTTCGACCGACAAGCCCCTCGAGGCCGTGCAGATCACCCGCACGCCCAAGAGCGAGTCCGACGCCGTGTTCATCGACAACGGCCGCCGCATCGCCTTTCTCTATCCCGATGCCAACGGTCTGCCCCAACTGTGGGTGATGAACGCCGACGGCTCCGACCGCAAATGCCTCTCCGCGCTCGACAAAGGCGTCAACGGATTCCTCTTCTCGCCCGACCAAAGCCGCGTCATGCTCATCGGCAACGTGAAATATTCGCACGAGGCCAAGGACATCTACCCCGACCTGCCCGAGGCCACCGGCCGCGTCATCGACGACCTCATGTACAAGCACTGGGCCGAGTGGGTCACCGAGATTCCTCATCCCTTCGTGGCCGAGTTCGACGGCAACGCCCTCGCCAATGTCCGCGACATCATGGTCGGCGAGCCCTTCGAAGCGCCCATGAAGCCCTTCGGCGGCACAGAGTCGTTCGCCTGGACGCCCGACTCAAAGGGCCTCGTCTACGTATCACGCAAGAAGACCGGCAAGGAATACGCCCTCTCAACCAACTCCGACCTCTACCTTTACAACTTCGAGGACCAGTCAACCCGCAACCTCACCGAGGGCATGCAGGGCTACGACACAGCCCCCGCCTTCTCCCCCGACGGCAAGTCGCTGACTTGGCTGTCGATGGAGCGCGACGGCTATGAGGCCGACAAGAACCGCATCATGCTCATGGACATGGCCACCGGCAAGAAGACCGACCTCACCGCCGACTGGGACTACACCGTCGAGGAATTCTCATGGCGTCCCGACGGAAAGGCCATCTTCTTCTCGGCCTACAAGGACGGCGTCGAGCCCGTCTTCTCCATCGACCCGCGCACCCGCAAGGTCACCACGGTCATCGAGGGCCTCTACGACTGGGGCTCGGTCATCCCCGTCGGCAACAAGGCCTTCCTGGCCAAGCGCCACTCGATGCTCCGTCCCGACGACATCTACTTCGTCGAGACCGGCAAGAAGCCTCGCGTGACGGCTCTCACCGACATCAACGGCTACATCTTCGCGCAGCTCACCGACCCCGTCGTCGAGAAGCGCATGGTGCCCACCACCGACGGCAAGGAGATGCTCACCTGGATCGTCTACCCGCCCAAGTACGATGCCAACGCCAAGTATCCCGCTATCCTCTACTGCCAGGGCGGCCCGCAGAGCGCCGTCAGTCAGTTCTGGAGCTATCGCTGGAACTTCAACCTCATGGCCTCGAACGGCTACATCATGGTTGCCCCCAACCGCCGTGGCGTCCCCGGCTTCGGCACCGAGTGGGAGGAGCAGATCTCCAAGGACTATCCCGGCCAGAACATGCAGGACTACCTCTCCGCCATTGATTATGCCTGCGACAACATCGCCTCCATCGACCGCAAACGCCTCGGCTGCACCGGCGCCTCCTACGGCGGCTTCTCGACATACTGGCTCGCCGGCCACCACAACCACCGCTTCGCCGCTTTCTTCGCCCACGCCGGCATCTTCAACACCGTCTCGCAGTATCTCGAGACCGAGGAGATGTGGTTCGCCAACTGGGACATGGGCGGCGCTTACTGGGAGAAGGACAACGCCGCAGCTCAGCGCACCTACGCCAACTCGCCCCACCTCTTCGTCGACAAATGGGACACCCCCATCTTCGTGAGCCACGGCGAGTATGACTTCCGCATCCTCGCATCGCAGGGCATGGCCGCATTCAACGCCGCCAAGCTCCGCGGCATCCCCGCCGAGATGGTCATCTTCCCCGACGAATGCCACTGGATTCTCAAGCCCCAGAACGCCGTGCTCTGGCACCGCCTCTTCAAGCGCTGGTTCGACCGCTGGCTCAAGAAATAACCCCGAAAAATCCCCGCGACGGTGTCAAAAGCAAAACTGAGAAAAGAACTTGCCGGAATGGACGCGGACCAGCTCCGCGAGCTGATCCTCGACGTCTATTCCGCCCGCAAGGAGGCCAAGGAATACTTCGAGTTTTTCCTTGACCCCGACGTCGACAAGCTGCGCGACAAGCTGTGGACCGTTATCGAGAAAGAGCTGAACCGCACCAAGCGCCGCCAGCTCGCCGCCCGCTTCAGCCACATCACCGCTCAGCTCAAATACTTCGAGTCGATGGGCATCGATGCCGAACGCGTGCTCGGCTTCATGCTCCGCACGCTCACGCTCGCCGTCTTCCTCGAGTGCCGCTTCTATGCCGCGCCCTCCTATGTCAACGGCATAGTGCGCCTCTTCGGGCAGACCGTCAAATATGCCGACGCCCACCTGCTTTTCGCACAGAACGTCGAGAACTTCAACACCCTCCTCCGCGACGCCTCCCCGCAGGCCGCCGTCGGCATGCGCGAGTTCCTCGCCTCCTTCAAGCCCAAACCCTAACCCCCTATGTTTAAGAAACTCACCATCATAGCCTCGCTCCTCGCCCTCGCTCTCTCCGCCCCGGCCCAAAGCACCTCCGTCTCCGACCGCGGCGGAGAGCGCGGCGGCGACGACTCCAAAGAGCAAGGCCCGCGCGGTTTCCGCCACGCCCACAAGAAGGCGCCCGTCGTCGCCCCCTCCGAGGCGTGGACTATCCTCCCGCCCCTCGGCCTGCGCGAGAAGTCGACCATCGACACCCTCTTCGAGAACTACAACCGCCAGGCCATCCCCTCGCTCGTCTCCGACGCCTATTGCACCACCGGCAACCTCGGCGGCGAAGGCACCAACATGATCTGGCTCGAGCGTGAACCCCGCAGCGACTTCTTCTTCCAGGACGGCCTCCGCCCATGGTTCCAGCACCTGCAGACCCAGCGCTTCTACAACACGCGCATCCCCATGACGCTGCTCTCCTACAACACCGGCGGCGGAAAAGAGTCGAGCCAGGACCGCCTGCGCGCCATCTTCTCCGGCAACATCAACGCCCGCGCTCAGGTCGGCGCCAACTTCGACTACCTCTACTCGAAGGGCTCCTACCAGTATCAGAACACCAACCACATGAACTGGGGCTTCAACGGCTCCTACCTCGGCGACCGCTTCGAGTTCCAGGGCTTCTACAATCACTGGAACATGCTCAACAAGGAGAACGGCGGCATCACCGACGACAACTACATCCTCGACCCAGAGAAGGTGCAGGCCGGCATGACCGGCGTCGACCCCAAGGCCATCCCCACCAACCTCACCGGCGCACACTCGCGCGTTGTCGGCGGCCAGCTCTACCTCAACAGCCGCTACAAGGTCGGATACTGGCACGAGGAGCAGGTCAACGACACAACAGTCCGCCGCACCTACATCCCCGTCTCCTCGTTCATCTGGACCCTCAACTACAACCAGGGCCGCCACAACTTCGTCGACAAGAGTGTCGGCGAGCTCACCAAGTTCTTCAAGAACACCTACCTCAACCCCAACGAGACATACGACCGCACCAAGTACTGGAGCCTGCAGAACACCCTCGGCCTCTCCATGCTCGAGGGCTTCCACCGCCTCGCCAAGTTCGGCCTCGCCGCCTATGTCACCCACGAGATTCGCCGCTACTACCAGTGCGCCGACACCATCGACCGCACCGAGCTCACCCTCTCGCCCCTCCCCGACAACTACGCCTCCATCGAGCCCCGTCTGACCCAGAACCTCCTCTACGTCGGCGGCCAGCTCACCAAGCAGCGCGGCTCAATCCTCAACTATGAGGCCACCGCCCGCTTCGGCCTCGTAGGCCCCGCCGCCGGCGACGTCCTCCTCGACGGAAACGTGTCGACGCGCTTCCCCCTCCTGGGCGACTCGCTCATGCTGCGCGCCTACGGCCGCTTCGAGAACGAGCACCCCTCACCGCTGCTCAACCAGTACCGCTCGAACCACTTCGTCTGGTACAACGACTTCGGCAAAGAGCGCACCTACCGCGTCGGCGGCATCCTCTCCCTCCAGAAGCTCGGCACATGGCTCAACGTCGGCGTCGAAAACGTTCAGAACCGCATCTACTTCGGCGAGGACTTCCTCCCCGTCCAGCACGGCGGCTCCGTCCAGGTCTTCTCGGCACGTCTCAAACAGCACCTCGAGTGGCGCGCACTCAACTGGGACAACTCGCTGACCTATCAGACCTCCTCCGACGACAAGGTCATCTCCATTCCCAAATTCGCCTGGTACTCGAATCTCTACCTGCTCACACACATCGCCACGCTCCAGATTCAGATCGGCGTCGACTGCGACTATTACACCAAGTATTACTCGCCGCTCTACCAGCCCGCCACCATGACCTTCGCCAACCAGCGCAACGTCAAGGTGGGCAACTACCCCTTCATGAACGTCTACGCCAACATGAAGCTCTCGAAAGTGCGCTTCTACGTTCAGATGGCCCACATCAACCAAGGCTGGTTCAGCAAAGAATACTTCGCCATGCCCGGCTATCCCCTCAACCCGCGCCGCTTCCTCCTCGGCCTCAGCGTCGACTTCGCCAACTGACCCCATGAACGAACCCCGCAAACCACGGCCCATCCGCGAGCATCTGCGTCAGCGCCTACCGCGCATCGGCGCCATGGTCGTCGCCCTCGTCGTCGCCACCGCCGCCATGTTCCTCGCGCGCCAGTGCAGCCACCGCGGCGACTCGCCCTTCCGCTCCGGGCTCCCCGCGAAGTCCGGCGGCGACACCCTCGACGTCGCCATCGAAATCTCCCCTCTCTCCTATTCCCTCGCCCGCGACACCATCTCCGGCCTCGACTACGACATCCTCCGAGCCTTCTCCGTTCAGACGCGCCGGCCCGTCAAGTTCCACCCCTTCGCGCCCATGGATTATGCCCTCGACGGCCTCCGCGCCGGCGTCTTCGACGTCGTCGTCTCCTCGTTGCCGTCCACCTCTTCGCTCAAACAGGAACTCCTGCTCACCGACCGCGTCTACCTCGACCGGCAGGTCCTCGTCCAGCGCCGCCATGACCCGCACTTCATCCGCGAGGCCCACGCTCTGGCCGGAGACAGCGTCTGGATTGCCGCCGGCTCGCCCCTCCGCGACCGCATCCGCAACCTCAGCCGCGAAATCGGCGACACTATATATATAATGAGTGACCACCCCTACACCTCCGAGCACCTCGTCATGCTCGTCGCCGCCGGCGAGATACCCCGCGCCGTCGTCAACGAAGGCCTCGCCCGGCGCCTCGCCGCCGCCGACACCCTCCTCGACCTCTCCACGCCCGTCAGCTTCACCCAGTTCCAGACCTGGGCCGTCGCTCCCTCCGACACTGCCCTCCGCCGCACCCTCAACGCCTTCCTCGCCTCTTTCCGCAACACACCCCGCTACCGCGCACTCCTTGACCGATACCTCCAATGAGGCCGCAGTTTTTGGCGCGAAAATTTGGCTGTGTTGGAATAATTAGCGTTATTTGCAGTCTGAAACATTAAAATCCTATCCTCATGAAAAAATCCTGCTCTATTTTCGCACTCGTCGCAGCCCTGCTGCTCGTCGCGATGCCCGCAAAGGCCGCCGACACCGGCGATGCGGATAAGGCCCACTTCGGCGTGCGCCTCCAGTTCGACATGAACACCTCCACGAAGTACTCCCACATGTTCCACTTCGGCCCCGGCGTCTCAGCCGGTATCAACTACTACGCACCCTTCGGAAAAATCACCTACTTCAACACCGAGCTCCTCTTCAGCTACGACACCTTCGGCTATGAGGGCGACACGGAGAACAAATACAACCGCCGCCACCTCGATGGCTCGCTGAACATGCTCGGCCTGCGTCTGCCCCTGCAGATCGGCGTCAAGTTCATCGACAAAGCCAAGCTGCGCCTCAGCGCCTACACGGGCCCCGCGTTCTACTTCAACTTCAGCCTCAAGGCCGATTACACCGAGACCTCGTCGCGCGGCTCCGAGAAAGTCAAGAAGGACTACTCGAACAGCGGTGCCGAGATGGGCTGGACCCTCGGCGTCGCCGCCGACTTCTCGCGCCGCTGGCATGCCCACGTCCAGGGCACGCTCGGCCTCACCAACATGGGCATGACCGACGACCTGGGCACCGGCCGCAACGGCGCCAACTTCAAGCGCGCCGAGATCTCCGTCGGCGTCGGCTACAACTTCTGACCTACACATTATTATATTATATATACGGAACGCTTCATAAACTAATCAATCTTATGACCTAACTCAAATCCGGCTTCGCGCTGGTGCTCTGCTCGCTGGGCATGACGCTGGCGCCGTCGAACGCCGCGGCACGCAGCCTCGGTCCCGGCACCTATGCCAACCCGGTCTGCAACCAATGGGACTGCGCCGACCCCACCGTTGAACGCGGTCCCGACGGCCGTTTCTACCTCGTCTCCTCCGGAGGCTGGGGCAAGCAGTCCGTCGACATGGTCAACTGGACCGACGGCTACGGCAAAATGGAGTCAATGCCCACCTGGAACGGCTACGAAGGCCTCTGGGCGCCCGACGTCACCCGCATCGGCGACAAATATGTGATGTACTACGCCCACTCGCAGTGGATGGGCGACCTCTGGGACAAGTGCGGCGTCGGCGTCGCCATCTCCGACAACATCGCCGGCCCCTACAAGGACCTGGGCAAACTGTTCACCTCGCGCGAAATCGGCGTCTACAACAGCATCGACCCCAACCTCTTCATCGAGGACGACGGCCGTCTCTTCCTGGCCTGGGGTAGCTACTGGGGCGGCCTCTACATCATCGAGCTCAGCTCCGACGGCCTCTCCATCAAGCCCGGCGCCCAGAAGGTGCAGCTCACGGCGCCCGACTTCGAGGGCTGCATGCTCCACAAGCACAACGGCTACTACTACCTCTTCGCATCCTGCGGAACATGCTGCGAGGAGAACAAGTCGACCTACACCACCGTCGTGGGCCGCGCCACAAGCCTGTTCGGCCCCTACTATGACCGCGCCGGCGGACGTATGCTCGACGGTAAATACCATGTGGTCATCTCCAACAACCGCTACTTCAAAGGCACCGGCCACAATGCCGAAATCAACACCGACGATGCCGGCAACAACAGGATCTACTACCACGCCTACGAGGAGAAATCCCCCGGCACCGGCCGAATCCTCATGATGGACCGCGTGCGCTGGGAGGACGACTGGCCCGTCATCAACAACGGCTTCCCCGCCGACTGCCAGGTGCCCGCCCCCTACATCCGCGACTACGCCGCCGACCCGGCCATCACCGCCCCGCGCCTCTGCTGGCACGACGGCTACTACTACCTCTTCGGCCAGGCACAGCAGGCATCCTCCTCCGGCAAGACAACCACCAATACCGTAGTCGGACGCTCCGCCACCATCACCGGCCCCTACGTCGACGGCATGGGCAACCGCCTCCTCGACGGCTATTTCCACACCGTCATGGCCGGCAACGCCTATTTCTACGACCCGTCGAACCTCTCGCCCATCCTCACCGACGATGCCGGCGACGAGTGGGTCATCTACAACGCCGTGCAGGCCTCGGCCTCGCACACCTACCCCGTCATGCTCCTCGACCGCGTGCGCTGGCAGGACGGCTGGCCCCGCATCTCCGACGGCTACCCCTCCTACTACCCCACCCGCGCCCCCCTCATCCGCTAATCCTATCCCCCCTCCCCCCGCCCCATGGCGGGGCGGCGCCCCGCGAGAAATGTTTATCTAACGCACCGCTATGCGGCGCGTTTTTGTGTAAAATGCGCGCTACCAGGGGTTTGGCAGCGCTCTGCGCAGCCTGCGCGCCCTGGCTACCCTAACTGCCGGCTAACGCCGGCGCCCCTGCTCCCGGCTTTGCTGCCGAATTTTGGCGCGATGCCTAAACCATTGGCTATAAAATTATTTCTTTTGACGCGGAAATCGCACGAATTGCGGCGGGAAAATCTACAAATAAATGTAAATTTGTCCAAGATTTGAACAAAATTGCGGGGCGATTTGGAAAATCCAATAAATTGTTGTACTTTTGCACTTGGAAAAAAAGAAAGTGAGGTTCTGTTTGGGGCGTGTCCCCAACTCGATAACCCTGACTTTGAAAACACGACACCGGTCAGCCTCCGCGTTGACCGAACTCCCCCGGCAGCGCGCAACGCGCTGGCTATCACTGAACTACGATGGCGCAATAGTGCCGCCAATCTTCTTCTCTGCCGACTGAAAGAACACGCCGTAACTGACACAAACAAAACACACACGCCACCTGAGTCATAGCTCGCTGTGTGTTTTCTCTCTCTGCCACTCCTGCGCCGGAATCCCGTCTCCTCACGCAGGAAGACACACCGACCGACAGGAATCTTTCTCCTGTAATGCGTTCCAAAAGATACCCAATTTCCCAAGAAACCAATCAGGTATCACTCCGCCCGCCCCGCGAGCGACTCATTCAATCACAGCTATATGTATACCCCCCGCGCTTAACAAAACCAAGGGAACCGCACCACCCGGGCCTGCCTCGCAGGCCAAGTGCCCCACGGACCAACATATGTCACAAATTATGAGACTGAAAAAACTAATAATGGCAACTCTGATTGCCCTGGCCGCCGCAGCAATGCCGGCGCATGCTCAGCTTGGCGTGAAAACCAACCTGCTGTATGACGCCACCACCACGCCCAACCTGGGCCTGGAGCTCGGCCTCAAAGGTAAGTCGACGCTCAACCTTGTCTACGGCCTCAACCCCTGGACCTTCCACTCCAAGAGCAAAGGCGAGCGCAAGGCCAAGCACTGGGTGCTCATGCCCGAGTACCGCTGGTACACCTGCCAGCGCTTCTCCGGCCACTTCCTCGGCTTCCACGCCCTCGGCGGCGAGTTCAACGCCGGCAACGTCGACCTCCCCTTCCCCGGTTTCTTCTTCCGCGGCGACGACATGCGCACTCAGCTGCGCGACTACCGCTTCGAGGGTCACTTCCTCGGAGCCGGCCTCACATACGGCTACCAGTGGATCCTCAGCAAACACTTCAACCTCGAGGCCGAGATCGGCGTCGGTTACGGCCACATCTGGCTCGACAAGTATGCCTGCGGCGACTGCGGCTCCAAGCTCTACAGCGGCCACTCCAACTATGCCGGCATCACCAAGCTCGGCCTCTCAATCATGTATCTCTTCTAAAAAATTCCCGCCGGTCATGAAAATGAACAAGATAATTCTCACCGCAGCCCTCGCCGCCGTCACGGCTCTGGGCGCCCTGGCGGGCGTTAAGACCGCCAATCTCTCCAAGGCACGCGTTGGCCTGGACGTGATGGTACGTTTCGACATTGTCCTTGACTCGCTGAAGCTCGGCGCTAACAAGCAGCTCTACATCACCCCCGTCATCGAGGACGGCACCAACAGCCAGGTGCTCCCCGCCGTGCTCGTCAACGGCCGCAACATGCACTACGGCTACGAGCGCGGAACAGCTCCCCGCAACCCCAACTACCCCGTCATCCAGCACGAGGTGCGCCGCCTCAACGGCAAGGCCCAGAGCTACAACTACACCGCACAGACTCCCATCCAGCCCTGGATGCTCTCCGCCAAAACCAAAGTCGTCCTCCATCAGGACAGCTGCGGATGCGGCGTCGTCCTCGACTCGCGCACCGGCGCCAGCGTCGACCTCAACCTCAACCCCGCGCCCCGCATGCGCCTCGTTCAGGTCACGCCCCCCGTCACCGC
>SFOH01000009.1 GCA_004552485.1 Bacteroidales bacterium | reverse complement strand
CCTTCGGGAAGGCACATCCATATTGCATCTGCGGTTTTCATGCCGCAAATTTAACACTTTTCCCAAAATCTATGCACCGGGATTTCGGCTTGACCCGAAAATTCAACACATTATGCACCAGATTATACAACATTTCACCGACGACGATCTCTATAAATTCACCATGTGCTGCGCCGTCATCATGAACTATCCGCGCACGCAGGTGAAGTATCGTTTCAACGACCGCTCGAACATGGTCTATCCCCCCGGTTTCGCCGACGAGCTGCGCCGCCAGATCAAGATGCTCGAGAACGTCATCATCACCGGCGAGGAGATCGCCTTCATGCGCCGCCGCTGCAGCTTCATCCCCGCGTGGTTCTGCAGCTATCTCAAAGGCTTCCGCTACGACAGCCGCTGGGTGCGCGTCTCGCAGGACGAGGCCGGCCACCTCGACATCGAGTTCGAAGGCTGCTGGAGCAACACCATCCTCCTCGAGGTCAAAGTGCTCGCCATCGTCTCCGAGCTCTACTACATCATGACCGGTCAGGACCGTCTCCTCGACTACGACGCCTACTACGACAAATCGCGCGACAAGGCACGCCGCCTCATTGAGGCCGTATGCACCTTCAGCGACTTCGGCACACGCCGCCGCGCCTCGTTCCGCGCCCAGGAGACCGCCGTGCGCGCCATGAAAGAGTGTCAGGACGCCATGACCGGCCCCGGACGATTCATGGGCACCAGCAACGTATACCTCGCCATGAAGTACGACCTCGTGCCCATCGGCACCATGGCCCACGAACTCATCTGCGCCATCGCCGGCATGTACGGCCCGCAGATGGCCAACTACCTGGCCATGAAAGTGTGGGCCAACACCTACCGCGGCGCCCTCGGCACATTCCTCTACGACACATACGGCTGGCGAATCTTCAGTCTCAACTTTTCAGAAGACTACGCCAACATGTTCAAGGGCCTGCGCGTGGACAGCGGCGACAACTTCGGCCAGCTCGACCTCATCGCCGAGAAATACCGCAGCCTCGGCATCGACCCGCGCACCAAGCAGATTGTCTTCAGCAACGGCCTCGACGTCGACCGCGCCATCGCGATTCAGCGCTATGCTCAGGCCAAGTGCATCCCCTCGTTCGGCATCGGCACCCACTTCACCAACGACTTCGCCGGCGTGCGCCCCATGAATATCGTCATCAAGCTCGTGGCCGTGAAAATCACGGAGGCATGGCCCTTCTACTGCGACACGTGCAAGCTCAGTGAAGAGCCCGGCAAATACTCCGGCAACCCCGCCACGGTCCGCCGCTTCCTCGAAACCCTCCACCTCGAGCCCGGCTCCTTCCGCTGAGGGCAGAGGCTGCCGCAACCCGGCTCAGTGGATGAGGCGCGTCTTTCCGTTGACGATGTAAAGGCCCGGAACGAGTGTGCCGAGGTCAGTGACGGGGAGGCGCGTGCCGTCGAGTCGGTGAACCGTGAGCGGCGACGCTGAGTCGGCGGTGATGTCATCGACACCGCCCGTGGACAGGGACAGCTCCACGTCAATGCTGCCGTCGCCAAGGATGTCAAGCAGTTCGGTACCCGAGAGATTGCCGTCTATCTTGCCGAGGGGCGTAAGGCTCCATGAATTGGTGCCGTAATAAATCACAAAGCTGCGGCCCTGGTAAAGGATTACATCGCCCGGAACCGTATTCATCGGCGTATCGTTCCGGGGCAGCGATTGAGGCAGACTGCCCACTTTTTCCATGCCGGCATAATCGTTCATGTGAATTTCGACGGGACCGTCGCTGAGGAGAGCAAGCAGAGCGCGCGTCGAGCTGTTGTCGACGAGGGTGGCAGTGAGGATGCGGTTGCCCGCTTTGATGTTAATCTTATTCATCTGTTGCTGCGAGTTGGCGGCGAGCGTGCTCAAGAGAATGAGTACGAGGGCGAGGAGGTGTTTCCGAAACATAGAACTTTACTTGAGATTTTTGTGAAAGAACTCGGCGAGACGGTCGAAGGGGATTTTGTCGAGTCGGTCGTAGAGGTCAGTGTGGTTTGCGCCATGCACGACAAGAAGTTCTTTGTTGTCGCCCTGCAGCTTGGCATATGCTGTTTTGCCCATGTAGAAGGAGTGGGCGCGGTCGCCGTGCACGACCATAACGGGCGACTTGATTTCGCCGGCGCGGTCGAGGAGTGAGAAGTTTATGAAGGGGAGAGAGGAGGAGACATTCCATCCGTCGTTGGAGTTGCCGGAGCGTTTGTGATAGCCTCGCGGGGTCTTGTAGTAGGCATAATAGTCTTTGACGAACTGCGGGGCATCATCGGGGAGAGGGTCGACAACGCCGCCGGCACGGCGATAAGAGCGGTTGCGGTAATCGGCGGTGCGCTGTGCGGCCATGGCGGCGCGCATGCGGTCGCGGCTTTCGGCATTGTCGTTGGCGTCGAAATAGCCGTTGGCGGTGCAGCGGTCGATGTCGTACATAGTCGAGGCGACGGTGGCGTGAATGCGGGGATCGTTGGCAGCGGCACTGATGGCGAATCCGCCGAATCCGCAGATACCCAGGATGCCGATGGCCTCGGGGTCGACGTTCGGTTCGTTGGAGAGGAAATCAACAGCAGCGCAGAAATCTTCAGTGTTGATGTCAGGCGAGGCAACTCGTCGGGGCATGCCGCCGCTCTCGCCGGTGAAGGATGGGTCGAAGGCGATGGTGAGGAACCCGCGCTCGGCAAGCTGCTGTGCATAGAGGCCGCTTGCCTGTTCTTTGACGGCGCCGAAGGGGCCGCTGACGGCGATGGCAGGGAGACGGACACCGGCGGGGACATTCGCCGGGACGTACATGTCGGCGGCGAGGGTCATGCCATAACGGTTGACGAAGGTGACTTTGCGGTGGGAGACCTTTTCGCTTTTGGGGAAGGTCTTGTCCCACTCTTCGGTGAGATTGAGTTTCTCAATAACCATGGCCGTGCCGTTGTCTGCTATCTGTGCGGCGACGGGAGTGGCTGAAGCAATCGCAATTACCGACATTGTCATTAGCTTTTTGATGTTCATAGTTCGGGGGATTAGTTTTCGGTGCAAAATTACGACGTAGGACGTGAGAAAAGATACCGGGGAACAGGGTAAATCTACCAATTTCACTGATTTGGGTCTTGAAATGTTGGTATTTTTTCTTACCTTTGCATCATGACGAAACTGCATAGAATCAGAACGGTTAGGGATTTCAGCGAACTGATGGGTCACCGGGACACTCATCCGCTGGTGAGCGTCATCGACTATGCGTCGCTGCCGCCGGTTCCGCTGACGATGAACGATTACGGCGTCTACGGCATCTTCTGCCACGACGAGGCGGAGCTGCGGCTGGGCTATGGCTGCGGTCGGTATGAATACGGGGAGAGCACACTGATTTGTGTGGCGCCGGGACAGATTGGCGGTGCGATAGACACGGGCGAGCGGGTGCAGCTGACGGGATGGTCGCTTATTTTCCATCCCGATCTGCTGAGGGGCACCGCGCTGGCGCGGCAGATACGGAGCTATACGTTCTTCAACTATGCGTCGGACGAGGCGCTAAGCATGACGATTGAGGAACACGAGACGTTTATCGGTCTGATGCGGCTGCTTCAGCGGGCGTTGGCCACGCCGGCGGACAGGAATCAGCGGAGGATCATAGTGGCTTACGTTGAGCTGATTCTCGATCTTTGTCAGCGGTTTTACGACCGGACGGCTGCTGACGACCGCGGGCGTGTGCGCAGTGAGGACAATGACACGCTGCGACGTTTCGAAGCGGAACTGAAGGGCTATTATGACTCGGGGATGCAGCACACGCGGGGCGTGCCGGTCATCAAGTATCTGGCCGCACGGCTGAGTATGACGCCAAACTATTTGGGTGATGTGGTCAAAAAAATAACCGGCAATACGGCCGGCAGTCTTATACGTCGTTTTGTCATCGATCTTGCGAAGGACCTGCTGGCCACGGACAGAACTATCGGCGAGGTAGCTTACGAGTGTGGCTTTGACTATCCTCAGCATTTCACACGCATGTTCCGGCAGGCGACGGGACAGACGCCCAGCGGCTATAGGCGTACGCGTCGGGGTGCATGACGGAAGCGCCGGGAATCGGATGCAATGGGGACGGGGCGTGCGGCGGCGTGGAGGGTGCGGCGGGCGGAGGTGAGCAGGCGCAGGCTCTGGACAACTATGAGAACGGCGGCAAGGAGGCCGAGGAGGCTGACGGCGAGGAGGCCGTAGCGGGTGGCGAGGATGGATGAGCCGGCGTTGTCGTAGTAGGCGAAGGCGGGGGCGGCGGCGAGGAGGAGTGCGGCGGATATGAGTGTCTTTTTCATAATTTGCATGTTTTGGTGAGGGACTGCGGGCGTCCCGGGGTCGTTTTATGCCTATATAACAAACGAGACGGCAGATGGGTTTCTGTCGTCTCGGTTTTTTGTTCGGGGAAAGGACCCGAAGCCGCAGACTTCGGGCACGGGGGGCCGGCGGCGGTCAGGTGAGGCCGAACTCTTCGCGGAGGAAGGGGGCGGTCGGCGAGACATTGGCGTCGGCGAGCTCGCGGGGGGTGCCGGCGGCGATGATGTGGCCGCCGTTCTTACCGCCGCCGGGGCCCATGTCGATGATGTGGTCGGCGGATTTGAGGACGTCGAGGTTGTGCTCGATGACGAGGACGGTGTTGCCGCGGTCGACGAGTTTGTTCAGGAGAGCGAGCAGTGTGCGGATATCGTCGAAGTGGAGGCCGGTGGTGGGCTCGTCGAGGATGAAGAGGGTGCGGCCGGTGTCTTTCTTGGCGAGTTCGGCAGCGAGTTTGACGCGCTGGTTTTCGCCGCCGGAAAGGGTCGACGACGGCTGGCCGAGTTTGATGTAGCCGAGGCCTATCTCGTCCAGCACCTTGATTTTCTTGACGATGGAGGGCACGTTGGCAAAGAATTCGACGGCCTGAGAGATGGTCATGTCGAGGACGTCGGCGATGCTCTTGCCTTTGAAGCGCACCTCGAGGGTCTCGCGGTTGTAGCGTTTGCCGTGGCAGGCCTCGCACTGGACGAGGACGTCGGGGAGGAAGTTCATCTCGATGGTGCGGTAGCCGTTGCCGGAGCAGGCTTCGCAGCGTCCGCCGGAGACGTTGAATGAGAAGCGGCCGGGTTTGTAGCCGCGTATCTTCGACTCGGGGAGGTTGACGAAGAGCGAGCGGATGTCGGCGAAGACGCCGGTGTATGTGGCGGGGTTGGAGCGCGGCGACTTGCCGAGGGGGCTTTGGTCGACGGTGACGACCTTGTCGATGTTCTCGAGACCTTCGACGGCGCGGTAAGGCAGCGGCTCCTGGAGGCTGTGGTAGAACTTCTGCGAGAGGATGGGCTGGAGGGTGGCGTTGATGAGCGACGACTTGCCGGAGCCGGAGACGCCTGCCACGCAGGTGAGTGTGCCGAGGGGAATCTCGACGTCGACGTCGCGGAGATTGTTGCCTGTGGCACCGAGAAGTCGGATGAACTTGCCGTTGCCGGGGCGCACCTTGGCGGGCGGCTCGATGAGGCGGGTGCCGTTGAGGTAGCCGGCGGTGAGGGTGTCCGTTTTGAGCATATCGGCGGGCGTACCCTGGAAGACCACTTCGCCGCCTTTGCGGCCGGCTTTGGGGCCGATGTCGACGATGTAGTCGGCCTCGCGCATGATGTCCTTGTCGTGCTCGACGACTATGACGGAGTTGGCGGCGTCGCGCAGGCGTTTGAGCGAGTCGATGAGGCGTCGGTTGTCGCGCTGGTGGAGGCCGATGGAGGGCTCGTCGAGGATGTAGAGCACGTTGACGAGCTCGGAGCCGAGCTGTGTGGCGAGGCGTATGCGCTGGCTCTCGCCGCCGGAGAGGGTGGCGCTGGCGCGGTTGAGCTGGAGGTAGTCGAGGCCCACGTCGATGAGGAAGCGCAGGCGGTTGCGCACCTCCTTGACGACTTCGGCGGCGACGGCGCGCTCCTTGGCGTCCATGTCGGTGTCGATGTTGCCCATGAACTCGTAGAGCTCGGAGATGTCCATGCGACAGAGGTCGGCGATGTTCTTGCCGGCGATGAAGAAGTGGAGTGCTTCGCGGTTGAGGCGGTCGCCGTGGCACTCGGGGCAAACGGTGCGGGTGTAGAACTGGCCGCTCCACTTGCGGGCGGCGCGGTCGGCGTCCTCGTCCTGCTGGAGCTCGATGTATTTGACGACGCCCTCGTAGGTGGAGAAGTAGTTGTTGAGGCTGAGGGTCTCGTTGCGGATTGTGAGGCGCTCGTTGGTGCCGTTGAGAATTTCGTCGGTGCAGTCCTCGGGGAGCTCGCACCAGGGGGTGTCGATGGTGACGCCGTGCTTCTCGCAGATGGCGTTGATCTGCCAGAAGATCATGGAGTTCTTGTATTTTCCCATCGGGGCGATGGCGCCGGCGCGGATGCTGAGGCTCTTGTCGGGGATGACCTTGTCGGTGTCGACGATGTTGACGTAACCGAGACCTTTGCAGCGGGGGCAGGCGCCCTGGGGCGAGTTGAACGAGAAGTTGTGGGGGGCCGGCTCGCGGTAGGATAGGCCGCTGACGGGGTCCATGAGCGTCTGCGAGAAGTGGGCGACCTCCTTTGTCTCGACATCGTAGACCGACATCTGGCGGTCGCCGCGGTTGAGGGCGGTCTCGATGGTGTCGCGCAGGCGCTCGGGCTCGGTGGCGGAGACGCGCAGGCGGTCCACGACGAGCTCGACGGTGTGGAGCTTGTAGCGGTCGAGCTTCATGCCGTATTCAATCTCGCGGATTTCGCCGTCGACGCGCACGCGCAGGTAGCCCTTCTTGCGCAGGTTCTCGAAGAGCTCCTTGTAGTGGCCCTTGCGGTTGCGCACCAGGGGGGCGAGGATGCAGACCTTGCGGTCGGCATAGCGCTGCGACACGAGCTCCACGATTTTCTGACGCGAGTATTTGACCATGGGCTCGCCCGTGAGATAGGACGTGGCGCGGCCGATGCGGGCATAGAGCAGGCGCAGGAAGTCGTAGATTTCGGTGGTGGTGCCAATTGTCGAGCGCGGGTTGCGGTTGATGGTCTTCTGCTCGATGGCGATGACGGGGCTGAGGCCGCTGACCATGTCTACGTCGGGGCGCTCGAGGCTGCCCAGCAGGTTGCGGGCGTAGGAGGAGAACGTTTCGATGTAGCGGCGCTGGCCCTCGGCGAAGATGGTGTCGAAGGCGAGGCTCGACTTTCCGCTGCCGCTCAGGCCGGTGATGACGGTGAGCGTGTTGCGCGGGATGGTGACGTCGATGTTCTTGAGGTTGTTGACGCGGGCGCCCTCCACGCAGAGGCACTCGGTGCCGTCGTCGGCACTGAGCGTCTGCTGCTGAGGTGGGAGCTGCTGTAATGTTGCTATGTTGTTGTCAGTCATAGAAGTGTCGTTATGGAAACCTGTCGGCCGCGCTGAGGGCGTGGCGACGGTGTGTGTTTTTCAGAGTGAGTTTACGGACGGGGGCCGGCTCAGCGCACCCAGTCGGCGTTGTAGGCCTTGGCCTTCTGGTGGCTGCGCAGGAGAGCGCCTTTCTTGGGGACGCGCACCTTGTATGTCTTGCCGGAGCTGTTGGTGAGCCGCTCGGAGCGAATCCAGGGATTCTCGTCGCGGAGCTGGGCGTAGGTGATGCCGTGGTTCTTGGCCCAGCGCGGCCATGAGGAGACTGAGCCATTGACCTCGACGATGTCGCAGTCGACGGGCTGGTAGAGCTGGGCGGGGTCGGCGATGTAGAAGCCGAAGGCAGCGGGATTCTCGAGCACGGCCTTCATGGCAATGATGCGGTAGACGTAGCGTTGGGTCTCTTCGGTGAGATAGAGGTCGTGGTAGTTGTCGGCGAGCTGCGACGACAGCGACGAGGAGATGCGTGCGGGGCCGCCGTTATAGGCAGCCATGGCCGTTGCCCAGTCGCCGTATTTGTTGTAGAGACTCTTGAGCATGCGTGCGGCGGCATCGGTGGCTTTCTCGAGATTGTAGCGCTCGTCGACCTCGTCGGAAACCTCGAGGCCGTACTGCTTGGCGGTGGAGGCCAGGAACTGCCAAACGCCGGCGGCTTTGGCGGGCGAATAGGCGCGGTTGCTGAGATAGCTCTCGACGCAGGCCAGGTAGAGAAGGTCCTGGGGCACGCCGTTGCGGGTGAGCACGGGCGCCATCTGCGGGAAGTATTTGTTGGCGCGCTTTATGGTGAGCAGCGTGTTGCCGTGGGTGTAGGCCATGGAGGTGAGCTCCCGGTCGAAGCGCTCGAAGATGTCGGCGCGGTCGAGGTCGACCTTCTTGCCGCAGAAGGTGATGGAGGAGGGAACGACGGGGCTCACCACGGTGGCGACTGCGGGAGCGTTGTTCGACGATTTATGGCCTTTGGTGGAGGCGAACGAGGTGGTTGACAGGGTCAGTACAGCCAGTGCGGCCGCAAGAATCTTTTTCATGCTTAAGGAGATGTTTAATGTTAGACAAACGGTGCCGGGCACGGCTATGACGCCGGCCTCGCCGCGGAGAGAGCGGGGCGCCGACAGCTGCGGGCGCCACACCTTAATTTATATAACCGCGGGACAACCGGGTTATTCCGCTGAGCCGCCCCCGCCGTCGGGGTTGGCCGTGCCGGTGCCTCGCCGGCTGTCGATGATGTTGATGTCACCGGCCTTGTTGTAGGTTTTGCCGTCGGAGCCTTTGGCGCGAATCACGTAGAAGTAGACACCGGCGGGCACGAGCTTGCCGCCGTGACGGCCGTCCCAGCCCTGACTCGGGTGAGTGAGGTGGGCCATGCGCTGGCCCCAGCGGTTGAAGATGTCGCACTCGAAGGAGATGATGGAGGTGTATGACACCTTCCACTCGTCGTTGATGCCGTCCTGGTTGCGCGGCGAGAATGCGTTGGGAATCTTCAGCTGCGATGCGCCGATGGTGATGGGGTAGACGGGGCCCTCGTAGGTGCAGGCGCCGGAGGCATCGGCGCATACATAGCGGGCGTAGACGGTGCCCTCGTCGGTGAATGTGCGGGTGATGACGTCCTCGTTGAAGCGCTCGTGCACATCCTCGAAGTCCTCGGTGGGCGAGAACTGCCACTCGCGGAAGACGACAGCGTCCGTGGGGAATGCCGTGAAGGTGATGACACACGGTGCCGAGCCGCCCAGGTCGCCGCTCTCGCTGTCCGAGCTCTCGTTGTCGGCGTCGTGGGCCTCCTGTTCGGCCTTCGTCTCGGCGCTGACAGCAGGAGTGGTGTACGACGGCGACACAACCTGCTGCGCGCGGCCCCAGGCCGTGAGGAAGCGGTCGCCTTCGAGGAAGAAGTCGGTGTTGCACAGCGGGGCCGTCACCGAGATGTGCGAGGAGGCCGAGGCCAGCGTCTCGGTCTGCTCCTTCTGCGTCCAGGCGTCCTCGCTGAACTCGAGCGTGCGGTAGCTCAGGGTGAGCTCGCGGCTGAGTGTCATCGGCCGGCCGTTGATGGTGAAGTAAGTGATGGCTTCGGCAATGCCGGTGAGCGCGAGCACCGTGCGGTCGCAGGCGCTCTGCTCCGTGTCGACGTTCAGGGCGTCGAGACTAAGCTGATGGTTAGAGTAGTTCACGACCCAGAAGCAGTAGGTGCGGCCGCCGTCGGTGATGACGTAGCCCGTGTCCGTGCCGTCGGAGGTGATGGAGTATGTGCCGTCGCTGAACGAGATGCCGGAGATGTCCGTGGCGAAACCGCCGCCGCGACTGTCATACTTCTGCCAGGAGAAGCTGCCGCCGTTGACGGGGCGGTATGAGACGGTGGCGCCGCCTAGATTGTCGACCACGTAGATGCGCTGCAGGCCGGTGGCGGCCTCCGGCGTCACCTCAACGGGCGTGTCGGTCACGCCGGCGAAGCTCAGCTGCTGAGCGGCGGCGGGCACGGCTGCGCCCAGCATGAGGGCGGATATGATAATGCTTGTTGTCTTCAAAATGCAGAGAAAAATGTGACGTATGAGGAGGAGCGGTCAGCGAGGGCGCAAACGCGTCGCAGACCCTCTTTCCGCCCCCTCCTACCCACAAAGTTACAAAATAATTTCCGTTCTTGACCATATAACGTGTCGAGATTACGTATTATTTCAGAAATTTTGTCTATTTTTGCATTTGAATTTTCGCAGGCCCCTCCGCGGAACCTTGAAGACATACACAATGGACAGACCCATGACACTTCTGCAGATCAATACCGTTGCCCACGGCGTGACGCCGGTGGCGGGCATCATGCGCGCCATCCACGCGGCCTCGCTGGCGGCCGGCATCGACGCGCACATGGTTGCCGGATACGGCGACGGCGAGGGCTGCGACCTGGTCATGGAAAGCCGCACCGGGCTCTGTCTCAACGCCCTCTCGGCACGCCTCCGCGGCGACGACGGCTTCGCGGCACGCATGTCCACGCGACTGCTGCTGAGGCACATCGAGCACCTGCGCCCCGACATCGTGCATCTCCACAACGCCCACGGCTACTATCTCAACCTGCCCATGCTGCAGGAGGCTCTACGCGCCGCCGACATTCCCCTCGTGGTCACGCTCCACGACCACTGGTGGCTCACCGGACGCTGCGCCACACCGCAGGCCAACGACTGCAGCCGCTACCTCACCCGCGACTGCGCCCGCTGCCCCTACCCCGACGTCTATCCCGCCGCGCTGCGAAGCACCAAACCGCACTATAAAGACACCGACGGCATCACCTTCGTGGCACCCTCGCGAGGCCTCGCCGCTCACTTCGGCGCCGGCGTCATCCCCAACGGCGTCGAGATACCCCGTCCGGCCGCGCGCACCGGAGTGCGCCCCTTCGCACTGGCCGTCGCCGACCGCTGGACCATCGGCAAAGACCCGCTGACACTCATGGAGTTAGCGCCCCTATTCGACATGCCTCTCGTCATCGTCGGAGAGCTTCCCGGCAGTCTCCTCCGCCGACGCCGTCCGCCTGTGATTGTCCTCCGAGAGCACGAAAATCTGCCACAGGTCATCAACACCCTCGGCCCCGGCAACGTCGTCCACATCCCCGGCTCCCTCGACAAACAGGCGCTTGCGCAGATCTACACCGACGCCGCCGTGCTCATCTCCACCTCGCGCTCCGAGGCCTTCGGCATGACCGTGGCCGAAGCGCTGCTGTGCGGCACCCCCGCCGTGGTGCGTGCCGGCACCGCCCCCGCCGAACTCCTCACCGACGCCGACGGCCTGGCCACGCCCTTCACCGACCTGCGCGAATCGGCCGACGCCATCGTCCGCGCCGCGCACACGCTGCACCCCACCGCCGCGCTCATAACCACACCCTCGGCCATGGCCGACGCCTACATGGCCCTTTATCGTCGCCTCTGCTGAATTCGCGCGTCAGTTTTTGCCCGAACATGACCCGTATGTGCAGATTTTTTTATACCTTTGTGGCGACATTTTTCGTTCCAACTCATTTTTCTCGTTCTTATTTTTATTAATCATATACAGAATTTTCAACGAATGGAGCCTCAGAAGCCTACTTTACTGGTCCTCGCTGCCGGAATGGGCAGCCGCTACGGCGGCCTCAAACAGCTCGACGGCGTGGGTCCTCACTCAGAAACAATCATGGACTATTCGGTCTATGACGCCATGCGTGCCGGGTTTGGCAAGGTTGTGTTTGTAATCCGTCATGATTTTGAAGAAGATTTCAACAAGAAAGTTCTTTCGCGCTATAAAGGTCACATAAATGTCGACGTGGTCTATCAGGAAACCACCAAAGTCCCCGAGGGATTCACCGTTCCCGCCGACCGCACCCGCCCCTGGGGCACCGGCCACGCCGTGATGATGGGCGCCGACGCCATCAACGAGCCCTTCGCCGTCATCAACGCCGACGATTTCTACGGCCGCGCGGCCTTCGAGGAGATTGCACGTTTCCTCAAGCAGTCGGCCGGCAATGAAAAGAAATACTGCATGGTGGCCTTCAAGGTCGGCAACACCATGACCGAGAACGGCAGCGTCAGCCGCGGCGTATGCTCGGTCGACGCCGACTCCTGCCTCAAAAACATCATCGAGCGCCGCCGCATCGAGTTCGACGACGACCACCGTGTCGTCTACTACGACGAGGAGAGCGGCCAACCCGTGCGCATCGACCCCGCCACACCCGTATCCATGAACCTCTGGGGCTTCACCCCGGACTTCTTCCGTTCCAGCGCCATCGAATTCGCCCGTTTCCTCGAACTCTTCGGCAAAGACAACAAGCGCGAATTCTACATTCCCACGGTCGTAGACACGCTCATCAACAGCCACGGCGCCACTGTTGACGTGCTCACCACCGACAGCCACTGGTTCGGCGTCACCTACGCCGACGACCGCGACAATGTCTGCCGCAACCTTGAGCGCCTCCACGCCGACGGCACCTATCCCGAGTGCCTCTTCGGCGTCTGCGAGACCCAAGAAGCTTAACCCCCGCATCAACTCTTCACCCATGGATTTCAAAGTACAAGCCACAGCCCCCGGCACCGCCGCCCGCGCCGGCCTCATCACCACCGACCACGGCGTCATCGAGACGCCCATATTCATGCCCGTGGGCACGTGCGGCTCGGTGAAAGCCGTGCACACCCGTGAGCTCCGCGAGGAGGTGCGCGCGCAGATAATCCTGGGCAACACCTACCACCTCTACCTGCGCCCCGGCATGGAGATTCTCGAGCAGGCCGGCGGCCTCCACAAGTTCAACGGCTGGGACCGCCCCATCCTCACCGACAGCGGCGGATTCCAGGTGTTCTCACTGGCCGAGAACCGCAAGCTCACCGAGGAGGGCGTACACTTCCGCAGCCACATCGACGGCAGCCGCCATCTGTTCACGCCCGAGAAGGTTGTCGAGCTTCAGCGCTCCATCGGCTCGGACATCATGATGGCTCTCGACGAGTGTCCCCCCGGCACGGCCGAGCGCTCCTACGCCCGCAAGTCGCTGGACCTCACCCTCAAATGGATGGAGCGCGGCTGGAAGCACTATAACGAGACGGAGCCCCGCTACGGCCACCGCCAGGCCTGGTTCCCCATCGTCCAGGGCGTCACCTATCCCGACCTGCGCCGCGAGAGCGCCGAGCGCGTGGCCGAGTTGGGCGCCGACGGCAACGCCATCGGCGGTCTGGCCGTAGGTGAGCCCGCCGAGGTCATGTACGACATGATCGAGGTGGTCAACGAGATTCTCCCCGCCGACCGTCCCCGCTACCTCATGGGCGTCGGCACTCCGGTCAACATCCTCGAGGCCATCGACCGCGGCGTCGACATGATGGACTGCGTGATGCCCACGCGCAACGGCCGCAACGGAATGCTATTCACCCCCCAGGGCACGATGAATATGCGCAACAAGAAGTGGGCCGACGACTTCTCCCCCATCTGGGAAGACAGCCCGTGCCTCACCGACCGCGTTTACTCGCGCGCCTACCTGCGCCACCTCTTCGCCGCCAACGAGATTCTGGCCATGCAGATTGCCTCGATCCACAATCTCAGCTTCTACCTCTGGCTCGTCGAAGAAGCGCGCCGCCACATCCAGGCCGGCGACTTCAAGCCCTGGAAAGAAGAGATGGTGCGCAACCTCAACACACGATTATAACCCCTTCGGCTAATGGACAACGACAAAGACACGGCACTCACCCGCCCCGGGAGCGAAACGCCTCTCGCCGGGCCGGAACCGACTCCGACAACGGAGGCTGCGGCGGATGCTGTGTCCGATGCCGATGCTGCCGCCGGGGACAAAGAGAGCAAGAAGGGCAAGGAGGCGAAGAAGCCGCGCTCGGGCCGAAGCCTGCGCCGCGTCATCGGACACCGCATCGCCATCATGTTCCCCTTCACGCTGCTCGACCGATACATCCTGCGCAAATTCCTGGGAACGTACGTCTTCGCCATCATCCTCCTGCTGGCCATCGTCGTAATGTTCGACATCAACGAGAAGCTCGACGCCTTCCAGAAGGCGCCCCTCTCCGAGACCATCAACGAATACTACGTCAACTTCCTCCCCTACTTCGCCAATCAGTTCGCCCCGCTCTTCACATTCATCGCCGTCATATTCTTCACCTCGAAGCTGGCGAACAACTCGGAGATCATCGCCATGCTCTCCACGGGCATGAGTTTCCGGCGCCTGATGCGGCCCTACCTCGTGGGCGCCACTCTCATCGCCGTCTTCAGCTTCATCCTCGCCTCCTACGTCATCCCGCCCGCGAACGTCCACCGCATCGCCTATCAGGACAAATACGTCAAGAACAAGCGCGTGGACTACGGCGCCAACATCATGCTGATGGCCGCCCCTGGCGAGATTGCCTACATGAGCCGCTACGACAACATCTCCAAGACCGGCTCGCGATTCTCGCTCGAGAGCTTCGACTCGACCAAACAGCTGACCTCACGCCTCACGGCCCAGACCATCCGCTGGGACACCCTCTATTCATGGCGAGTCTACGACTACGTCATCCGCGACTTCAAGAACGGCCGCGAAGTCATCCGCAACGGCCGCGAGCTCGACACCATCATCCCCTTCGAGCCCCGCGACTTCCTGATCGGCGCCAACGACCACGAGAAACTCACCTCTCCCGAGCTCCGCGAATACGTTCAGCGCCAGAAGAACCGCGGCGTCGGCAACATTCAGAGCTTCGAGGTGGAATACCACCGCCGCATAGCCATGACCGCCGCCGCATTCATCCTCACCGTCATCGGCATGGCCCTCTCCTCGCGACGCCGCGGCCGTGGCGGCATGGGCGTAAACATCGGCATCGGCCTGGTGCTCGCCTTCAGCTACATTATGTTCATGACAGTCACACAGAGTTTCGCCCTCTCCGGCCTCACCTCGCCCATGATTGCCATGTGGATCCCCAACATCGTATTCATCATCATCGCCATAGTGCTCTACTTCAGAGCCTCGCGGTAAACAAACATAAGCAACTGATAGTTAAGCGCTTAAACATAAACAACAATCATAAAAATCCTCAATCCCATGAAGTGTCCGAAAATCCTGTTGGGCCTCTCGATGGCCTCCCTTATCCTGACCTCGGCATGCTCTAACGACGACGATATCAACCGTCTGACACACACCGACGTACCCATCACCTTCAGCGCCTACGCCCCCAAGGCCTCACGCGCCACAATCACCAACAGCAACCTCCAGCAGTTCCGCGCCTACGGCTTTGCCAACGGCGAGGTGATTCTCAACGGCGTCGAAGTCAACCGCCAGACCGGCGGCTCATGGTCGTACATCAACCCCAAGCCCTGGCCCGAGCTCATCCCCGTCGATTTCTACACCTACGTGCCCATCGACGTCAATGCCGACATCCATGTCACCGGCTCATCGCCCCTCGTCTTCAACTCATTCCGCAACGACGGCGTCACCGACTTCCTCTACGGCGTCAACCTCGGCGAGACCGAGGCCACGAAGCAGGTGAAAGTTTACCTGCGCCACGCCCTCAGCCAGGTGCGCTTCCGCATGCTCCGCAATGTTGACCACAACATCAACGTCGACGTCCGCAGCGTCGAAATCATGAACACGCTCACTTCCGGCACATTCACCTTCCCCGGCGAGAACACCACCGCCACCACCACCGTGCGCGGCACATGGTCGGACCTCTCCGACGCCAAGACTCTGGTGCTCTACAACGGCGACGAGACACGCCTCTCCGACGTGCCCCGCGAGCTCAACAACACGGGCATCATGTACTCCATCCCCCAGACAGTCAAGGAATGCGCCATCGGCGACCACGAGTCCGGATTCATCCTTCGCGTTCGCTGCCGCCTCTCCGACAAGTTCACCAAGCAGGTCACCTGGCCTCTTGACAGCACTCTCCCCGGCTACGATGCCGACACTCAGACAGCCTTCATCTACTATGCCCTCCAGAGCGGCAATCATCCCGAGTGGCTCAGCGGCAACCGCTACGTCTACACCGTCCGCGTAGGCCATCCCGAGCTGGCAGGCTCATTCTCCAACGCCATCTCCGTGGACGAATATCCCGACTTCTCCAGCCTCGTGGCCGGCGAACTCTACTGATTGGTTCCACGAAAAAACCAGCGCCGGCACATCCCCACATATTCGGCGGGGATGTGCCGGCGCTGTTTATATCTGTGACGTCCGGAGGTTATTGGGGGTCGACGTCGTAGAAGACGGTGGTACCGTTCATGTCGGGCATCGACAACAGGGTCTGGTAGGCGCTGCGCAGGGCATCGCGCACGGCGTTCATGGCCACGGTCGGCTCTATCTTCAGCATTATCTTGCGGATATACTGGTTCTGAATGCGCGAGACATACGGCTCCTCGGGGCCGAAGACGCGGTTGCCGAAGAGCATGCGCAGGTGTTCGGCATAACGGTTGGCGACGGCCTGGATGCGCGCGGCATCGCGATGGCGCACGTTCACATAGATGATGCGCGCGAAGGGCGGATAGTTGTAGGCCCGGCGCTCCTCCAGCTCGTGGCGGTAAAAGCCCTGATAGTCATGCTCTTTCAGCAGCTGAATGACGGGGTGCTCGGGCTGACGCGTCTGCACCATCACGCGGCCGGGCTTCTGCTGGCGTCCGGCACGTCCTGCGACCTGCTCCAGCATGTTGAAGGCGCGCTCGGCGGCGCGGAAGTCGGGATAGTTGATGATGAGGTCGGCCGAGAGCACGGCCACCAGCGAGACGTCGGCGAAGTCGAGTCCTTTGGTGACCATCTGCGTGCCCACGAGTATGTCGGCCTTATGTGCTGAGAACGTGTCGATTATGCGCGAATAGTCGTCCTTGTTGCGGGTGGTGTCGAGGTCCATTCGCAACATTCGTGCCTTCGGGAAGAAGCGGGCGACGTCGTCCTCGACGCGCTCGGTGCCGAAGCCCACCACCTCCATGGCCGGCTCGTGACAGACGGGGCAGATGCGCGGCACATCGTAGACGGCGCCGCAGTAGTGGCACACCAGTTTGTCGAAGGCGCGGTGATAGGTGAGCGACACGTCGCAGTTGTCGCAGTGTGGAATGTGGGCGCAGGCCTTGCAGCGCGACATGGGCGCGAAGCCGCGGCGGTTGTGGAAGACAATCACCTGGCCGGAGTCGCGCAGCGCCTCGCGGGCGGCGTCGACGGTGAGCTCGGCAAAGACGCCCTGAATGGCGCGGCGCTGGAACTCGCGGTTCATGTCTACGACCTCGATTGTCGGCAGCTGCACATGAGTGTAGCGCTCGGTGAGTTCGACCAGGCCGAATTTCCCGGTCTGCGCCTTGTAGTACGTCTCCACGGTGGGCGTGGCGCTGCCTAAGACGGTGCGCGCGCCGTGCATGCCGGCCAGCACGATGGCCACGTCGCGGGCATTGTAGCGCGGCGCGGGGTCGAACTGCTTGTAGCTCGACTCGTGCTCCTCGTCCACAATCACCAGCCCCAACTGTGCGAAGGGCAGGAAGACGGCGGAGCGGGCGCCGATGATGATGCGCGGGGCGTTGTCGCGGAGCATCATGCGCCAGATTTCGGCGCGCTGATTGTCGGTGAAGCGCGAGTGGTAGATGAGCACCTTGTCGCCGAAGACACGGCGGATGCGCTCGGTAAGCTGCGTGGTGAGAGCAATCTCGGGAACGAGGTAGAGCACCTGGCGTCCGTCGCGCAACACCTTGTCGATGAGGTGCATGTAAATCTCCGTCTTGCCCGAGGCGGTGACGCCGTGCAATAGGGTCACCTTCTTCGTGCGGCACGAGTCCAGCAGCTCGTTCAGGGCAGTCTGCTGGGCCGGCGAGAGCGTAGGCAGCACGCCGCTGCCTTTGATGTCGGACGAGAAGCGCGACACCTCGCGGGCAAAGGTGCGCACGAGGCCTTTCTGTTCGAGCTGGCGCACGGTCTCCGTGGTGACGCCGGCGCGCTCCATGAGCTCGCGGCGCGGAACCGGCTGCTGCGGACGTTCGGGGTGCATGAACGCGCTCATCTCCAACAGTGTCATCAGCGCTTTCTCGCGGCGCGGCGCACGCGACATGCTCTCGAAAGCGGTGCGCAGAGCCTCGGCATTGCCGCGCTCGAAGGCCGGCTCGACAAACGTCTCCCGCTTGGGACGGAAGCGTTCGAGGATTTTCTCGGAGATGACCACCGCGCCCTTGTCAAGCATCTTCTGCGCCACCGACCCGATGTTTTTCACCTCGGTGTCGCGGCCCAGGATGTCGAGTTTGGTGCGCCCGTTCACCTTCAGCGTCTGCCATATCTGCAGCTCGCGGGGAGTGAGGATGGCGGCGGCGTCCTCGGCCTCCATGTCGGGATTGACCTCCACGGACGTCTCCGACTCCACCTTCAGGCCGGCGGGGAGGGCGGCGCGCATCACGTCGCCGCGCGAGCACAGGTAGTAGTCCGAAATCCAGTCCCACAGCTTCATCTGGGGATGGCGAAGCACCGGCTCCGTGTCGGGCACGTCCACCACATCCTTAATCTCGAAACGCGTCTGGGGCTTGACCGGCAGGATACTCTCGACAATGGCCGTGTAGAAGCGGCCGCGGCCGAAGGGCACGGTGACGCGCGAGCCAACCTTCACCCTCTCGGCCATCTCGTCGGGGACGCGGTAGGTGAACGAAGGCTCCAGCGGAACCGGTACAATCACATTTACATACATATTATAATATAAACGGCCGGGAGGCGCGGGGATTATGCGAAGCACCCCGCCTCCGGGGGAGGAGGCGGGGACGCTTACGCGGAATATTGTATTCTTATTTTACTTGCCGAGGAAGGCTTTCACGCGGTCGAGGATGTTGGCTACGGTATAGCCGAACTTCTCATCCAGAACCTTGTAGGGAGCTGAGGCGCCGAAGCGCTCCATGCCGTAGATGTCCCAGTCGGCACAGCCTTTCATGAGGGGCATGAAGGTTGCGGGCAGGCCGGCGGTGAGGGCATAGCGGCGAACGCCTTCGGGAAGGACGGCGTCGCGGTAAGCCTTGTCCTGGCGCATGAACAGGCCGATGGAGGGGAAGGAGTCGACCTGAACGCGAACGCCCTGCTTGCGGAGCTCTTCGGCGACATGAACGAGGATGGAAACCTCGGAGCCGTTGGCCATGAGCACAATCTCCGGGTCTTTGTCGCCGGTGATGACATAGCCGCCGCGCTCGGCACCGTAAGCGGCCTTGCGGCGGTCGCCGTCGGCAGCGGGCAGGTCCTCGAGATTCTGACGCGAGAAGATGAGCACTGTGGGCGAGTTGCGGTTCTCCATGGCCATCTTCCAGGCCACGACGGTCTCGGCGCTGTCGGCGGGACGGAGCACGAGGGCCGACATGTTGCCCTTGAAGTTGTTCATCTGCTCGAGCAGACGGGCCTGTGCCTCCTGCTCGATGGGCTCGTGGGTGGGGCCGTCTTCGCCGACGCGGAAGGCGTCGTGAGTGAAGACGTAGACGACGGGCTGCTCCATGAGTGCTGACATGCGCAGCACGGGTTTGATGTAGTCGCTGAACACGAAGAATGTGCCGCAGGCGGCACGCATGGCGCCGTGGAGAACGATACCGTTCATGAGGGCGGCCATGGTCAGCTCGGCGACACCGGGCTGCAGGAATTTGCCGCCGAAGTCCTGCGGGGTGATGATGCGGGTCTTCTTCAGGTAGCCGTCGGTCTTGTCGGAGTTGGCAAGGTCGGCCGAACCGACAATCATGTTTCCGACATGCTCGGCGAGGACACCGAGGACGGTGGCCGACGAGTTGCGCGAGGCCATGTTGGGCTTGAACTCGATGCCGTCCCAGTTGATGTCGGGAAGTTTCTCGTCGATGTAGTCGCGCAGTGTCTTTGCCAGCTCGGGGTTGGCCTCGGCCCATGCTTTCTCCTCGGCCTTACGCTCGGCCACGATGGCGCGGAGCTCTTCGGCGCGGTCGGCATAGAGCTTCTTGACCTCGGGACGGATGGTGAAGAGGTTGTCGGGGTCGCCGCCGAGGTTGCGGACGGTGGCGGGGAAGTCGGCACCGGCGGCGCTCAAAGGCTGGCCGTGGGTGGCGATAGTGCCGGCCACGCTCTTGCCGTTGGCGTCGATGGCGCCTTTGGCCATGAGGGTGTGACCGATGATGAGGGTGGGTCGGTGCTCCTCGCGCTGGGCGGTTTCGAGGGCGCCGGCAATGGCCTCGCAGTCGTTGCCGTCAATCTCGATGACGTTCCAGTTCCAGGCGCGGTACTTGGCGGCGGTGTCCTCGTCGGAGACGACGTCGACCATCGTGGAGAGCTGCACCTTGTTTGAGTCGTAGAACATGATGAGGTTGTGGAGGCCCAGCTTGCCGGCGATGCGGCCGGCGCCCTGTGAGATTTCCTCCTCGATGCCGCCGTCAGAGATGAAGGCGTAGGTCTTGTGCTCGCACACTTTGCCGAAGTGAGCCACCAGGAAGCGCTCGGCAATGGCACAGCCGACGGCCAGAACGTGGCCCTGGCCCAGAGGACCGGAGGCGTTCTCGATGCCGCGCTCGGGGTCGAGCTCGGGGTGACCGGGAGTCACCGAGCCCCACTGGCGGAACTGCTTGAGCTCGTCCATGGTGTATTTGCCGGCGAGAGCCAGCACGCTGTACAGCATGGTGGACATGTGTCCGGGGTCCAGGAAGAAGCGGTCGCGGGCAATCCACAGCGGATTCTCCGGGTCGTAGACCAGGAAGCGCGAGTAAAGGGTATTGATGAAATCAGCGCCGCCCATGGCGCCGCCGGGATGGCCTGACTTGGCTGTCTCTACCATAGAGGCTTCAAGTACGCGGATATTGTTAGCCGCGCTGTCCATTACTTTCTTGTCCATACGTTTTTCTTGGGGAAAATGGGTTTTATATTTAATTCAATATTTGTTTCGGATTCAGGGGGTTATTCACGAGCGTGAAGCGGCTCCGCGGCCGCTGTACCACAAAGGTAACAAATTATTTTAAAATCACCAAGAGGCGCCGCCGTTTTTAAGTGTTTTTCAACACCGGGGCACACGGTCAGCGCACACGGTCGGGATTTTTGGCCACGAAGTCGGCCCACGACGAGGCGCCGGAGCGCGGGATGGGGCGCGTGGCCTCATAGTGGTGGCAGAGGGCGGCGGCCAGGGCGTCCGTGGCGTCGAGCTCGAGGTCTTTCAGGGCCGAGTCGGGGATGGAGAGGATGCGGCGCAGCATCTCGCGCACCTGCTCTTTCGAGGCGCCGCCGTTGCCGGTGATGGCCTGTTTGATCGAGCGCGGCTCATACTCGTGGATGGGCACCTGACGGGCGAGGGCGGCAGCGATGGCCACGCCCTGGGCACGTCCCAGCTTGAGCATCGACTGAACGTTTTTGCCGAAGAAGGGCGCCTCGATGCTCATCTCGTCGGGGAGGTACTGTTCGACGAGCTGGAGGATGCGGTCGTAGATGCGGCGCAGGCGCATGTAGTGGTCCTCGAACTTGCTGAGGCGTATGACGCCCATGGTCTCCAGCGCGGGTTTGCCGCCGTGGATGCGCAGGATGGCATAGCCCATGAGGCTGGTGCCGGGGTCCACGCCCATGATGATGTGGTCTTCGGCGACGGCTTTGCCGTCTCTGTTCTGCGCCATAGTTATTTTTCGGAGGCGGCAGACTCGCCCGGCTCCGCTACGGGTATAACTTCCAGATATGTTGTGAAATAGAGCACGTCTTTGCCCCAGAGGCGGTGCATCTCGCTGCGCAGCACGGCGCCGTGGCCGTCGTGCCAGTTTTTGGCGGCGGCGAGCGTGGGGGCGGTGAGCTGGCAGGCCATGCTCATGTGGTCGGGCGTCTCCTCCGAGCCGCCGAGGATGCGGAAGATGACGGGCGAGGTGACACAGCCCGAGCCGCAGGCCTGCGGCACGTAGCTCTCACGGAGCCAGCGCACGAACTGCGGCTTGATGCGGCACGGGATGTGGAAGGTGGTGTTTATGGCAATCATTTCTGTTTCAATTGATTAAGAGAGGCAAGCGCCCGCGACTCACTTTTTGCGGCGGAACTTGCGCATGAGGTTGCGCCCGAAGAATCCGACGTGGCGCATGATGGTGGGGAGCGTGCCGTAGTATTGGCACATTATATGATAGCGCTCTTTCAGCGAGGCGTTCCGGTTGCGCGTGGTCATGCCCTCGGATAGGTAGTCGATGAGCACGTCGCCGGTGTAGACATTGCGGCGCGAGTGCTGGAGCACGCGTATGCACCACTCGTAGTCGGCCGAAAAACGCCATCGCGTGTCGTACTGCGGACACAGCCTGCGGAGCGCCACGAAAGCCTGATGGCAGACGAGCATGCCGTGCTTGAACGAGTCGAGCGTCAGCTGCTCGGGCGCCGTGAGATGACGCGGCCCGACATAGTGGCCCTCGCCGTCCACGAGGTCGGTCTGACCGTAGACGACGCCGGGATAGTCGCTCGCCATGATGACGTCGGCGATGCGCTGGAGGGTGTGCTCCGAGTGAAACCGGTCGCCGGCGTTCAGGAAGATGACATAGTCGCCGCGGGCCTGGTCGAGGCCCTTGTTCATGGCGTCGTAGATGCCGCGGTCGGGGCTGCTGTGCACGCGGGTGCGCTCGGTCGAGAGGTCGTCGACAATGCTCAGCGTGCTGTCCTTCGAGGCCCCGTCCATCACCAGGTGCTCATACACCAGGCACGTCTGCGAGGCTACGCTCTCCATGGTCGCACGCACGGTGGCGGCGGCGTTGTAAGTTACCGTAATAATACTGAAAAGGGGGCGCGGCTCCATAATATTCTTTAAATTTTGCGCTATTTCTTTAGCTTTTTACGCTTCTTCTTGCAAATTTAGCACTTTCTGCGCAAACTATCAAAAAAAAACGTTACCTTTGTAGTTGGGAAAACGGGCGGCTGCCCGGCCACCGCCGGCGCGCGCTCGCCACAAGCGCTGCTTAACCCGCCCGTCATTAACAGTTTACCCTCATCACCGACAACAAACAATTACCCAACGATAAAGCATGAACAAGAAAAAACTTCTTCTCACGGCAGCGGCGCTGAGCGGCGCCCTGGCCATGTCAGCGGCAGTGACGCCGCTGTGGCTCCGTGACGTGAAAATTTCTCCGGACGGAAGCCGCATCGCCTTCACCTACAAGGGCGACATCTACACCGTCCCCACCGCCGGCGGCACTGCCACGCGCATCACCGTCGCCCCATCCTACGAGTCGGTTCCCATCTGGAGCCCCGACAGTAAAAAGATCGCCTTCGCCAGCGACCGCAACGGCAATATGGACGTCTTTGTGGTTGACGCTCAGGGCGGTACGCCCACACGCCTCACCTTCAACAGCGCCAAGGAGACACCCGAGAGCTTCTCGCCCGACGGCTCAAACGTCTATTTCTCCGCCGCCATCCAGGACCCTGCCTCCAGCGCTATGTTCCCCTCGTCGATTATGACCGAGCTCTATTCGGTGCCCGTCAAAGGCGGCGCCCCGCAGCAGGTGCTCGCCACACCCGCCCAGATGATGAGCTGGGGCTCGGACAAGGCCAAAAACGGCTGGTTCCTCTATCAGGACATCAAGGGCTTCGAGGACGAATGGCGCAAGCACCACACCTCCTCCGTCACCCGCGACATCTGGAAGTATGACGCCGCTGCCGGCCGCCACACCAACCTCACCGACCGCGCCGGCGAAGACCGCAACCCCGTTGTGGCCGGACAGGATTTCTACTTCCTCTCCGAGCGTGACGGCGGCTCGATGAACGTCTACAAGGCTCCGCTCGCCAATCCCGCTGATGCAAAGGCCGTTACCTCGTTCAAGACCCATCCCGTGCGCTTCCTCTCACGCGCCGCCGACGGCACTCTCGCCTTCACCTATGACGGCGAGATTTACACCCTCGCGCCCAACACCACCAAGCCCGCCAAGGTGGCCATCACGGTCATCGACGAGGACTATGCCCGCCCCGAACGCCTCAGCGTTCGTTCCGGAGCCCGCAACATCGCCCCCGCACCGGACGGCAAAGCCGTGGCCTTCGTCTATCGCGGCGATGTCTTCGTCACCTCCACCGAATATCCCACCACCAAACAGATCACCAGCACGCCCGAGGCCGAGCACGACCTCGAGTGGAGCCCCGACGGCAAGACCCTCTACTACACCTCCGAGCGCAACGGCCATGTGAACATCTACAAGGCCACGATGGGCCGCGAGGACGACCTCAACTTCCCCAACGCCACCGTCATCAAGGAAGAGCCCGTCTTCAAAGAGAGCGACACGGAGTACATGGTGCCCATGATTTCGCCCGACGGCAAGAAGATCGCCTACATCGTCGACCGTAACCGTCTGATGGTGCGCGACCTCAAGGGCGGCAGCGCCAAGCAGCTCAACAACGCCGACCACAATCCCTCGCGCTCAATGGGCTTCAACTTCTCGTGGAGCCCGGACAGCAAGTGGATTCTCTCCGAGGTCATCGACCGCAAGCACGACCCGTATTCGGACGTCGCCCTCTACAACGTAGAGACCGGCGAGATGACCGACCTCACCAACACCGGCTACTTCGCCGAGGGCGCACGCTTCGTCCTCGACGGCAACGCAGTGCTCTATCTCACAGACCGTTACGGCATGCGCAACCATGCCTCATGGGGTTCCGAGACCGACGCCGTGCTCGTGTTCCTGAACCAGGATGCCTACGACCGCTTCCGCCTCTCCGAGGAGGACTACGCTCTGCGCAAGGAGCTGGACAAGAAGGCTGAGAAAGCCAAGAAGAAAGCCGAAGAAAAAGATAAGAAGAAAGATGAGAAAGACGCCGACAAGAAAGACGGCGACGACTCCAAGAAGAAGGACATCGTCGTCGAGCTCGAAGGCATCGAGGACCGCGTGGTGCGCCTGACGCCCCACTCCTCCGACATGTCCGACGCCATTATCGACGCCGACGGCAAGAATCTCTACTATCTCTCGAGCGGCCAGAAGGGCACGCAGCTCTGGAAGCTCGGCCTGCGCGACGATGACAGCCACAGCGTGGTGTCGAACGTCTCCGGCGCCCACTCCTTCGCCCCCTCTGCCGACGGCAAGAGCATCTTCGTCTACGGCCGCAACATCCAGAAGCTCGACCCGAAGTCCGACAAACTGAAGAACGTGACCTACAACGGCACGATGATGCTCGACCGCGCCGCCGAACGCGAGTTCATGTACGACTACATGACCCGCGAGGAGGGCAAACGCTTCTACAACACGAACATGCACGGCATCGACTGGCCTGCCATGACTGCCCACTACCGTAAGTTCCTCCCCCACATCAACAACAACTACGACTTCGCGGAGATGTTCTCCGAGATTCTCGGCGAGCTTAATGTCAGCCACACCGGCGGCCGCTACCGTCCCTTCGGCGACCTCTCCGCCGACCGCACCGCCGCCCTCGGCCTGCTCTACGACATGACCTACACCGGCGACGGCCTGCGCGTTGACGAGGTTCTCGTCGGCGGTCCCTTCGACCGTCACGGCTCGGCCATGGGCCCCGGCGCCGTCGTAACGGCCATCAACGGTCAGCCCCTCAAGGCCGGCGAGGACATCGACGCCATCTTCAACGGTCTCTCCGGCAAGAAGACGCTTGTCACCTTCAAGGACGCCGCCGGCAAGGAGCAGCAGGAAGTTGTCCTGCCCATCAGCCACGGCAATGAGAGCGACCTTCTCTACAAGCGCTGGGTGAAACAGCGCGCCGCCGACGTCGACCGCTGGTCCGGCGGCCGCCTCGGCTACGTCCACATCGAATCGATGGACGACGACTCGTTCCGCAAGGCCTACTCCGACATCCTCGGCAAGTACAACGACCGCGAGGGCATCGTCATCGACATCCGCTGGAACGGCGGCGGCCGTCTCCACGAGGACCTCGAGGTGTTCTTCACCGGCAAGAAATATCTGACGCAGGTCATCCGCGGCGTCGAAGCCTGCGACATGCCCTCGCGCCGCTGGAACAAGCCCTCCATCATGGTCATGAGCGAGGCCTGCTACTCCAACGCCCACGGCAGCCCCTGGGTCTACAAGCACCAGGGCATCGGCAAGCTTGTCGGCGCCCCCGTCCCCGGCACGATGACCTCCGTGAACTGGGTGACCTGCCAAGACCCCACCATGGTGTTCGGCATCCCCGTCATCGGCTACCGCACCGCCGAGGGCACATATCTGGAGAACTCGCAGCTCGAGCCTGACGTCAAGGTCTTCAACTCACCGGAGACCATCGTCAAAGGCGAGGACACCCAGCTCCGCACGGCCGTGGAGACCCTCCTCCGCGACCTCCCCGCCAAGAAATAACGCGCGCCACCCCGGCGTCCGCCACCCTCTCAAAGCCCGTAGCGCCTCCCGCGCCGCGGGCTTTTTTGCCTCTGACCGCGCCTGCCACCGTGCCGGGAGCCCACGGCTCCCGGTCCCCCGTGCCGCTTTTTTGCTTTTAATTTTGCCGTTCTCCAAATTATTTGTATTTTTGTGGTATGGAACCTTTCAAAGACCATACGCGACTGAACCCGGCTGAGGCCGACGACGTCAAAGCGGCCGTGGACACTCTGCGCCGCGGCGGCGTCCTCGTCTATCCCACCGACACTATATGGGGCATCGGATGCGATGCCACCAACGAGCAGGCCGTGCGCCGCATCTTCGCCATCAAGCACCGCGACGACCATAAGGCCCTCATCACCCTCGTCCACAGCATCGCCATGCTCGAACGCACCGTCGACGGAATCCCCGACGTCGCCTACGAGCTCCTCGACGCCGCCGTGGACCCGCTCACCATCGTCTACGACCACGGCCGAGGCGTCGCTCCGGCGCTGATGGGCGAAGACGGAAGCCTTGGCGTGCGAATCACCACGGAGGCCGTCTCCGCCGCCATCTGCCGGCAGCTCGGGCGCCCGCTCGTGTCCACGTCGGCGAACGTCAGCGGCAGTCCCGCGCCGCTATGCTTCGCCCAAATCACCCCGGAAATCCTCGATGCCGTCGACTACGTCTGCACCTCGCGGCGCGACGAGCCATGCCTGACCTCAGTAAAGCCTTCGACCGTGATGCGCCTCCACGAGGATGGCTCGTTCCAAATCCTCAGAAAATAAACAACTCCCCCACCATAATCCTCAAGACCTGCCCCGCTGTCCGGCACTCCTACATCCTCCGCGCATGAGAAAATACCGCCGCCAACTGCTGACATATCTGCTCAGTGACTACCTGTGCCTAAACATAGGATGGCTGGTCTACACTCTCATCCGCTATGCGGCGCTTTCGGCAGTCACGCGCGAGACCTACACGCTCTGGCAACACCTCGGCTCACTCCCCGTGGTGGGCGGCCAGCTGATTATTCCGCTGATGATGGTGGGACTCTACTGGCTATCAGGCTATTACAACAACCTTTTCTTCAAGAGCCGCGTCGACGACATAGGCAACTCCGCGCTCATCTCGCTCATCGGCACGGTCATCATCTTCTTTATGGTGATGATCAACGACATGGACGTCAGCCGCATGAAGCTCTACGAGATGGTGACGCTGATGTGGCTGTGCCTGTTCTTGCCCGTCGTCACGGTGAGGCTCGTCATCACCACACGCGCGAACCGGCGCATCCGCAACGGTCAGATTTCGTTCAACACGCTCATCATCGGCACCGGCTGCAACGCCCGCAACATGGCCGAGCGCCTCAACCGCAGCGCCTATTCCAGCGAGTTCCGCGTGGTCGGATTCGTGGACGCCGCCCACATATCGCGCACAGACAGCGACATCAACGGTCTGCCCGTCTACAACTACGACAACCTCGTCCAGGTCATCCGCGACAACGACGTCCGCCGCGTCATCGTGATGCCCCAGCACACGGGCATGCGCCACACCGGCCAGCTCATAAACGACCTCTTCGCCACCGGCTGCACAATCTACATCAGCCCCGAGCTCTACGAGGTGATGGTGACGCGCCCGCGAATGCGCAATGTTGCCGGCGAGCCGCTCATCGACATCTCTCACGTGGGAACTTCGGCCTTCACCGTCAACGCCAAGCGCCTGTCCGACGTATGCATCTCAGCCGTCACACTGCTGGTTCTCAGCCCGTTGTACCTGGCGCTGGCCATAGCCGTGAAGCGCTCGAGCCCGGGTCCGGTCATCTATCGCCAGGAACGCATCGGCCACCACAAGAAGCCCTTCTTCATCCTCAAATTCCGCACGATGTACACCGACGCCGAGAACGACGGCCCGGCCCTCTCCTCGCTCGACGACCCGCGCATCACGCCCATCGGCCACATCATGCGCAAATACCGCCTCGACGAGCTGCCTCAGTTCTGGAACGTGCTGAAGGGCGACATGAGCCTCGTGGGGCCGCGTCCCGAGCGCGAATACTACATCCGCCAGATTGTCGAACGCGCACCCTATTACAACCTCATCCACCAGGTGCGTCCCGGCATAACGTCCTGGGGCATGGTCAAATATGGCTACGCCACCAACGTCGACCAGATGATCGAGCGCCTGCGCTACGACATGATTTACATCGACAACGTCTCCCTGCCGGTCGACCTCAAAATTCTTTTCTACACCATCAACACGGTCATCACCGGCAAGGGCCTCTGACCACGACTCATAACCGAAACTTAAGACAATGGCATACAAACAAGAAAACCCGCACAGCCCCGTCAACCGCGCCTTCCTGCGCTTTCTGGCATGGCGTGAGAAGCACGTGAAGGAAAGGGCATTCGTCATTTTCCTCAGCCTGCTCGTGGGTGTTTTCGCCGGCATGGCCGCCATTGTGCTGAAGATGATGATTCACCTCATCAGCGGAACACTGCTCAGCGGCGTCAACGCCGACAGCGGCAACTATGTCTACATCATCCTCCCCGCCGTGGGCGTGACGCTCTCGGCGCTCTACGTCAAATATGTCGTGCGCGACAACATCAGCCACGGCGTAACGCGCGTGCTGGCGGCCATCGCCTCCAACAAAAGCCGCCTGAAGAAGCACAATATGTACTCGTCGGTGGTCGCCTCGTCCATCACCATCGGCTTCGGCGGCTCGGTCGGTGCCGAGGGCCCTATCGTGGCCACGGGCGCCGCCATCGGCTCGAATCTGGGCCAGGCCTTCCGCATGAGCCCGCGCATCCTCATGATTCTCGTGGGATGCGGTGCCGCAGCCGGCATCGCGGGCATCTTCAAGGCGCCCATCGCCGGCATGCTGTTCACGCTGGAGGTGCTGATGCTCGACCTGACAACGGTCTCCGTCATGCCCCTGCTGATTGCCTCAATCACCAGTGCCACAATGGCTTACATCTACACGGGCTACGACTTCGAGTTCTTCTTCGTGCAGAGCGACGCCTTCACGGCCATAAAGATTCCGTTCGTGCTCCTGCTCGGCGCCGTCTGCGGCATCATCAGCCTCTACTTCACACGCGTGATGAACATGATGGAAAACTTCTTCCGCCGCTTCCGCCGCCAGATCTTCAAAACGCTCACGGGCTGCATCATCCTCTCGGCGCTGGTCTTCCTCTTCCCGCCCCTCTACGGCGAGGGCTATGAGCCGATCAAGTATCTTCTGGCCGGCAATCCCTCGGCCATCGTCAACGGCTCGATCTTCTACAGCGAGGGTCACGCCGTGTGGTTCCTCATCATGTTTATCGGCCTGATTATTCTGGCCAAAGCCTTCGCGACATCGTCGACGAACGGCGCCGGCGGCGTGGGCGGAACCTTCGCGCCGTCGCTATACGTGGGCTGTCTCACCGGCTTCCTCTTCGCCTACTGCTGCAACATGCTGGGCTTCGACACGGTGCTGTCCACCAAGAACTTCGCTCTCATCGGCATGGCCGGCGTGATGAGCGGCGTCATGCACGCACCGCTCATGGCGATCTTCCTCACGGCCGAGCTCACAGGCGGCTACGACCTCTTCCTGCCCTTGCTGATTGTCTCCACCGTCAGCTACGGCACCATCAAAATCTTCGAGCCGTACAGCATCTACGCCATGCGTCTGGCACAGCGCGGCGAACTGCTCACTCACCACAAGGACAAGGCCGTGCTCACACTGCTCAAGACCGACTCCGTCATCGAGAACGACTTCATGGTGGTGCGTCCCGACATGAACCTCAAGCAGATGGTCGACGTCATCTCGCGCAGCCACCGCAACCTCTTCCCCGTCCTCGATAAGGACAATGTGCTCATGGGCGTAGTCATTCTCGACGACATCCGCAACATCATGTTCCGCCCCGACCTATATAAGAAGATGTACGTCAACTCGTTCATGACCATGCCGCCGGCAAAAATCAACATCAACGAGCCGATGGAGAAGGTGATGAAGACGTTCGACGACACGCGCGCGTGGAACCTCCCTGTCGTCGACGACGATGGGCATTACATGGGCTTCGTCTCCAAGTCGAAGATTTTCAACAGCTACCGGCGCGTTCTCAGACACTACTGCGAGGATTGATGACCCACCTCAACATTCACATACTCAATCGCTTACGCCTGTTCATCCCGGTTTTGGCCGGAATTTTCGCCATTTCGGCTACGGCCGCCGACCCCGTCATGGGGCGGTCAAAGTCGGGGTGGCGCGACAGCGTGCTATGTACGGTGGACCGAGATGTGGCCAAGCTCGACCTGCAGGTTGTGAACGACGCGCGTCAGTGGCAGCTGATGTGGAACGTCACCGACAGCAGCTATAACGCTCTGAGCATCAAACGGCTGAACAGCTTTGACGACGGCGTTTACTCGGACAAGGCGCGCGTCCGGCTCAGTGAGATGCAGACCGGAAACGAGCGTGTGATAGCCGAGGAAGAAGTTTCTTACAGCGGACCACTGTTAGGTCTTCGGCTGACTGTCGGCGACGGTCTGCGCCGCGTCCTTGCTTCCGACGGAAAACCGCTGTTTCGCGATGTGCCTGTGCCCGCGACCATTGCCGAGGGCAGCCGCGCGATTCTGCGAACGCCGACGAAGGCAAACTTTCGAGTGCTCCGCGCCGAGGCGTCTCACTATCTCGACCGCCGCAACACCAAGTTCAACACAATCAGTGAGTTAGACGATTACCTCGCCGCTTCGCGCGACAGCGTGGAGGGCTATTGGGAATACCTCGATCGTAATGTTCAGGCCAAGGCAGTGTCGCTCGGCGCACCTTATCGCCTGGCCACCGTCCGCAACGGCGATGCCATCGATGTTCTCTATCTCGGCCCGGTGGATTCGCCCGCGCAGGCATGGCAACCGCTCATGGTGAAAGGGCGGCTCATTCCCACCATATTCATCAACAACTACGATCTCGAATGGGCCGACAATCGCCGCCTCACGCTCTACAACTCAGAGACTTACGCGACATTAGAGGCCCGGTGCACCATCCTCACACTCAACTTTCCGCTCTTCCGCTCATCGTTCCGCTTCCGGCGCATCTTTCCCAACAAGCACTGAGATCAGGCTGACAACGCGGCGGGCGTCATCGAGGCTGTTAGCCAAGAGCACGCCCATGCGGCGGTGTCCGTCTACCGACGGCTTGCCGAAGAGTTGAACGGAGACGCCGGGAATTGCCTCGGCGTCGGCGATGCCGGAATAGGCGATTTCGCTGCCGTGGCCGTGCGCCACTATCGCCGCGGAGGCGCCGGGTTGCCGAAGTTGCACGTCGGCCTCGGTCACGGGTAGTCCAAGGGCGAGGCGCGCATGGATGGCGAACTCGCTGAGCGGCTGCGTGCGAAGCGTCACCATGCCCGTGTCATGAGGTCGCGGCGACATCTCGTTGAAAAACAACTCGTTACCTTTCACAAAAAATTCCACGCCGAAGATGCCGTAACCACCCACGGCGTCGGTCATCATGCGCGCTACATCGTGCGCCTTTCTCAGCACGGCCGATGAGAGCGAATCTGCCGGCTGCCAGGAAAAGCGATAGTCGCCATCGTGCTGTTCGTGGCCGATGGGCGCGCAGAAGAAGGCGCCGGCGGGCGTGCGCACCGTCAGCAGCGTTATCTCCGTATCGAAATCGACGAGGCCCTCCACAATGACGGCGGCATCGTGGCCGCGTCCGCCGCTGACGGCATTGCGGTAAGCGACGCGCGCCTCGTCGGCATTGCGGGCCATGCTCATGCCGCGCCCCGACGAGCTCATGCGAGGCTTCACCAGGCATGGATAACCGATTGAGTCTGCAGCTTTTACAGCTTCTTCCTCAATTGTGGCGAAGGCGAAAGGCGACGTCGGCACGCCCTTCTCGGCGGCAAGGCGGCGCAGGCGGCAGCGGTCCATGCACACCGCCACGGCGTGTGCGCACGGCACAATGCGGACTCCCCCGGCCTCGGCGGCCTCGAGGGCCTCGGTGCTGACGGCCTCAATCTCCGGGATAATGACCGACGGCCGCACCTCACGAATCAGCTCTACAATCGCCTCACGGTCAAGCATATCGAGCACGCGCCACTCGTCGGCGGCAGCCATGGCCGGTGCCGGCGCATAGCGGTCGGCGGCGATGACCCGAGCGCCAAGGCGTTTCAGCTCGCGCGTCAGTCCGAGCCCAAGCTCGCCGCTGCCCAAGAGCAGCACGCGCGGCGCGTCTGTCCTTTCCTTACTAATCATTCTCGTCACAATAATCCGGCACCGGGCCGCAAAAAGCCCGATGCCGGAGAGATAAAATTCATTAAACTATCGCGCCGCCTCGTTCGAGGCAGACGCAGAACTTGCGGGATATTAGTCCTCCGAGTTCTTCTCGGCGTACTCCTTGAGGAGCTTCTCCTGAACGTCGCCGGGAACGAGCTCGTAGCTGCTGTACTTCATGGTGAAGGAGCTGCGGCCGCCGGTGATGGAGCTCAGGGCGGTGGAGTATGAGGACATTTCTTTCAGAGGCACCTTGGCGGAGAGTTTCTCGAAGCCGTTCTCAGAGCTCATGCCCATGATGATGGCACGACGGCCCTGGAGGTCGCTCATCACGTCACCCATAACGTCGCCGGGAACCATTACCTCAACGTCGTAAACGGGCTCGAGCACCTTGGGATTGGCGTTGCGGAAGGCCTCGGAGAAGGCGTTGCGGCCGGCCAGGCGGAAGGAGATTTCGTTGGAGTCAACGGGGTGCATCTTACCGTCGTAGATGCAGACGCGCACGTCGCGGGCATATGAGCCGGTGAGCGGGCCCTGCTCCATGCGGTCCATGAGACCTTTCACGATAGCGGGGATGAAGCGGGTGTCGATGGCGCCGCCGACGATGCAGTTGCAGACAACGAGCTTGCCGCCCCATGCCAGAGGAATTTCCTGGGTGTCGCGCACGTTCATCTTATACTCCTGGTTGCCGAACTTGTAGGTGTCGGGGGCGGGCATGCCTTCGGTGTAAGGCTCGATGATGATGTGCACCTCGCCGAACTGACCGGCGCCGCCCGACTGTTTCTTGTGGCGGTAGTCGGCGCGTGCGGCCTTGGTGATGGTCTCGCGGTAAGGAATCTTGGGCTCCTCGAAGACGATGGGGAGTTTGTCGTTGTTCTCGACGCGCCATTTGAGGGTGCGGAGGTGGAACTCGCCCTGACCGGAGAGGATGGTCTGCTTCAACTCTTTCGACTGCTCGACAACCCATGTGGGATCTTCCTCGTGCATGCGGGTGAGGATGGTCATGAGTTTCTCGTTGTCGGACTCGGTGACGGGCTTCACGGCGCGCTGATACTTGGGAGCGGGATATTTGATGAAGTCGAACTCATATTCGCAGCCCTTGCCGTCGAGGGTGTTGCCGGTGCGGGCGTCTTTGAGCTTCACGGTAGCGCCGATGTCGCCGGCCTGGAGCTCGTCGACGGCGGTCTTGATCTGGCCGCATACGCAGTAGAGCTGGGCGAAGCGCTCTTTCGAGCCGCGGGTGACATTGTCGAGGTCGGCGCCGGCCTTGAGGGTGCCGCTCATAACCTTGAAGTAGCTGACCTCTCCGATGTGGGGCTCTACGCTGGTCTTGAACATGAACACGGACAGGGGACCGTTGGCATCGGGTTTAACCTCGTTGCCGGCTTTGTCGACGGGAGCGGGCATATCCTCCACGAAGGGAACGACGTTGCCCAGGAACTCCATCATGCGGCGCACGCCCATGTCCTTGGCGGCGCTGACGCAGAAGACGGGATAGATGCTGTTCTGCACGAGGCCCTTGCGGATGCCGGCACGCATCTCGTCCTCGGTGAGGTGCTCCTCCTCGAAGAATTTCTCCATGAGAGACTCGTCGTTTTCGGCGGCAGCCTCAACAAGAGCGCGGTGCAGCTCCATGGCTTTGTCCATTTCCTCGGCGGGGATGTCCTCGATTTTGGGAACGCCGCCGTCGGGGCCCCATGAGTATTTCTTCATGAGCAGAACGTCGATCATGGCGTTGAAAGACGGGCCGCATGACAGGGGATACTGGATGGGCACTACTTTCGAGCCGAAGATTTCCTTCATCTGCTCGATGACATTGTCATAGTCGGCTTTTTCGCCGTCGAGCTGGTTGATGGCGAAGATGACGGGTTTGTTGATGCCCTTGCAGGTGCGGAAGATGTTCTGTGTGCCCACTTCCACGCCGTACTGTCCGTTGACCACAATGACACCAGTGTCGGTGACATTGAGGGCTGTGATGGCATTGCCCACGAAGTCGTCGGCTCCCGGGCAGTCTATAACATTAAGCTTCTTATTTAAGAACTCAGCGTAGAAAACGGTTGAGAAAACGGACGAACCGTATTCTTTTTCCACGGGGAAGTAGTCAGAAACGGTGTTCTTGGCCTCTACAGTGCCGCGGCGTTTTATAACTCCACACTCGAAGAGCATAGCTTCAGCGAGTGTGGTTTTACCGGATCCCTTGCTGCCGAGCAGGGATATGTTCTTGATTTCGTTGGTTTTATAGACTTTCATGTTTATTAGAATTGTTTATTTTTAGTCTAAGTTGGTGTTAAGGTTTTATATTTGGAGCGCAAGTTACCAAAATATTCCGAGACAAGCGCAAACAAAGCACATGTTTTATAACATGTTTTTAACTTTTTGTAACCATTTGCGCCGCCCCCACGTCCTTTCGCCGCCGCCACCGCCTTTCTTACGCCGCGATTTTTTGTTCTTCCCACGGATTTTTCGTAACTTTGGCATTGTATTTGCTCTCTCCTAACACACAGCAAGTTTCAATCACATCCGAAAAGTATATATCTCCACATTAGTATATATGAAGAAAAAAGCCGACAACACAGGCGAGGCCGAACCCCTGGCACCCGGGATTTCGATGGGCCCCATCAGCATCGATGTCAAGGACTTCAACAAGGAGCCCGACATGAGTGACCTGCCCGTGCTCCCCACCCGCAACCTCATGCTCTTCCCGGGCGTGCACCTCTCCATAGGCCTCGGCCGCGAGATGTCACGCAAGGTGGCCGAGTATTCCGAGTCCACGCACAACCCCGTGGCCATTGTCTGCCAGCTGCATCCCCAGATGGAGACTCCGGCCATGGAAGACCTATACGAATGCGGCGTGGTGGCCGACATTTTCAAGGTGCTGGAGATGCCCGACGGCAGCGTCAACGCCCTGGTGCGCGCACGCAGTCACTTTGCCATCACCGGCCCCGGCTCCGGAAAGGCCGTGCCCGGAGCCATCTCCGTGACCGGCAAGATTCTGCCTGAAATCATGCCCGAAGCCGACGACAAGGAGTTCGAGGCCATGATCGACAACATACGCACCCTTGCCCGCAAGACCTCCAAGAAGGACCCCGACATGCCCGGCATCCTCAACTTCGACGACAACTCTTCGGCCGAAGACGTGGTGAACGTCACGGCCACGAACATACCCCTGCCGCTCGACCGCAAGCAGACGATGCTGATGCTGACCGAGCTGAAGGCGCGTGCCGAGATGCTCATGACCGCCCTGGAGCAGTACGAGCAGATGCTTGACGTGCGCCGCGACGTCATGGAGCGCGCCCGCCACGGCATGGAGGAGAACCAGCGCAACGCCTTCCTGCAGATGCAGATGGACACCATCCGCGACGAGCTCTACGGCGACGAGACCAGCGACGCCGACTCCTTCGCCGCGCGGCTCACGGCGTGCGTCCCCGAGGGCGACGTGCGCAAGACCCTGGGCAAGGAGATAGAGAAGCTGCGCCGTCTGAATCCGCAGAGCCCCGACTATGCCGTCCAGTTCGCCTACCTCGACCTCGTGCTCGGCCTGCCCTGGCAGGAGAGCTCGGCGCTCTCCACCGACTTCGCCAAAGCCGAGAACACACTCAACAACGACCACTACGGCCTGGAGAAAGTGAAGGAGCGCATCATCGAGCAGCTGGCCGTGCTCATCGACAAACCCGACGTCAAGGCGCCCATCCTCTGCCTCGTCGGCCCTCCCGGCGTGGGCAAGACCTCGATAGGCGTCTCCATCGCCAGCGCCCTGGGCCGCAAGTACCAGCGCGTGGCTCTCGGCGGTGTCCATGACGAGGCCGAGATACGCGGCCACCGCCGCACCTATATCGGCGCCATGCCCGGCCGCATCATCGACGCCATGCGCCGCGCCGGCACGAACAACCCCGTGCTCCTCCTCGACGAAATCGACAAACTGGGCCAGGACATCAAAGGCGACCCCTCGTCGGCGCTGCTCGAGGTGCTCGACCCCGAGCAGAACTGCCACTTCCACGACAACTACGTGGACGTGGACTTCGACCTGTCGAAGGTGCTCTTCGTGGCCACCGCCAACACGCTGCAGACCGTCTCACGTCCCCTGCTCGACCGCATCGAGGTGGTGGAGATTCCCGGCTACGTGCCTCAGGAGAAGCTGGAGATTGCGCGCCGCCACCTGCTGCCGCGCCTGCTCAAGGAGCAGGGCTGGCGCAAAGACCGGCTAAAGATTTCGGACGAGGCAATCCTCGCCATCATAGACAATTACACCTCCGAGAGCGGCGTGCGCCAGCTCGAGAAGCTGCTGGCCAAGATTCTGCGCAAGGCCGTTCTCGCAAAACTCCGCAAGGCCAAATTCCCCAAGCCGGTCGAGCCCGAGCACCTCAAGGAGCTGCTCGGCACCGCCCCCTACCGCCGCGACAAAGCCGCCGACACCTCCGTGCCCGGCGTCGTCACCGGCCTGGCCTGGACGCAGGTCGGCGGCGAGATTCTGCTCGTCGAGGTGTCGCTCTCGCCCGCCAAAACCGAGGGCAAGCTCACCGTCACCGGCAACCTCGGCGACGTGATGAAGGAGTCGGCCACCATCGCCCTGGAGTGGATCAAGGCCCACGCCGCGTCGCTCGGTATCGACAACGACCTCTTCTACACCCGCAACATCCACGTCCACTTCCCGGAGGGCGCCGTGCCCAAGGACGGTCCCTCGGCCGGCATCACCATGGTCACCGCCATGGTGTCGGCCCTCACCGGCAAGTCCGTCAAGCCCCACCTGGCCATGACCGGCGAAACGACGCTGCGCGGACAGGTACTCCCCGTGGGCGGCATCCGCGAGAAATTGTTGGCCGCCAAACGCGCCGGCGTCACCGACATCATCATATGCGAGGACAACCGCCGCGACGTCGAGGACATCCCCGCCGACTACCTCGAGGGCGTCACCTTCCACTATGTGCGCACCCTCGACGACGTCCTGAAAGAGGCCTTCTGAAGCCTACGCCGTGCTCCGTGCTGAAAATTTCCCGCCACAATATTGCCTGACTGCAAAGGTTTTTGTACCTTTGTAGTCAGTTTCATAATGCATAACCTCTTATATGATTACACAAGACCAACTTAAAGACGCCATGGACCGCCGCGACGCCCTGAACCACTATCTGGACATCGACGGCAAACGCATACAGGTTGAGGAGGAAGAACTCCGCACCCACGTGCCTGACTTCTGGGAGCACCCCAAGGAGGCACAGGCGCAGATGAAGAAAATCAAGGACCTCCAGGCCTGGATCAAGGGCTACGAAGAGGTGTCCGCCGCCGTCGAGGAAGTGGAGACCGGGATGGAGTTCATCAAGGAAGAACTCATCGACGAGGCCGAACTCGACCGCCTCTACGCCGACGCCATGAAGAAGATCGAAGACCTTGAGCTGCGCAACATGCTGCGCCGCGAGGAGGACAAGCTCGGCGTGGTGCTGAAAATCAACTCGGGCGCCGGCGGCACGGAGAGTCAGGACTGGGCATCGATGCTCATGCGCATGTATCTGCGCTGGTGCGAGAAGCACGGCTACAAGACCTCCATGGCCAATATCCTGGACGGCGACGAGGCCGGCATCAAGAGCTGCACCATCAACGTCGAGGGCGACTTTGCCTACGGCTATCTGAAAAGCGAGAACGGCGTCCACCGTCTCGTGCGCGTGTCGCCCTACAATGCCCAGGGCAAGCGCATGACCTCCTTCGCGTCCGTCTTCGTGACGCCGCTTGTCGACGACACCATCGAGGTGAAGGTCGACCCGGCCTGTGTGTCGTGGGACACCTTCCGCTCGGGCGGCGCCGGCGGTCAGAACGTGAACAAGGTGGAGTCGGGCGTGCGCCTGCGCTATCAGTTCACCGACCCCTACACCGGCGAGCAGGAGGAAATCCTCATCGAGAACACCGAGACGCGCGACCAGCCCAAGAACAAGGAGAACGCCATGCGCCAGCTGCGCTCTATCCTCTACGACAAGGAGCTGCAGCATCGTATGCAGGAACAGGCCAAAATCGAGGCCGGCAAGATGAAAATCGAATGGGGCTCGCAGATTCGCTCCTACGTCTTCGACGACCGCCGCGTCAAGGACCACCGCACCAACCATCAGACCAGCGACGTCAACGGCGTCATGGACGGCGACCTCGACGAGTTCATCAAGGCCTATCTCATGGAGTTCTCCGCTTCGGAAGAATAACCCCGCTCAGCCATGTTCTACACTCTTATTGCCGCTCTTGCGCTGAGCGTGGCCCAGCTGCTGCCGTTCACCGCCACCTCCACCTGGGACGACGTGAAAAACGCCGTCACCACTCTCACGGCCGCCGACCTCGAAAAGCACATGAACCTCACGGAAGGTCTCAGTCTCAACGACGACTATCTGATTGACAAGCAGATGGCGCGTTTCGTCACCGTCGCCCTGGTCAACGGCAGCCCCGCCATCACCGGCCGCATCTCCGTCTCCGACGACAGTTCGCTGAAAGACTTCGTCAGCGAGGTGCGCGAATTCCGCAAGGCCAACCCGGCCATGTACCGCGGCAACGCCACATTCGCCGCACAGCGCGTGGGCCCCGCAAACACTCTCACCGTCATCAAAACCGACGAGCCGACCGGCAACAAGGTGGTGATTGTCTTCTCCGACCAACCCACGACGGTGCCCGTCCACGGTCACGGCGGAGTGGACGTCGACGCCTACCGCCCCGAGCTGGAGGTCATTGCTCCGCCCAAGAACTGAGCCTCTCCTAATTCGCTTATAATCAAAATGGAAGTACTCTACTGCGACAACCACATCATCATCGTCAACAAACGCCCCGGCGAGATTGTGCAGGGCGACAAGACCGGCGACCGTCCCCTTTCGGAGGAGGTGGCCGACTGGCTGCGCGACACGTTCCACAAGCCCGGCAATGTGTTCGTGGGTGTCGCTCACCGCATAGACCGGCCCGTCGGCGGTATCGTGGTGTTTGCCCGCACGTCCAAAGCCCTTGCTCGTCTCAACGACATGTTCCGCAACGGGCAGGTGCACAAAAAATACTGGGCGCTGACGCGCAATCTCCCCGCCGAACCGGAGGCCGAGCTGCGCCACTTCATCACCACCGTCGAGCGCAACAACAAGTCGTATGCCTCCGACACCCCGCGCAAAGACGCTAAAGAGGCGCGCCTGCGCTATCGCGTCATCGGCCACTCCGACCGATTCCATCTCATAGAGGTCACGCTCCTCACCGGCCGCAAGCACCAGATTCGCGTGCAGCTCAGCGCCGTGGGATGCCCCATCAAGGGCGACCTCAAATACGGCGACAAGCGCTCGAATCCGGACGGGTCTATCTCACTCTTAGCCCGCGAGATAGAGTTCGAGCATCCGGTCAGCCACCGTCCCATCCACGTCATCGCCCCGCTCCCGGACACCGATCCCTCGTGGGCAGCCGCAGCGCCGGAGGATGCCGCGCCGGCAACCGTCTTCACCGGCGTCACACTTCCACCTCAAAAAAACCACCGAGAATGAATAAAGAATACCCCCGCATAGTCTTTCTGGGCACCCCGGAATTTGCCGTGGAGAGCCTGGACGCCATCGTCAGCGGCGGCTACAACGTGGTGGGCGTGGTCACCATGCCCGACAAACCCGCCGGCCGCGGACACCACCTCTATCAGTCGCCCGTCAAGGAATACGCCGTCGCCCACAACATCCCTGTGCTCCAGCCCGTTAAGCTCAAGGACCCGGAGTTTGTGGAGGCGCTGCGTGCGCTCCGCGCCGACCTTTTCATCGTCATCGCCTTCCGCATGCTCCCCGAGGTGGTGTGGACGATGCCGCCGCTGGGGACGTTCAACCTCCACGCCTCGCTGCTGCCGCGCTACCGCGGTGCCGCCCCCATCAACCGCGCCGTCATGAACGGCGAGACGGAGACGGGCGTCACCACCTTCATGCTCCGCCACGAGATCGACACCGGCGACGTGCTGGCTCAGGAGAAGATCGAGATCGGCCCGGACGAGAACGTGGGCTCGGTCCACGACCGCCTCATGCACATCGGCGCACGCCTGGTCATACGCACCATCGACGACATCATCGCCGGCACGCTCCGTCCCCTCCCCCAGGACAAAATGATCACCGACATGGGCCAGGAACCCACGCCGGCGCCGAAGATTTTCAAGGACGACTGCCGCATCGACTGGACCCGCACGGCCCGCGAGGTGCACAACCATGTGCGCGGCCTCAGCCCCTACCCCGCCGCCTGGTGCGTCATCAAAGGCGACAACACGCCGCCCACGGAGCTTAAGGTGATGGCCACGCAACTCAGCAGCGGCGCAAACTTTGGCGAGCCCGGAAGCGTTAGCATTGAAGACGGCCATCTGTTAGTGGCCTGCGGCGACGGCGCCGTGGAAATCACGCAGCTTCGTCCCGCCGGCAAAAAGCTCATGGACGCCGCCTCGTATCTCCGCGGCGCGCGTCTGGTGAACCCGCGCATGGTTCAGCCCGAACTTTAAGCCGCCCGTCCGTTTCATCTCTCTTATCTCACCTCTTTTCAAACACCCGAAATGCCTCTCGCACCACTCGCTGAACGACTCCGCCCCAAGACCCTCGACGACTACGTTGGCCAGACTCATCTGGTCGGCGAAGGCGGCATCATACGCCGCATGATCGAGAGCGGCAACGTCGCCTCCTTCATTCTCTGGGGCCCTCCCGGCGTGGGCAAAACCACCATAGCCCGCATCATCGCAAACACCACCAAATCAGCCTTCTACACCCTCTCGGCTGTCACCTCAGGCGTCAAAGACGTCCGCGAGGTCATCGACCGCTGCAAGCGCGACGGCGGCATGTTCAACGGCGGCGGACGCCCCATCCTCTTCATCGACGAAATCCACCGTTTCAGCAAAAGCCAGCAGGACAGCCTGCTCGGCGCCGTGGAGAGCGGCATCGTCACACTCATTGGCGCCACCACCGAGAACCCGTCGTTCGAGGTGATCCGCCCGCTCCTGTCGCGTGCACAGGTCTACACCCTCCAGCCACTCGAGGAGAAAGACCTGCAGCAGCTCCTCGACCGCGCCATCGCCACCGACGAAATCCTCTCGAAGCGCAGCATACGCGTCGAAAGCACCGACGCCCTCTTCCGCTATGCCGGCGGCGATGCCCGCAAACTTCTCAACATCCTCGACCTGCTCGAGCAGTCGACGGCCCACGGCGACGACATCGTCATCTCCGACAAGACGGTCACCGACCGCCTCCAGGAGAATCCCCAGGCCTACGACAAGAACGGCGAGATGCACTACGACATCATCTCAGCCTTCATCAAAAGCGTGCGCGGCTCCGACCCCGACGCCGCCGTCTACTGGCTGGCACGCATGATTGCCGGCGGCGAAGACCCCGAATTCATCGCCCGACGCCTCGTCATCCTCGCCGCCGAAGACATCGGCCTCGCCAACCCCAATGCCCTGCTCCTGGCCAACGCCACCTTCGATGTCATCCAGAAAATAGGCATGCCCGAAGGCCGCATTCCGCTGGCCGAATGCACCGTCTACCTGGCCTGCTCCGCCAAGAGCAACTCGGCGTACATGGCCATCGCCAACGCCCTCAGCGCCGTGCAGTCGGCCGGCAACCAGCCCGTGCCGCTGCACATCCGCAACGCTCCCACCTCACTGATGAAAAATCTCGGCTACGGCCAAAACTACAAATACGCCCACGACTTCCCCGGCAACTTCGTGCAGCAGCAGTTTCTGCCCGACTCGCTCATGGGCACGCGCTTCTGGAACCCCTGCGCCAATCCCGCCGAGGACCGCATGGCCCAGCTCCAGCAACAGCGCTGGGGCGACACCAAACACTGACGCCGCCTCCCCGGCGTCCCTAATCAGCTGACCATAAACTTTTTAGAATCCATGATAACTAAACTCTCACAGATTGTTGAAGCAGCCCGCGCCAAAGGCGCCAAGCGACTTGCAGTGGCCTACGGCCAAGACCCCCACACCCTCCGCGCCGTCCACGACGCCTTCCGCCAGGGACTGGTGATTCCCACAATATACGGCAACCGCACCATCATCAAAGAGGTGTGCGACGCCGAGGGCATCGACATCTCCGACTTCACCATCGTCAACGAGACCGTCGACGTCGCCTGCGTGGCCATGGCCGTGCGCGCCGTGGCCTCCGGCGAGGCCGACGTGCTCATGAAAGGCCTGGTGTCCACCGACAAATACATGCGCGGCATCCTCAACAAAGAGGCCGGCCTCTTCCCTCCGCGCGGCACCCTCAGCCACGTGGCCGTGCTCGAGCTCCCCGGCTTCGACCGACTCCTGTGCTTCTCCGACGCCGCCGTTATCCCCGCGCCCGACTTCAAGCAGAAGACCCAGATTATCGGCTACCTGGCCCAGACAGCCCGCGTGCTCGACATCGACGACCCAAAGGTGGCCTGCATTGCCCCCTCCGAGCAACTCCTACCCAGCGTCATCTCCTCCACCGAGGCCGCCATCCTGGCAAAGATGGGCGACCGCGGACAGCTCGGCGACATCACCGTCGACGGCCCCCTCTCCCTCGACGTCGCCCTCTACCCCGAAGTGGCCGAGGAGAAACACGTGAAAGGCTCGCGCGTGGCCGGTAAGGCCGACTGCCTCCTCTTCCCCAACATCGAGAGCGCAAACGTATTCTTCAAGAGCGCCACCCACTTCGGTCAGGCCGAGATGGCCGCAATGGTCACCGGCACCAAGGTGCCCTGCGTGCTCACCTCGCGCGGCGACACGCCCCTCACCAAGCTCTATTCCATCGCTCTGGCTTGCCTGGCCGCCCGCTGATTTAATCCCACCGGAAATATGTCATACCGTATTTTAGCCATCAATCCCGGCTCAACTTCCACAAAGATTGCCGTTTACGAAGACGAGACACCCGTTTTCACCACCTCCATCCAGCACTCTCCCGACGAGCTCAAGCCCTTCCACAACGCCTCCGAGCAGCTTGCCTGGCGCCTCGAGCTTGTGCTCAAAGCGCTGGAGGACAATAATATAGCCGTCAAGTCGCTGGATGCCGTCGTCGGACGCGGCGGCCTGATTCACCCCGTCGAGTCCGGCACATACGAGGTCAACGAATACCTGCGCCGCGACCTCACCCACGCACAGCGCCAGCACGCCTCGAACCTGGGCGGACTCATCGCCCACGAGATTGCCGTCAAAGCCGGCGTCAAAGCCTACATCGCCGACCCCGTCACCGTCGACGAGTACATGCCCTACGCCCGCATCTCCGGTCTGCCCGAGCTGCCCCGCATCTCCACCCTCCACGCCCTCAACCAGAAAGCCATCGCCCGCCGCTATGCCAAAGAAATCGGCGAGGACTACGACAAACTCAACCTCATCGTCTGCCACATGGGCGGAGGCTCGTCCGTAGGCGCCCACCGCAAAGGCAAGATCATCGACGCCACCAACGGCTTCAACGGCATGGGCCCCTTCACGCCCGAGCGCGCCGGAACACTGCCCCCGGGTCAGCTCATCGACCTCTGCTACTCAGGCAAATACACCCACGACGAGATGGTTAAGAAGATGGTGGGCCAGGGCGGCCTCGTCGCCCACCTCGGCACCTCTTCCGTGCCGGAGATTCTCGACCGCATCGACCACGGCGACCTCCACGCCATGCTCATCCTCCGCGCCATGTGCTACACCACCGCAAAAGCCATCGGCGAAATGGCCATCGCCCTCAAGGGCCACGTCGACGCCATCCTCCTCACCGGCGGCGTGGCCCACTCCAAACGCCTCACCGACTTCATCGCCGACCACGTCAACTTCATCGCCCCCATCTATGTCTACCCCGGCGAGAACGAGCTGGAGTCGCTGGCCATGAACGCCCTGGCCGTCCTCACCGGCGAGCGCCAGGCCAAAGTCTATGAGAGCGAGCCCGACAACGTCGACCCCGCACAAATCAACGACACGTCCAAACCCTCGAAGCTGCGCGAGATCCTCTCGCAGAACATCAAGCTCAACTATGCCACCAAGCGCTCGCTGACAGCCATCCGCCGCTACCTGCGCTCGCTCCCCGCCAAATCCTCGCGCAAGCGCCACGCCTCCGACGACTGACCCTCCCCCCCCGCATACACCATAAACACGCAGCCGGCGCCTCTCCTTTCAAGGGGAAAGGCGCCGGTTGCGCGCGTTACGTAAAGAGGTAAAGGAGTTACTTGCCGGCGATCGAGCAAGAAACAGTCAGGCGGGCGCGGCCTTTGGCACGACGACGGGCAAGAACCTTGCGGCCATCGGCAGTGGACATACGCTCACGGAAACCGTGCTTGTTAACTCTCTTACGGTTAGAAGGTTGGAATGTACGTTTCATTGTTTATATATAGTTTTTTCGTTATATTTCACAATCCGGAATGCAAAGGTACAAAATTTCCTCCAATTACACAAATTTTTTTCGCACCGCGTCCACGATGGGCGAGACAACCAAGTCAGAGTCGGGCGACGTTGCCGCAACGCTCATGCAGGAACTCGTCAAGCTGAAGAAGCGCGGCAACTACTCAATCCTCGTCCTCGCCCACACCCCCAAGCGC
>SFOH01000085.1 GCA_004552485.1 Bacteroidales bacterium | reverse complement strand
GTAGTCGCCCACAACGCAGCCCTGGAAGGGGTCGGCGAAGGCGGGACCGCCTACGTTGGTGATGACGGTGTTGACGTTGGTGCCGTCGGTGCGCATGGCATTGATGTAGCCGTCGCCCATGACGCCGTTCTCGTCGTTGATGTAGTAGTACTGCTTGCCGGCGTCGAGGATGTAGACCCAACCGATTTTGGCGGCGTTGCCTTCCTCGTCGGTGCCGTTGACGTCAGCATACTGCAGCTCCATGACGGTGTTGCCGGCTGAGACGCCCAGGTCGTAGGGGAGAAGTTTGGTGCCGTGCCCTTGGGGAGTGTGGCGGGATCAACCAGCTTGTAGGCCTTGATTGTGCCGCCTCGCTGAGCGTAGTAGAGGGTTGCGGCGGGCTCTGTGAGGCCGACCTGAACGTTGAGGTAGGTGTCCTCGAGGCGGCGGTTCTCGCCGTCTACATCGAACCATGAGCTGATTTCAATGCGCTGTGAACCGATGTTGCGGAAGTGAAGCTTGCCGGGGTACTCTACGTTGCCCTGAGCATCGGAGTAACCGGTGAACGTTTCGATAACGTTGCCGTTCTCGTCGAGAGTGCCGTCAGGGAATTTCCACACGTATTTCACCTTCAGGTTCTCCGGGTTGGGGAGTTCCAGGTTGAAGGAGACGTTGGTTTTGTTGAACTCGATGATTTCGGTGTCCTGCTCGGCGATGGAGAGGACGGGGACGATGTCATAGATGAGGATGGGATAGGTCTGCTTGCCCACGCCGTCCACGGTGAGAGTGACGCGGTAAACGCCGGCCTTCGTGAACTTGTGCACGGGGTTGGGCTCGGTCGAGGTGGAGCCGTCGCCGAAGTCCCAGGATACAGCACCGCTCTTCGAGGAGGTGTTGTTGAACTGGATGCGGGACACCACGTAGTAGTCGAGGGTGTATTCGTCACCTTCCACATTGTAGGTGAAGTCCACGTCCTTGCTGTCCATATGAGTGTAGTCAGGGGTGTCCTCTCCGCAGCCGGCCAGCGTAAGGGAAGCCACTGCAGCTGCTGCCAGAATGAATTTATTGAGAAATTTCATAAGTGTCTTGTCTTTTAGCTGTTGTTAGTTGATGGAGATTTCACGACGGTCATTGGCGATGCCTTCCTCGCCGTCCGTGTCATAGACGCGGAACTCGGTGTCCAGCTTATAGTCGCGTGTGAATTCCACAAAGTAAACCTTTTCCGTCGAGTCGTAGATCCACTCGGGGAAGGTGATTTGCTGGAGGAGTTCGCGGAAAGCGGGAACGTAGGCGGCGCGGACGGTGGAGATGATGGCACCCAGGTCGTCGTCATAGCGGCAGAACACCCAGGGGCTCGACTTGTAGACGGGATAGCAGCGTGCACCGTTGTAGGTGAGCACTCCGTCGGCATCGGCAGTGGGGACGTCCTTGCCAATCTCGTGTACTACGGCGTTTCCGTTCTCGATGGTGATGTAATAATATCCTACGACGGCGGCCTCGGAAGCCTCGGTGGTCGAGAACCAGAGGTCGGACTTAACGCCGGCACCCTGGTCGTCACCGCTCAGGTCAACATCCGTGGGGAACGACAGGCCGTACTTGGTGTTCATCTCGGCGAAGCGCTCGTTGGCGAAGGGATAGTTGATGTATACGGTGCGCAGTGCGTTGTAGTAGGTGGAGTCCTTGGTGAGCAGGTCCACACACTCGGCGCGGAATTCCTCCTGGTATCCGGCGGGATAGTAGGAGTCGAAGCGCTCCTGGTCCCACTGTGTTGCCTTCACCCATGAAACGGGAGAGAGGGTGCGTGAGACGGGGACTGAACCTTTGATGACAAACTCATATCCGTCCCACTCGGCCTGAGTGTGGTCGAAGCGTACGATGGGCGTCATCGAGCGCATGGTATCGGTTGCGGTGACGGTTTTGGTGAATCCGAACGAGGTGCCGGCCAGGCGAGCGGTGGCTGAGGCCGACTCGCTGCGTTTCACGCGGTACCAGATTTCGCTGTACGCGGGGGTCTTGCCCGGCTCCACGGTGTATTTGCCCTGGAAAGTGAAGCTGTCGCCGGCCTTGCAGACGGTAGAGCCGACCTCCCAATAAGCGGTGGGGACAGCCTGACCGGGGGTGACAATATCCTCCAGAACGTCACGGGTTGAGCAGGCGCTCAGCAGTGCGGCGGCGCCCAGCGCCATGAAGAATGCTTTATATTGGATTTTCATTGTTGTTCTTTGTTTGAGATGTAAATAAATTTGTCTCATTTATTGAATCAAGGCTGGTGAAATCACTCCTGAGTCAGTGAAGAGCGCACGCCATAGTCCTCGGACCAGATCATGGGTTTGCGCAGCCAGAGGTGATTCTGGTAGGCGCCCAGACGCTCGAGTTCGGCGCGGTTGTACTTCTCCTCGGTCTCGGGGTCGTAGTTGATGCGCTGCATCCAGGCGTTCTCTTTCTCGGACTCGGAGAGGCCGTCGACCCAGAAGGCCGAATAGAGGTTGTAGGGGCGGCGCAGGCCGGGATAGATGATTTCCTTGTTGTCACCGATTCCGTAACCGTTGCGGTTGTTGGAGTAGTGGTAGCGGCGCATGTCGGTCCACTGCTCGGGCTGCATGTACATGGAGATGTACTTCTGCATCATCAGGTCGGAGAGGGTGTAGTTCGAGGGGTCGAAGAACCAGTGCTTGTTGCCGATCTGGGTGCAGGGTTTGCATTTCTTCACGGCTTCGTTGTCGAAGAAGGCAACCAGCTGGCGCTCATAGCGCTCTTTGGCAGCGGAACCGCCGGGGGCATTCTTGTCGCCGGGGTAGCGGCCGCCGCTGTCAGCCAGGTAGCGGTCGAGGTGACGCTGAACGTTCCACTGGGTGGCTTCCTTGGCCAGCTGGCAGGCTTTCACCTTGTCGCCCAGCCAGTAGTAAGCCTCAGCCTGTATGAAGTAGAGTTCCTCCATGGTGAAGATGGGGGTGTAGGCGTCCTTGCCTGCGGCATAAGCGCCGGCATAAAGATTGGGATAGTTCTCTTTCTTGAAGGTGGAACCGCCGCCGATGTTGTTCTCAAGGTAGCGGAGCATCACGCGCTTGCCGGGGTTGGAAGCGGAGACGGGGCCGTCGTTGGGCACCATGATGAGCATGAGGCGGGGGTCGGAACCGTAGGAGTTCTCACGGTCATAGTAGCCCTGCTTCATCTCGTTGCCCTGATCAATGACGCCCAGGCAGTCTTCCATGAAGAACTTGGAGGGAACGGCATCGTCCAGGTCGTTGGCACGGCTTTCCCATCCGTTTATAGTGGGTTTTGACTGGCTCCACTGTGCGCTTGCGCCACTGGTCAATGGCCTGCTGTGCATACTGGATAATCTTGTTGCAGGTGGCGGCGGAACGGTCCACGTTGGGGAGGTTGCGGAGCATGAGGCGTGCGCGGATTGCGTAAACCAGGCCTTTCCACTTCTCCAGGTCACCGCCGTATACGCGGTCCTGGTTGATGGTGATGGTGCGGTTCGTGGGAGAGTTGGCAATCTCGGGGTTCTCATACATCTTGATGAGGTCCTCGGCCTCCTGGAACATCCAGGCATAGACGCTGGCCTGGGTGTCGTAGTGAGGTGAATTGCTCTGATAGGCTTCGGAACGGGGGATGTCGCCGAAGGCATCGGTGGTGAGCTGGTAGGAGAGCAGCCAGATGGTGCGGGCAATGAGCTCGTAGTTGGGCGAGCTGATTGCCTGTGAGTTGGCCACAAGCTCCTTGGCGTTGACGCCGATGTCGTAGAAGTTGCGGCGCCACTGGGGGTGACGGTTCATGGTGAGGAACTGCCATCCGG
>SFOH01000047.1 GCA_004552485.1 Bacteroidales bacterium | reverse complement strand
TTCTCGAAGAGGCGCCATGCCGAGTAGTGGTCGGCTTCGGCAGCAGACGGGCCTTTCCAGCCTTCGGGCGCACCAACGAGGTAGATGAAGTTGGGAGAAGGAATGGCAAAGTAAGGCATAACCTTGTTGAGGGTGCAATAGTTCTTTGACACCACTTTCGAGTTGGCGATAGCTTCGATGCTGCAAGTGGCCTTGAGGTAGACGGGGAGTGTCGAGGTGAAGACATAGCCGGCGTCGTCCTTGGTGAGGCCTTTGAGTTTGCAGATGGCGATGGCGAGGTCCTCGTCGCGGAGCATCACGCGTGAGGCGCTGTTCTCCGCTTTGATTTCCTCATAGGTGCTGAAGCTGGGATCCAGCGACACCTGAGCACCGTAGACGGTGGGGCCCATGGGAGCGCCGTAGTCGGGAGCGCTCTTGCAGACGATTTCGAACGTACCGGTGGAGGTAAGTTCATAGTACTGGTTCTGGAAAGCGGGCTCGTAAACCTCGAAGGAGTCAGATGAGGCCTCGTGGAATTTGGGCTTTTTCTCATCCTCGCAGCTTGCCAGGCTGAGCACTGCGGCCAGCGCAACCAGGAATAAAGATATTTTTTTCATGTTGTAAAAATTATTTTTATCCGGCTCCGCACGCCGCCCCGGGTCGGGGGCGGCGGCGGGAAGCCGAGGGGATGACTATTAATAACCGGGGTTCTGTTTGAAGCTGGGCTGAGCAGCGATGATATTGGTGGGGATGGGCATGAGATCCATGTAGCTGCGGAAGCTCTGGCCCTTGACGTTGAGCTGGCTGCCTTTGAAGGCCCAGTTGTAGGCGGAGCCTGAGAACTTGTGGTGACGGATAAGGTCGGAGCGACGGGTGAGCTCCCAATAGAGCTCGCGGCAGCGCTCGTCCAGGATGTTGTCGGCTGAGAGGTAACTGGCGGTCCAGGCGGGGATGCCGGCGCGCTCGCGCACGTAGTTCACATACTCCAGGGCCTTGGCCTGTGTGCCGGTGCCGTTGAGGATGTAAGACTCGGTGTACATGAGGTATACGTCGGCGAGGCGGATGAGGGGCAGGTCGGTGTCTACCCATGTCTCGGCGCGTGCGGGGCCGTTGCCCCATACGCCGCCGTTCTGCTCGGACCAGGCGCCGTCGGTGCCGGCCAGGAGGTTGGTGAATTTGACTACGCAGTAGCCGTCGGCAAATGTGCTGAAGCCGCCGTTGGCCTTTTTGTAGCCTTCTCCTTCCTTACCCCACTCGGAGCAGCGGATGTCTTCGGGAGCTTCGTCGAATTTGGCGGAGAACTGTTCGGTGGCGTGCATGCACTTCCAGGGGTTGTTGATGCCGTAGTCGATGGCGACTTTGTTGCCGTTCTCGGCGTTGGCTTCGCCGCTGAGGGCTGCGGCGATCAGGAACTGTGTGCCGCCGTAGGCCTGTGTGTACTCATGCTGGTAGGGGATGCCCCAGAGGATTTCGTTCTCGGCGGGTTTTGAACCACCGGGCATGTAAGCGTCGTTGTCGGCGCAGAACAGGTACATGTAGTTGTTGGCAAGGCCTGAGCCGTTGAAGCCGCCGCCTTTGTGGCGGTTGATGACGGCCTCGCAGAGGGTCTGGCATTTCTCGAATGCGTTGACGGTGTTGGAGGTGTAGACCTGAGCGTTGAGGCAGAGACGGGCGTGGAGGGCCTGTACGCCGTCGAGGCCAACGTGTCCGTAGGTGGGACGGTCGTTGGGGAATTCGGCGGTGTAAGCGGCCTCGATTGCGTCGAGTTCGCTATCGAGCCAGTTGTAGAGGAAGAGGCGGTCTTTCTGCTCGGGCTCGGTGCCCATGGGGTCGGTGTCGAGGATGAACGAGCCCTGACCGAAGATGTCGATAACCCAGTAGTAGGACATGGCGCGCAGGGCGCGTGCCTCGAGGACCATCTTGCGCACATTGGCGTCGGAGTTGTCCTTGGCCAGGCTGATGAAGTTGTTGCAGACGGCGATGTGGGAATAGAGGCGTGAGTATGTGCCGAAGATGTTGCCGTTGTCCTTGCCCCATGTGTTGGTGATGAGGTCGATGACGCCGTTGTCGGGCCAAATCCAAATGCACTCGTCGGTTGTGAACTCATTCATCATGAACAGGGCGCGGGTGTACTGTGATGTACCGCCGTCCAGGCCGGAGATGTCGCAGTCACCGTTGGGGCCGGTCTGACCGGAGTAGGCCAGGCCACCGTAGCATTTGTTCAGCACGTTCTGGTATTCGGCCTCAGTGAGTCCGCCGCCGGGTACCAGGTTGGGGTTGTTGGGCTTGAGGTCCAGGTCACCCACGCAGGAGGTGAGCGTCATGGCTGCGCCAAACAGACCGGCTGATAATATTTTGATATATGATTTCATATAATTATATGCTTTAAACAATTTATGTAATTATCAGAAAGTGGCAACCAAGCCCACTGAATATGTGCGTGAGCGGGGATAAACGTTGTTGTCGATACCGCCGGAAACCTCGGGGTCAACACCGTCGTACTTGGTGATGATGAAGGGGTTCTGCACGGCGCCGAAGACGCGGAGACGGAGACGGTCGGCGAGGAGGTTCTCCCAGGTGTAGCCGAGGGTGATGTTGTCGCAGCGCAGGAACGAGCCGTTCTCCAGGAAGTAGTCGCTCATGTAGTAGTTGGCGTTGGCCTTGTCGTTGAAGTAGAAGTCTGTCTTGATGAGGTTGCTCAGGCCATAGGTGGCAACAGAGCTGATGGCTGAGTTGGAGGCTTTCACATTGTCATAGACGTAGTTGCCCAGTGATGCGCGCAGGCTGAAGCCGAGGTCCCAATGCTTGTAGTTGAAGTTGTGTGACATGGTCATCACGACTTTGGGATCCGGGCTGTGGTTGATGACTTTGTCGTCGGAGTTGATGACGCCGTCGTTGTTCTGGTCCACGAAGACACCCTCGATGGGTTTGCCGGCCTGGTCATAGACCTGCTGGAGCAGATAGAACGAGTTGGCGGCATGGCCGACGGCGTGAGCCTGTACGGTGTTGCCTGTTCCGCCGGTGATGCCACCGGTGGTGATGATGGAAGAGGCGTCGTTGAGGGCGGTAACCTTATTGTGGTTGTAGCCGACATTGTAGTTGAAGCTCCAGGTGAAGTCCTTGGTGACGATGGGGCGTGCGGCGATGTTGAACTCGACACCGTAGTTCTCGAGGTCACCGATGTTGCGGTTCATCATGTTGACGGTTGAGGAACCGGCGGGGATGGTGACGTAAGAGAGCAGGTCGGTGGTCTTGCGATAGTAACCGTCGATGCTGGCGGTGATGCGGTTGTTGAGGAATCCGAAATCAAAGCCGCCGTTCCAGGTGGTGGTTGTCTCCCACTTCAGGTCGGGGTTGTAGTTCTGACCCTGGAGGAAGTAACCGGGCAGGTAGACAATGTTGCCTTCGGCGTCGGTGACGGGATAGTAGGAGCCGGGAGCGGCGATGGAGTACATGGGCAGGTAGTTGCAGGTGGAGCCCACATCCTGCTGACCGGTCTTACCCCAGCCGGCACGGAACTTGAACTCGTTCCACCATGAACGGGCACCCCAGAACTCTTCCTGGCTGATGCGCCAGCCCAGAGCCACGGAGGGGAACACGCCCCAGCGGTTGTCCTTGGAGAAGCGTGAGGTGGCATCGCCGCGGACGGTGGCGGTGAGCAGGTAGCGATCCTTGAAGGTGTAGTTCAGACGACCGAAGAACGAGAGCAGCTGCAGGCGCTCGGCGTAGTGGTAGTTGCCGCTGGGGTCGACCAGGTCGTCGGAGTAGTTCTTGCCGACCTTGTCCACCGTGGCGGGGTTGATGTTCAGCGAATACTCGTAGGTGGCGGGGTCGTAGGTGATGGCGAAGTAACCGGGGGTGGTGGGGCGACCGGCGTTGGAGTCGGCGCCGAAGTGGTGCTCGCGTTTCGAGAAACGCTGCCATGAATAACCGGCTGTTACGTCGAAGTTGGAGTAGATGCTCTCGACCTCTTTTTTATAGTTGAGGTAGAAGTCGAGGAGGGTGTTGCTCTTGTACTGTTTGCGGTAGTTTTCGAAACCGGCGCCGTTCTTGTCGTGTGACCAGTAGGTGTTGGGGGTGTTCTGGCGTGTGATGTTCCACTCGCGTGAGCCGGACACGTCGTAACCGAGGTTGAGGTTGGCGTGGAGGCCGGGGAGGAAGCTGAAGGCATAGTCGAACTGGATGTTGCCGTTGGAACGGAGCACGTCAGCGTGGTTGTCGAAGCATGATACATAGCTCATGGGGTTGCGTGTGGCGTTCTGCTCGACGGTGGCACCGCCTTTGCCGTCGTGGTTGAGCCAGGTGAAGAGGCCTCCGAAGAGGTACTCCTGCCCGGAGTCACCGCCGGAGATGCGGTAGTTGGAGTAGACGGGCTTGGTGGGGTCCATGGCCATGGCGGCGCTCACGGCGCTGCCGCCCTCGGAGAAGCGGTTGTGAACGTAGTAGCCGTGGAGGTTTACGTTGATGTTGAGTTTACCGTCAAAGAGCTTGGGATTTAGGGCCATGCCCAGAGTGGCGCGGTCCATTGCGGAGCCTTTGATGATACCGTTCGAGTTCATGTAGGAAGCGTCGAAGCGGTAGGGCATGTTGGCCTTGGTGCCGGCAACAGAGAGCGTGTAGTCGGAGGAAACGGTTGTGCGGGTCACCTCTTTCTGCCAATCGGTGTTGTAGTTCTTCTTGCCATAGTAGAGTTTGTCGATGGCAGTGGCGTCGAAGTGTTTCTGAACAAAGTCAGCGAACTCGTAACCGTCCATCACGTCCCAGAGCTTGGCGACGGTGTTGACGTAGAGGTTGGCGGAGAAGTTGACCTTGGGAGCGCCGCTGGCACCCTTCTTGGTGGTGATGATGATGACGCCGTTGGAAGCGCGCGAACCGTAGATGGCGGTAGCGGAGGCATCCTTCAGCACAGTCATCGACTCGATGGACTCGGGAGAAATCATGGAGAGAGGGTTGCTCATACCCCACACGCCGCCGTTGTCCAGAGGCACACCGTCAACAACAATCAGGGGGTCGTTGGAGGCGTTCAGTGAGGAGCCGCCGCGCACGCGGATGGTGGCGTTGCCCTCGGGACCGCCGGAGGTGGTTACAACCACACCGGGAGTCTGGCCCACCAGCATGTTCTGCACTGAGGTGGCGAGGCCGGCCTCGATTTCGTCCGGCTTCACAACGGCAACAGAACCGGTGGCGTCTTCTTTCTTAACAGAACCGTAACCGATAACCACCAGCTCGTTGAGCACCTGGTTGTCACCGGCAAGATTAACGGTGATGTTGGTTCGTCCATTCAGAGGAATGGTCTGTGTCCGGGCGCCTACGTATGACACCACCAGGGTGGCTTTGGCGTTGGGGACGGAGATGGAGAAGTTACCATCCGTGTCCGTTGCGGCGCCCATGCCGGGCTGTCCTTGCACTGTGACACTGGCGCCGATGGCGGGGTCACCGTCAGGGTCGATGACGGTTCCCGTTACGGTAACCTTCTGTGCCAAAGCGGGGATAAACATGAACAGGGTCAGTGCTATGACCAGCCATGCTTTCCGGTTCATTTGAAAACAAATGTTCTTCATGCAACAAGTTTTTTAAGTTAGACTTTTAGTATTAATATTTGTGTTTTGTTGTTATTCGTGGGTTAGGGCTCGGGGGCGCGGACTGCGTCCGCTGCACGGTGTTCAGACCAGGGGGAGAAGGGCGCGTGTCATGAGGCGGCCGGCGCTGTGAGCGGGGGCTGCGGCTGATGTGAGTATGTCAGAGATGTTGGTATCAGTTTTCATGGCATGTAACAACCATTCAATAATAGCGGTGAACTCTTACGGGGAGACCCGGGGTGGCGGATGGGAGCCTTTAACGCATTGATTTACAAATTAATAAGAATTTGGTATTAAAAAGATTGACCCCTTTGGAGGAGGATGCCAGGCCGTTGCGGTCATGGCATAATCTGCCCAAAGTTGCAATTTTGATGCAAATTAAACAATTTTTTGCTAAACAGCCGCCGAATTTGTAGGCGTTCACCTCACTTTTAGTAATTATTAACATTTCCGCCGAAACCTCTCTTTTCGCCGCGCCGGGCCGTATACGACGGCACCGCAGGCGTCGGCGGCGCGGCGGGCGCCACCGGCACTTGCGGTGCGGTGTAGGCGTTGGGGAAAAACGCTCAGAAATTGCGGCGCACGAGGCGGCGGATCGTCAGGAGGTTGGCGACGGTGACCACGGCCATGATGCACAGGCCGGTGAGCAGCGCGGGCAGCGGCGAGCCGTTGGGGACGCCGATGTCGGCCAGGCGCGGATTCCACCATGCGGCGGCGCACTCCGTGATGACGATGCTGAGCACGAGCACGGCCACGTTCACGCTGAGAACCAGCAGGTTATAGGGCCGCGCAGCCTGCCGGGGCGAGTAGCCCAGGAGCATCAGGTCGTGGAGCTTGCGGCGGTTCTTCTGAAGCAGCAGGAAGATGCTGAGCATGAGGATGAAGAAGGCCAGGATGGAGATGACCGAGCCGATGGCGATGACGATGGCGGTGACCAGCGTCAGGAAGTAGTTGGCGCGCGAGTTGTCGGCCTTGTCGCCGGCCACGTCATAGCCGTTGATGCGCATGAAGCGGTCGATGGCGGGGTCGCCGGGCTTGCTGACTTCGACGATGAGGCGCGAGGGCTGCTCCTCCTTTCCGGGCGGGGCGAACTCCTTGTTGGCCCACTCCATGAAGTCCTGGGGAACGGCCAGGGTGTTGAGGCGCGACGAGAAACCGACGATGCGGCCGGGAATCTTCATCGAGCGGCCGTTGCCGCTTACGGTGATCGAGAGAGGCACGCGCGCCATGACCGTCTCGGAGAGCTGGGGCATGCCGCGCGAGGCGGCGAAGCCGAAGTTGTAGAGGGCCAGATACTCCTTGCTCATGATGATGGGCACCTCGGGACGCGACGGGTCAAAGCGCCAGTCCGAGGGGCTCACATCCAGGAATTTGTCGGGGATGCTCTCCAGGAACATATAGGTCGACATCGAGCGGCCGCCCAGGTCGACTGACATGTAGACATTGAAGTTGGCGGCAGTGAAGGCGCCGACGCTGCGCACCCACGGCTGGCGGCTGAGCTCTTCGGTCTCGGCGGGGGTGAAAAAGGTCTCGCCGCCGCGGCCGACGGTGTTGAGGGCCGAGACGCGTTTGGAGATGACCATGTAGTCCTTCGAGAGGATTCCGTCGTCGGTGTTGAAGGCCGAGCTGACGTCGCCGTAGAAGCGGACGGCGCAGAGCACGATGCTGAGGCCCACCAGCGTTGCCAGGGCGTAGCCGGCGATCTGACCGGCGGAGATGTTGCGGCGCAGCAGCCGCCACACCAGTCCTTTGTAGCTGTTAGACATAGTTGCGTTACAGGTGAATTACGTGTGGCTCGGCGAGGCGCAGATGGTTGCCCACGGAGGTGGCCACGATAGCGGCGTCGTTGGCGGCGGCCACGCGGGTGACCATGTCGGCCACGATGGCGTTGTTGCGGGCGTCGAGGTGAGAGACGGGCTCGTCGAGGATGAGGAAGTCGAAGGGCTGGCAGAGGGCGCGGACGATGGCCACGCGCTGCTGCTGGCCGATGGAGAGGAAGGCGGCTTTCTGGCCGGCCTTGTGGTCGATTTCGACCTCCCGGAGCAGGTCCATGATTTCTTTCTCGGAGAGGCGGTCGGTGAGCCGGTTCTTGATCTGGATGTTCTCCATTGCCGTCAGCTCGGGGAAGAGGCGCATCTCCTGGGGCAGCAGCGAGATGTGGCGGCGGCGCACTTCGCACCAGTCGTCGACGCTGAGCTCCCGGATGTCGCGGCCGTTGAAGAGTATGCGGCCCCGATAGTCATGGCGCGAGCCGTAGACGAACGAGCACAGCGACGACTTGCCCGTGCCCGACTCGGCCATGATCAGGTAGCGCCCGGGCCGGGCCAGCTCGAGGTGTTGCATCCACACCTCGGAGTGGCATACCGGCTCGTCGTTTTCGGCGCCGACAAACACCTCCGGAAGAGCTTCTTCCAGAGTGATTGTGTTGATTCTGTCCATCAATGCGGTGCGTCCTCTCAGGCTTTGCTGCCAATCAGACGGAAGATGGCGGTCAGGAAGTTGTCTTTGGTGTCGGTGAGGGTGATGTCGAGCGTAGCGTGGCTTTCCTTCGACACGATGTTGCCCTTCACGCCGAACGGAACGTGGAGCAGGCTGAAGAGCTTGTTGTCCTTCGGAATCTCGATGGCCAGGGCCGAGTAGGAACCGCTGATGAGATCCTTGCTGATGCCGCAGCCGTCGCCGTTCTGCTTCGAGGTGGAGATGACCAGGTTCTTGCCGTCGACGCGCAGGCTCAGGTTGTTGGAGACTTTCTCGACGCCCACCATCTCGTAGGTGTCATAGTCGAACGAGGCGTTGGAGTAGTCCTCGGTGATGACGACCACGTCGGCTGAAGAGCCGGCCTGGTGTGCGGCCACGCTGAGCTCGTCGCTGCCGGCAGTCTTGAGGATGTCGGCGATGGCGTCGAGGGCGGCGCCGGCCTTGGCAGCGTCGGCATATTCGATGACGCCGGTGAGGGTCCAGCCCTTGGTGGTCTGCAGGTCGACAAGGTTGTCGGTGGCGGGACCGAACATGGCCACGATGGAGCCGTCGATGCCACCCAGAACGCTCTTGATGATGCCGGCGGCGTCGGCGGGAACGTTGCCGTCCATAATCTTCATGATCTGGTCGGCGAAGAGTTTGCCGGAGCCAAAGCCGAAGACAGCCAGGTCTTTCGAGGTGCCGTATTTGAGCAGGTCGGTGTTGATTTCCTTGTAGTCGATGCCGAAGTCGAGGTCTTTGCCCTCGCCGTCGAGGAGGGAGACTTCGGCGCGGAGGCTCTGGCCGTCGAGGTCGAGGTAGCCGGAGATGACACCTTTAGACATCTTGTCCATCATGCCTTTTAGTTCGGGCATCTGGGCATAGAGGGCGCGGATCTGCGTGGGCTGGATGGCGGTGGCCATTTCGAAGATTTTGCCGTTCATCATCATGTTGAAGATGTGCTCGGAGGCCAGGCAGTCTTTCTTCCATGAGGCGAGGGGCTTCTCGGAGGCGTTGGAGGCCCATGACTCGACGATGCGGATGGCGGTGGAAGCCTTGGCCATGTTGTTGTCGGTGAAGACGCAGAAGCCCATGTTGTCCTTGAAGACGAGGGCCGACTCCTCGTCGCCGAAGGTCACGTAGCCGTCTTCGTTGCCGACCTGGCCCTTGTCGTGAGTGGCCTCGGCCATGGAGCGGGCGAATTCTTTCTCATTGGTGACGCTCCAGATAAAGAGAGCCTCGGGGTTCATGCCGTTCAGACGCACGGCAACGACGCCGTTGGTCCAGTCCATGCCTTTGAAAGACAGGAATTTGCGCAGGATGTCGCGGTCGCCGGCCGACATGGTGCCGATCATGTCCTCGAGCATTGCGGAGGGTTTGATGGCGCCGTCTTCGATGGTGGAGCCGGTGGCCTCCACAGCACGCTGGATGTCGCCGGTGAACACCAGGTCGACGTCATCGGGTACGTACTTGTCCAGCTTGGCTTCCACACTGCCGGAGCCGGAGCAGGATGCGGTAAGGATGGCGGCGGTCATGGCCAGCATCCACACAAAACTTTTCAGTGTCTTCATTCTGTAATTGGTTTTAAAGTGGTTCTTTCTATGAATCGATTTTCTTTTCAAGGCACGTTGTTTTCAACATTATCGCGTACGCGTGCGTACATTTTTTGCAAAGATAAGACAAAAATCGTAACTTTGCAAAATAAAATGAATAATCACCCGAAAAAGATATGGATAACAACACCCAACAACTTTCCCGGCGCGTGCAGAATCTGGCCGTGAGCGCCACCCTGGCCATGTCGCAGAAGAGCGCTGAGCTCAAGGCCTCCGGCGTGGACGTCATCAACCTCAGCGTTGGCGAGCCGGACTTCAACACCCCCGACCATATCAAGGCCGCGGCACGCCGCGCCATTGATGATAACTTCTCGTTCTACAGCCCCGTGCCCGGTTTCATGAGCCTGCGCAAGGCCGTGGCCGACAAGCTCTCGCGCGAGAACGCGCTGAGCTTCGCCCCCGAACAGATTGTTGTGGGCAACGGCGCCAAGCAGGCCCTCTGCAACGTGGTGCTCACGCTGGTCAACCCCGGCGACGAGGTGGTCATCCCCGTTCCCGCATGGGTCAGCTACACGGAGATGGTGAAACTGGCCGAGGGCACGCCCGTGCTCGTCAGCGCCGGCATTGACTCCGACTTCAAAATCACCCCCGAGCAGCTCGAGGCCGCCATCACTCCCGCCACGCGCGCCATCATCATCTGCTCGCCTTCGAACCCCACCGGCAGCGTTTACTCACGCGACGAGCTCCAGGCTCTGGTCGCCGTCCTGGCGCGCCATCCCCGCGTGATTGTCATCGCCGACGAAATCTACGAGCACATCAACTTCACCGGCTCGTTCACCTCGCTGGGCTCGTTCCCGGAAATCGCCGACCGCACGGTCATCATCAACGGCGTGTCGAAAGCCTACGCCATGACCGGCTGGCGCATCGGCTACTGCGCCGCCCCGCTGTGGCTGGCCAAGGGCGTCACCAAGCTCCAGGGCCAGTACACCTCCGGCGCCTCGTCCATCGCCCAGAAGGCCGCCGAAGCCGCCTACACCGGCCCCCAGGACTGCGTCGCCGAGATGTGCGCCGCCTTCCGCCGTCGCCGCGACCTGGTGGTCAAGCTGGCATCGGCCATCCCCGGCCTCAAGGTCAACCGCCCCGAGGGAGCCTTCTACCTCTTCCCGGAAGTGTCGGCCTACATGGGCACAACCGCCCCCGACGGCTCCGTGATCGCCACCTCCGGCGACCTGGCAATGTATCTGCTGCGTGAGGCCCACGTCGCCACCGTCGACGGCGCCGCCTTCTCCGCTCCCGGATACATCCGTCTCTCCTACGCCACCTCCGACGAGGCCATCCGCGAAGCCCTCGCACGCATCGCCGACGCCCTCGCACGTCTGCGCAAATAACGTCTTATCAACCCCAAACACAACATAACTTACTATAATGGATTTTATTCAAGAACTGAAATGGCGCGGCATGATCCACCAGATGATGCCCGGCGTTGAAGACCAGCTCAAAAAAGAAATGACCACGGCCTACCTGGGCATCGACCCGACGGCCGACTCTCTCCACATAGGCCACCTCGTAGGCGTCATGATGCTCAAGCACCTCCAGCGTGCCGGCCACCGCCCCATCGCCCTCGTCGGCGGCGCCACCGGCATGATCGGCGACCCCTCCATGAAGAGCCAGGAGCGCAAGCTCATCGACGAAGAGACCCTCCGCCACAACCAGGAGGCCATCAAGAAGCAACTCTCGAAGTTCCTCGACTTCGACTCCGACGCCCCCAACGCCGCCATCATGGTCAACAACTACGACTGGATGAAAAACTTCTCCTTCCTGGAGTTCATCCGCGACATCGGCAAACACATCACCGTCAACTACATGATGGCCAAGGACTCCGTCAAGAAGCGTCTCAGCGGCGAGAGCCGCGAGGGCATGAGCTTCACCGAGTTCTCCTACCAGCTCCTCCAGGGCTACGACTTCCTCCACCTCTTCCAGGACAAGGGCTGCCGCGTACAGCTGGGCGGCTCCGACCAGTGGGGCAACATGACCACCGGCACCGAGCTCATCCGCCGCATCACCGGCGAGGAGAATGTCTACGCCATCACCTGCCCCCTCATCACCAAGGCCGACGGCGGCAAATTCGGCAAGACCGAGAGCGGCAACGTATGGCTCGACCCGCGTTACACGTCGCCCTACAAGTTCTACCAGTTCTGGCTCAACGTCTCCGACGCCGACGCCGAGAAGTACATCAAAATCTTCACCGAGCTGAGCGAGGACGAGGTCCGCGAGCTGGTCGAGGCACAGGCCGCCGACCCCGGCGCACGTCCCCTCCAGAAACGTCTCGCCAAGGAAATCACCACCATGGTGCACAGCGCCGAGGACTATGAGGCCGCCGTCGAGGCATCCCAGATTCTCTTCTCGAACAAGGCCTCCGAGACGCTCCACAAAATCGACGAGGACACGCTGCTGGCCGTCTTCGAGGGCGTGCCCACCTTCGAGGTTTCGCGCAGCGACATCGAGGAGGGCATCAAGCTCGCCGACCTGCTCACCGAGAAGGCCAAGGTGTTCCCCAGCAAGGGCGAACTCCGCAAACTGGCCCAGCAGGGCGGTTTCTCCATCAACAAGGAGAAGGTGACGGACGCCTACGCCCCCGCCTCCGCCGACATGCTCCTCAACGGCAAGTACATCCTTGTGCAGAAGGGCAAGAAGAACTATTTCCTGCTCATCGCGCGCTGAGCACCGGCGTTCCGCAACGATGGACAACGCAGCTAAAGGCGCGGCCGCCGCGACCGCGCAGGAGCGCATCCCCCTGCTGGGGATGACGCTCGAGCAGCTCCGTGACGTGGCCGCCCAAGAAGGGCTGCCGCGCTTCACGGCCCAGCAGATCGCGCGCTGGCTCTATGTTCAGCGCGTCACCGACATCGACGCCATGACCAATCTGGGCAAGGCCGCCCGCGCACGCCTCAAAGAGCGCTACTGCGTGGGCCGCGAACAGCCCATCTCGGCCGTACGCAGCGCCGACGGCACCGTCAAATACCTCTTCGACAGCCACTGCGGCCTCGACGTAGAGGCCGTATACATCCCCGACCACGACCGCGCCACCCTCTGCATCTCCTCGCAGGCCGGCTGCAAGATGCACTGCGCATTCTGCATGACCGGCCGTCAGGGCTTCCACGGCAACCTCACAGCCGCCACCATCATCAACCAGGTGCTCAGTGTCGAGAACTCCGACCGTCTCACCAATATCGTCTTCATGGGCATGGGTGAGCCGATGGACAATCTCCCCGCCGTGCTTCAGGCCATCGAGGTGCTCACCGCGCCCTGGGGCCTGGCATGGAGCCCGCGGCGCATCACGGTCTCGTCGATAGGCAAGCTGCCTGAGCTGCAGACGCTGCTCGACCAGACACAGGTCCACGTGGCCATCAGCCTCCACTCGCCGCGGCCCGCCCAGCGCGAGCGCCTCATGCCCGTCGAAAAGGCATGGCCGTCGCGCACGGTCCTCGACCTGCTGCGCGGCTACGACTTTGCCCACCAGCGGCGCCTGTCAATGGAATACATCATGTGGGAAGGCGTCAACGACACGCTCGAATATGCCGACGCCCTGGCCCGCGTGCTCCGCGGCACCGACGCCCGCGTCAACCTCATCCGCTTCCATGCCATCCCCGGCTCCGACCTGCGTCCCTGCTCGCGCCAGCGCATGGAAGACTTCCGCGACCGCCTCAACCAACTGGGCATAACCGCCACAATCCGCGCCTCACGCGGCGAGGACATCATGGCCGCCTGCGGCATGCTGGCAGGCCGCAACAACTCTCAAAACACAGACACCGAACAATGAAAATCAAAATAGCAATCACTCAGGGCGACATCAACGGCATCGGCTACCAGGTGATTCTCAAAGCCCTTGAGGACAACCGCATCCTGGAGCTGTGCACGCCCGTCATCTACGGCTCGGCACGCATCGCCGCGCAGTACCGCAAGCTGCTGGGCATGCCCGACTTCCGCCTCAACATCATCGACTCTCCCGCCGACGCGCGTCCCGACGCCGTCAACATCATAAACGTCATCCCCGACAACGTGACGGCCAACCCCGGCCAGGCCACCCCCGAAGCCGGCGCCGCCGCCGTGGCCGCACTCGAGCGCGCCGTCACCGACCTGCGCAACGGCCAGGTCCAGGCGATGGTGACCGCTCCCATCAACAAGAAAACGGTTCAGAGCGACACGTTCATCTTCCCCGGCCACACGGAATACCTGCAGAGCTCGCTGTCCGAGAACGGCGAAAAGGCGCTCATGATTCTCTTCAACGACCGCCTGCGCGTGGCCCTGGTGACCACCCACGTCCCCGTCAGCCGCATCGCCGAGGCTCTCTCCAAAGAGCTCATCGTTGAGAAAATCCGCACCTTCGCACGCAGTCTCCACCAGGACTTCAGCATCGACAATCCGCGCATCGCCGTGCTCGCCCTCAACCCCCACAGCGGCGACAACGAGCTCATCGGCAGCGAGGAGAAGGACATCATCACGCCCGCCATCGAAGAGGCGCGCCAGGACAAAATCATGGCCTTCGGACCCTATGCCGCCGACGGATTCTTCGGCGCCGGCCTCTTCAACAAGTTCGACGGCGTGCTGGCCATGTACCACGACCAGGGCCTCGCTCCGTTCAAGGCTTTGGCCATGGACAACGGCGTCAACTTCACGGCCGGTCTCAGCGCCGTGCGCACCTCGCCCGACCACGGCACCGGCTACGACATCGCCACGGAGAACACTGCCTCCGAAGCCTCGATGCGCGAGGCCATCTATGCCGCCATCGACATATACCGCTCGCGCCGCAACGAGGCCCAGGCCCACCGCAATCCGCTCCACCGCCAGTACCACGACCACGGCTCGAAGGACGCTACAATCAACATGACTGCGGACTAACCCACAGTCCGCACACACACAAAACACCCATAGCAATGAATTTCGCAATAATCGCTGCCGGCGAAGGCTC
>SFOH01000084.1 GCA_004552485.1 Bacteroidales bacterium | reverse complement strand
AAAAAAACAGACTGCTATGAAAAATATGATAATGATTGCGATGATGGTGCTGGCGGCCGCGAGCGCGCAGGCACAGTTTTTGTGGAAAATCAGCGGCAACGGGCTCTCGAAGCCGTCCTATCTGCTTGGCACAATGCACATTGCGCCGACGGACAGCATTGTCGGGCTGCCGGCCGTCAACGAGGCTCTGGACAATGTGAGCGCGCTGGTGTGCGAGCTGGATGTGACGGATCCGTCGGCGCCGCAGGCGGCTCAGGCTGCCATGATGCGCTATGGCATCGCACCCGAGGACAGCACGCTCTCTAAGGTGCTGCCGCCGCTGCAGTTCGCGATGGTAGAGGACCTCGTGGACGAGAAGATGGGCCCGATGGCCACGACTATGATGCTGGCCATGGACCGCGCCAAGCCGCTGGTGGCGACAATGATGCTGGGTCAGCTCTTGGTGTCGGATGAGACATTGGTGCAGTTAGTGAAGAAATACGGCGTGCTGGGCAGCATCGACGAGGCGCTGGTGCGCAAGGCCAAGGCGCGGGCGCTGCCGCTCGTCGAGCTGGAGTCGATGGACGAGCAGATGCAGCTGCTGATGAACATGTCGATTCGCGACCAGGCAGACAATCTGGTGAAGTTCCTCGACAATCCCGACTCCGGTTTCGACACGCTGGACGAGATGCTCACTCTCTATCTCTCGGGCGACATCAAAGGCCTGGAGCGGCTGTTCATGTCGGAGAAGAACACGCTGTCGCCGACGGACAATCTGCGCATCTTCGGGCTGCGCAACAGCCGGTGGATGCCGCGGCTGGAGGAGGCGATGCGCCGTCAGCCGGTGCTCATCGCCGTCGGCGCCGGTCACCTCGTCACGCCGGAGGGCCTGCTGCCTCTCCTGCGCAAAGCCGGCTACACGCTCACGCCGGTGAAGGGCTGACCCTCCCCGGCGATTCGGCCCGGGTGAGGCGCGCTTTTTGCGCCCCGTGCTTGCGCGGGCGCAAATAAGTGTGTATCTTTGCAGATGAATAAGCCGCCGCAGGGCCGCTTTTCCACAAAAACGGCAATAAATAAACTCACGCACGATATGATTGAAGTTAACAGAGTAAGTTACACCACCGCCTCTGACAAGCGCCCGGTGCTCACAGACGTGAACATGACGCTCGGGCCGGGGCTCTACCTGCTCACGGGCGAGCGCGCCTCGGGCACGACGGAGCTGATGCAGGTGATGGCCTCGCTGCGCCGTCCGCAGAGCGGCGAGGTGCTCATCAACGGGCTCGATGTCGCCGGGCGCCGTCCGTCGGTGCTCAGCCGCCTGGCCTATATGGGCCCGGACACCGTCTTCCCCGTGAACACCATCGCCGAGATGACCACCTCCCACGCCATCTTCTATCCCCACTTCTCGCCTCAGGCGCTGGACGAAAACCTCATCCGTCTGCGCATCGGCGCCGACGACCGCCTCACCGAGCTGGCCGACGCCGACCGCCACTTGGTCATGGCGGCCTACCTGCTGTCGCTGAACACCGACCTGCTCCTCCTGGACGACATCCGTACCGGGCTCAGCCTGCAGCAGTACCGCGAGCTACGCGCCATGATCCGCGAGAATCTCTCCGGGCAGCGCACCGCCGTGCTGAGTCAAGTAAACTCCGATATGAGCACCGACTTCGACGGACTCATCTTCATGCGCGCCGGCCGCGTGGCTCTCGTGGCCGAGACCCGCGACATCCTCGCCGCCGCGGTCACCACAGTCACGCCCATGCGCCCCGCGGAGGCCATCTTCGCCGAGTTCCTCGACGGCGCCTGGCACGCCGTCGTCCCCGCCTCCGCCGTGGCCGAGACCTACGAGCCGTTCGATTTCGCCATCCTCTGCCGCGCCCTCTCAAACCCCGAGGCCGCCGAGCGTGTCTCACGCCTCATCAACCCTAAAAGCTGACCCCCGATTATGAAAAACATAGATGCATTCTCATGGCGCCGCGTGAGCATGGTCGCCAACTACTATAGCCCGCGCATACGCCGCCAGCTGATGTTCTACCCGCTCATCTCGCTGGTGGCCTTCGCCCTGGGCATGATAACCTATAACCCCGGCGAGCCCGCCTCGGGCCTGTGGGTGACCGGTCTGCTCCAGTACTTCGTCATCTTCGGCCCCCTGGCCCTCGCCTTCCACCGCGACTGGGCCATGAGCATCACCCTCCCCGCCGGCAGCGCGGAGAAGGCCACATTCCTGGCCATTTACTCGATCATCGTCCTGCCCGTGCTGGCCATGGCACCCTGCGAGATCGCCCTCAACCTTGTCTACGACCGCAGCCTCTTCGTCACCGACCCCGCCATGGTTGATCCCGAAGTCGCCGCCGTGCTCCCCGACGCCGCAAAGCAGCGTGCCCAGAACATCCTTGGCCTGCTCTTCTCAACCGCCGTGTGCATGTGGGTGGTGATGAAGACGCGGCGCCACGTCGTGCTCAAGGCCATCGGATTCATCCTCCTCTTCGGACTCGTCTTCGGCTTTGTCGTAGGCATAATGAGCCTCTTCAACTCCGGAATTACCGAAGCCGCCGCTTCCGCCATTCGTCTCCACAGCTCATCCGCCGTCCCGCCCGCCATGAAGGTCATCATGAAAGAGATGATCACGATATCCACATACCTCAGCGCCGCCGGCATCATCCTCTTCGTCCTCCTCACCTACCGCGCCGCCGCCCGCCGCGAACTCCGCTGATGCCCTCCGCCGCCGAATACAAGACACTGCTCAAACTGGGGCTGCCCATCATGGTCGGACAGCTCGGCACCATCGTCACGGGCTTCGTCGACAACATGATGGTCGGCCACTACTCCACGGCCGCGCTGGCCGCCGCCAGCTTCTGCAACAACTTCTTCAACATGGCGCTGCTGGCCGTCATGGGCTTCACCTACGGCATCACGCCGCTCGTGGCCGCCCTCAGCGCACGCGCCGGCCGCGAGAGCGAGACGGGCGCGCTCATGCGCACCGCCGCACGCGTCAACGCCGTCTTCTGCGCCGCCGTCATGGCCGTCCCGTCATGATCTTCAACGTGTGGGCACAGTGGAGCTACGGCATCGGCAACACCGCCACGCCCATGTGGATAGTCCTCGGCGTCAACGTCCTCAACGTCGTGGGCAACTGGCTGCTCATCTACGGCGTCGGCCCCTTCCCCGAGCTGGGCCTCACCGGCGCCGGCATCAGCACCCTGCTCGCGCGCCTGGTGTCCGGAGTGGCCATGGTGTGGGTCTTCTTCAGCCTGCGCCGCTACCGCGCCTACCGCGCCGGCTACCGCCTCAGCCCGCGCCGCAGCTCCGCCCCGCGCCGCCGCGCCGCCGCCAAGATATGGCGCACATCGCTGCCCGTCTCGCTCCAGCTCACCTGCGAAACCGCCGCCTTCTCCGGCAGCGCCGTCCTGTGCGGATGGCTCG
>SFOH01000083.1 GCA_004552485.1 Bacteroidales bacterium | reverse complement strand
CTGCCCGACTCCCTCCGCCTCGTCGTCCAGTTCACCGCCATGTTCCTCATGTTCCACGAGTTCGGAATCCTCAACTGGCACGACTGGTGGATTGTCGTCATCGCGCTCATCGTCAGCGTCGGCATCATCAACGTCTACAACTTCATGGACGGCATCAACGGCATCACCGCCGGCTACTCCCTCGCGGTCCTCGCTCCGGTCCTCTATCTCAACCACTCCATGGGCTTCATCGACCAGCCCTTCCTCTACGTCGTCGGCCTCAGCCTCCTCGTCTTCTGCTTCTTCAACTTCCGCCGCAAGGCACGCTGCTTCGCCGGAGATGTCGGCTCCATTACCATGGCCTTCATCCTCCTCTTCGCCCTCGGCAAACTCGTCCTTGCCACCGGCGACCTCGCCTACCTCACCTTCCTCGCTGTCTACGGCGTCGACGCCGTCCTCACAATCATCCACCGCATCCTCCTCCACGAAAACCTCGGCCAGGCCCACCGCAAGCACGCCTACCAGCTCATGGCCAACGAGTTGCACATGCCCCACGTCGCCGTCTCACTCATCTACATGGTCCTCCAGACCCTCATCTCATTCGGAATGCTTATCGTTCCCGTCAATCAGTACGTTTATCTCGCCGCGGTCATCGTGCTCCTCTCCGCAGCTTATATCCTTTTCATGAAGCGAAACTATCACCTACACGCCGAATATCTCAAATCTAAAGCATTACACGCATGAACATCAACGACGAACTCCTCGACTCCATCACCGCCGAGGCCGCACAATCGCCGCGGCTGCGCATGAACTTCAACCTCCACGAGAGCCTTGATGCCAAAGCCCAGCGCCTCATCAACGTCCTCCTCCCCGGCACGGTCCTCCCCATCCACCGCCATCACACCACCGCCGAGACCTACGTCCTCCTGCGCGGCCGCATGTACGTCATCTTCTGCGATGAGACGGGCCGTCCCACCGAGCGCCACCTCCTCGACCCCGCCGCCGGCAACTACGGCGTCCACATCCCCCGCAACCAGTGGCACACCGTCCAGGTCCTCGAGCCCTCCGCCATCCTCGAAGTCAAAGACGGTCCCTATGCTCCTCTCCGCCCCGAGGACACCCTCGCCGATGTCCCCCACCCCGCCGTGCCCTGAGCCCTCTGACCCGAAAAATGCGCTTGCATAATCGGGATGAATTTCTTACCTTTGCCGTGGTCTTCGGATGAGGCTGCGGCTTTCATTTTAAAACAGTCGGAACTCCCCGTTAAACCCGCTCATTTCCAAGACCTTTTGCGAGAAGAAACCTAATCAAACGAATCACCACTGTCCGCCCAACCAATGCGCAACAAAAGCATTGACGTACTCAAAGGAGTTGCCATCATAGCAATCATCCTCTTCCATGCGAACATCGCGCAGTGCGGCTACTTGGGCGTCGACATCTTTCTGGTAATCGCCGGCTATTTCACCGCCCTCACCGTCGGGCGCCTGCGATTTACGGCCGACGGGAGTAAATTCATACTCAGCAGAGTATTCCGTTTACTCCCGTTGCTGTTGTTGGCCGGCATCCTTTGCCTCATTTTCGGTTGGTTCATGATGCTCCCCGACGACTACGAAAACGTCGCCGAGTCCGTCATCGCCACCAACACCTTCACCAACAACTTCCTCCAATGCCTCACAACCGGCAACTATTGGAGCATCAGCAACGAGTACCGGCCCCTGATGCACACCTGGTATCTCGGCCTGCTCATGCAGCTTTATCTCACCGTGCCGCTGATTCTGCTGGCCCTAAAACGCTTTGCCGGCGCCCGGTTCCGACCCATCGCCATTGCCACACTCTCGCTCATCGCCATCGTCTCGATCATCCTCGATTTCACCCGACACGACGGCCCCGCGCAATTCTATTATCTCCCCTACCGGCTCTATGAGTTCTGCGCCGGAGCGCTGATTCCCTTTGTCTTTCCAAAGATCGATGTCCGAGCCGGACGAAACGCGGTCCTCAACGCAGCGCTCATCCTCGCCTACGCCCTCATCCTCGCCCTGCTGTTTGTCGATGCGCCGTTCGTCCACCCGCAGGCCCGACTATTCGCCATCATCCTCCTCACCTGCTTCCTGATCGTCGCGCTGCAGACATCGCCGCGCGCCAACAACCGGCTCTTTTCAAACCCCCTCCTCGCCATCATCGGCATGGCCTGCTACAGCCTCTTCGTCTGGCATCAGGTGCTGTTAGCCATCACGCGCTACTCATTCACAGCCGACATCCTTCAGCCCTCCGTCCTCGCCGTCCTCCTTGCCTCACTCGCGCTTCTGAGCTTCCTGTCGTATAAATACGTCGAGAAAATGCCTCGGAACAAGGCCACATGGAGCGCCGTCATCCTCGTCTTCGTGGCCGTGACCGCCTTCGCCCTGCACATCTACAACACGAGCGGCGTTGTCCGCGACGTCCCCGAGTTAGACGTCCGCCGAGCCGATGCCCGCAAAAACATGTGGGGCGAATACTGCGACCGCGGCTACGCCTACGACAAAGACTTCGCCGACGACGGCCGGCGCAAAGTCCTCGTCATCGGCAACAGCTTTGCCCGCGACTTCGTCAACATCATCGTCGAAAGCCCCGTTGCCAAAGACGTCGACCTCTCCTACCTCACCATTGCCGACGATGACCCCCAACGCGTTCGCCAAGCCGACATCGTCTTCGTCGCCGCCTACGGCATCACTCCCGAAGACGTCACCGCCGCGCATACCCACCTCAGCCCGCGCCAAAAACTCTACGTCGTCGGCGAGAAAAACTTCGGCGCGAGCGGGGGCGGCCAAATCTACCGTCACCGCCATGCCGCCGACTACCACACGCTAACCACCACCCTCGCACCCGGCTACCTCGAGCGCAACAACGCACTGAGCGCCCGCTACCCCGACAATTTCATCGACCTGATCTCGCTGACCACCACCGCCGACGGCCGCATCCGCGTCTTCACACCCGACGGCAAATACATCAGCCAGGACGGCCTCCACCTCACCCGCTCCGGCGCCCGCTACCTCGCCACCCTCCTCGACTGGCCCCGCCTCCTCACCCCCCAATAACCGCATAATTATGGATCAATCCAATGATATTTACCATGCGTTGGGCCATTCGGTGACTGGGAACGCCCGCAGAGCAGGCGTTCCCAGTCACCGTAAGGCTCCATAATTTGACGCCGGAATTCCCCGAAGCCGGTATCAGCGGGTCCAAACCGCCTCGTCTCCGATGCCGTCGCCCGTTTTCGGTCGCATATATTCAAGCCATTTTATTTTTATTACTGTCCGCTAAACCATAAAAAGTCGAGTCCAACTTCTTGAATGGCAGAAGTTGGGCTTACTTTATGTATAAGATAAGCCCCCTCAGCAGTTTTC
>SFOH01000008.1 GCA_004552485.1 Bacteroidales bacterium | reverse complement strand
AAACTGCTGAGGGGGCTTATCTTATACATAAAGTAAGCCCAACTTCTGCCATTCAAGAAGTTGGACTCGACTTTTTATGGTTTAGCGGACAGTAATATTATGTTTTTCAGTAATATGTTCCGAAACTGGATGCCGCTCGTCGGCATCCTTTTCGGGGTCGTGAACGCTTTCGCCGCGAACAACCTCACCTTCTCCGAGCGCGAGATAAGCGTCGGCAATATCCGCATGCCGTTCCGCGAAGCCGTTAACGCCGGTCCGAATAGCAGGGAGACCGCCCTGATCATCTATCTACACGGCTGAACCAGCAAAGGCCATGACAACTCCGCCCAAATGGGCGAGCCGGGAATCGACAGCATCGCCAATTATATCGAAGCGGCTGAGATGCCTGCGACGCTGCTCGTGCCCCAGTGCCCCGCCGACAAATCCTGGGGAGGCCCGATGCTCTATGTGCTCAAGCGCATGATTGAGAGTTACACGGCCAAGGAAAGTGTTGATGAGAACAGCGTCTATATCTTCGGAGGGTCTATGGGAGGCACCGGCGTGTGGAGTATGCTGTCGGAGTACCCCGGCCTCTTTGCCGCCGCCATGCCCGTTGCCGGAAATCCATCGAAAAGCATCGCCGAGAATGTGGCGCAGACGCCCGTTTACACAGTCATGGGCACCGCCGACCGAATCATGAGCGTCACCACCGCATCCGACTTCATCGACCGCCTCAATGCCCTCGGCGACGACACCCGCATGGACGTTGAGGACGGCTGGACCCACGAAAGAACCTGCATCGAGAGCTACACCACACCGCGCCTCCCTCCTCCGGTCTCTACATCTCGCTCGCACGCACCACCTCCGGTGCCACCATCGCCACCAAGCACATAAAGTAACCGCCCCATCGCTTCTGTCCTATCCCTCCTACTGTCTAAAAAAATATATTGCTGTCCGATAAAAGATGGGCGGAAGAGCGCATGCTTCGCGTAGCCTGTCAAAGGACATAGGGCATTAGTCTGTGAGGTATGTCTTCCTCTCTGTTATCAGTTACCATGCTATGGGCCATTCGACGTCAGGGAACGCCGGCGTCAGCGGGCGATTAGTGCCAGGGGTGCAGGCTGCGCGTTAGCGCTGCCATACCCCTGGTATACAGTACAATACAGAGCGCACTGCGTTAGCTGTGCGTAAGCGTTTCAACTAATGCACAGCTACGCAGTGCAATCTCATAAATACCACAATACCAGGGGTTTGGCAGCGCTAACGCGCAGCCTGCGCCCCTGGCTCTTATAGCCGGATACGTGCGGCGTTCCCAGTCGCATATTCGGTGACTGAAGTCCGGGCAAGATTTTGGGGGCTTGGAAATCAAAAAAACAGACTCGACTGCCTTAGAATCATCAGTCGAGCCATGATTTTGTGCCGTTCTCATCTTTTATCGGACAGCAATAGTTCCGAAACCGGATGCCGCTCGTCGGCATCCGGTTTTTTCCTCATCAGACAGGCCGCTCACGCCGCCATTCCTCCGGTGTCTCTTAGCTTACGCGGAAAATTTGGCGGTGTCAGATTTTCTCTTTATCTTTGTGGACGCTAGTATGCGAACGGAAAAGATTGAACGCCAAACAATCAAAACCGAAGAATCCTAATGATAGACGTCGCCATACAACAGATGCGGATTGGTGCAATGCTTCTAATTGTATTGTACCACAGTGTCTGCTATTATGGCGTATGGACCGGGCTCTTCCATCATGCCCGGCAGTTTGAAAGCATTTTTTACTGGAAGCAACTGTCTAATCTTGCACTCACGGTCTTCGTCTTTATCACTGGACTGTTGTATGCCAAGCTGTATTTTACTAAAGAGAAATACCGCAACCGGCCTAAAATGCTGAAGGATAAGGCGCTCCGACTCCTTGTCCCTTATTCCCTTTGGGCTGTTGTGGGGCTGTTGCTCTTCCCCTCCGGTCATATTCTGAAAGAATTCTATTGCGGCGTACAACATCTGTGGTTCCTGCTGATGCTTATGGTTATATTCGCCATTGTAATCGTCAGTGGCAAGTGGGCAATGAACTTCAAAGCATTAATAGGAGGTTTGATTTTCTTTCTCATCTCTTATGCATTTATCGGTGAATACGGAACCCGGTGGCCCAACGTGGCAGCGTGGACCTTCGCCGTCCGATATATGCCCGCATTTATCTGCGGCATGCTGACGGTGCGACTCGGAATCGCTGAAAAGATGAAGCACCGGCCTGTGTGGATGCAACTGCTGACATTGGCTGCGTTCGCATTCCTGGCCTTTTTCATCGGCCGAATGCCCTCGCTCCCGCTTTACAGATTATACGTCAATCTCCCCGTATATTGCCTGTTTATATGCTTCTATGTGCTGCTTTCGGCCATCCATTGCCGGTGGGCGGCCGCGTCGCCGACTCGCTTGACCGTCACAGCATGGGAATATATATCATCCACCACATACTGATATGGAGCGCGCTGCTGTTCATCCCGGGGCTCACCTTGCTTATGGACTCCCATCCCGTAGGCGCACCAGCCCTCCTTTTCATGGGCGCACTCACCATCTCCTGGCTGCTGTCCGCTGTAATGAGCAGAAACAGGCTCCTCTCTCTTGCTATCGGAAACCGTCATCTGCGTAATAATTAATGTGTGCATTTGAAGTATGAATAGAGAAAGAGTCCGCAGCGGAGCGCTGCTGCTTGCAATTACGGCCTATGCCGCTCTGATCATAACCATCTTCCCCTCGGCCGGCACTCTCCTTTATGAGCAATGCGCCGGCGATTACATCATTTTCCAGACCATCGGAAGCGGGTGGCTTGACGGCAAATTGCCTTATGTCGAACTCTTTGACCATAAAGGACCGCTGATTTTCGCCATCTATTCACTGGGTATCTGGCTGTGTAAGGGAAAGATGGGCGTCTGGCTGCTCGAACTCGTCTTTGTGGCAGCATCAATGTGGATGCTTTTCCTGACAGGACGCGCCATGCGGCTCTCGTTGAGAAAATGTGTCTTTGGCGTGCTTATGTCTGGCATACTTCTGGGACTCTATATCGAAGGCGGGGGCACGGTCGAAGAGTTCAGCCTGCCGTTTCAGATGCTGCCGTTGTTGATGGCAGTCAGATATCTAAGCGGAAACAAGGTGACGCCGCTCACCACAATCGCTTTTGTCTCAGGCCTTTGCTTTGCGCTGACGGCCATGATACGCGTCAACAACAATATCGTTGTCTGCGCCGTCGTCATCGCACTGTCCATAATTCTTATTCATCGCCGTGAATGGCGAACATTGCTACTTTCCATCGCTTGGTTTTTAGGCGGCCTGGCACTCGGACTGCTGCCTTTCGTTGCCTATTTCGCGAGCCATGGAGCCCTGGACGAATGCATCTACGGTACCTTCACATATAACTTCAAATACTTGGCAGCGCAGCACGACAAGCTCGGTCTTCACGGCATTGCCACTTTCGCCGTAACACTCCTGTCTTGCGCAATAATGTGCGTTGTCGGTGCCCGTGACCTGCTGAAAAATCGCTTTGGGCGCAACACCTTGGCAATCATGTTCATCATGCTTGCCGCCGTGACCGCATTAGTGCTCGTGCAGGGAGGCGACTATCGCCATTATTTCATCATGGCAATCCCCGCCGCCATAGCCACGTATTATTACATAGCGACTCATTACGGGAGGGTTGGGGTCATTCTCACAACCCTGGCCGTACTCTTGCCTCTCTTCGGTTCCGCCGGATACCTCGCACGGCAATACCGGGTTATCAAATCGCACGTTCCTGTCTCACGCGGATGGATCGACCCCGTGTCGCGCGCCATCATCGAAAACGTCCCTGCCAACGACCTCGACAGCGTTTACATTGCGCCCTACCGAGTGTACTACGGCGCTTACTCCCTGGCTCAGACGGGCCATTATCCCGTCGGCACCTACTTCTTCATGCAGCCCGTCATGTGCAAAAACTCCGATGACATACGCCGCCGTATCGCCGAGTCCTTTGAGCGTGCCAACCCAAAATGGCTGCTGACCGAATACCCCCTTGAAGACCTCGCGTTCATCCGTGACAAGGATCGCTATGAACTCGTGACCACATACTCCGAAGGCTCCGGTTTCCGCGGCTGCCTCTACCGTCGTCGCCCCTCGCAGTGAGAGCCGGTTTTTCTCTCATTTCTCCCTCAAAAGAAGAGGGGCTGGCGATTTTTGCAGAACTATTTGGGAATGAGGAACAAATGTCGTACCTATGCAGGAATCCTGTGATTTTGTAAGAATCTTTGGACCTTAAAGACATTATTATTTAAAAAAACTTTCATTCAAATGATGAAAAAGCTAATCTTAGTTGCCGCGTTGGCGATGGGCGCCATGTCCCTGTCGGCGGCGGAGCTGTCGCCGGACCAGGCCTGGGAAAGGGCCCGTGCCGAGGCGGCTTCAAAAGGCATGCACCGTGTGGCTTCGTCCGGCTCGGTGAAGCTCTGAAGACGGTGTCGCAGGTCTCTCAGGCTGCGGTCTACGTTTTTGGCGACGGCAAGACCACCACATTCGTGGGTGCCGACGACATGGCTTATCCCGTGTTGGGTTATGTCGATAACCCCAATTTCAGTGTCAGTCAGATGCCACCGAACATGGCGGCATGGCTCGACGAGTATGCCCGTCAGATTGCCTGGGCCCGCAAGCAGTCTCAGAAGAAAGAGAGCACTGTGCAGGACCAGCTGGAGACTCCCGCCGCTTCGTCGCTCATGAACGAGTCGGGAACGCGTCCTCTGGCATCGTCCAAGAAGCGCATCAGCGTGAACATCAGCCCGATGCTCACCACGCAGTGGGACCAGACTCGCCCTACAATGACCTCGCTCCCATGCTGAACGGCAATAGGACTTATTCGGGCTGTGTGGCCACGGCTATGGCACAGGTGCTTAACTGGCACAAGTACCCCGCCCGAGCCACCGGCACGAAGACCTACACCTGGGAGAACGGCGGCAACCAGACTCTCAGCGCCGACCTCAGCGAGAAGGCACTCGACTGGAACAACATGCTCGCCAACTACTCGAACGGCGCCGGCACAACGGCGCAGCGTGAGGCTGTGGCATGGCTGATGAAGGTCTGTGCCTATTCCGTAAATACGGACTATGGCGGCGACTCCGAAGGCGGTTCAGGCGCCACTCCCTCTGTGGTGGCACGTGCGCTGAACGAGAACTTCAGCTACGACGCCGGCGCCGAGTACAAATACCGCTGCTTCTACGAGGAGACCGAATGGGACAATATGCTCGTAGAGAGTCTGCAGCAGAACGGCCCCATCATCAATGCCGGTTTCGGCTCGGGCGGCGGTCACTGCTTCGTCTTCGACGGCTGCAAGACCGACGGCACCTTCCATATCAACTGGGGCTGGTGCGGCTCGTCCGACGGCTATTTCCGCACCTCCCCCGTCAACCCCTCGTCTCTTGGCGCAGGCGGCGGCACGGGCGGCGGATTCAGCGACAATCAGGGCGCTGTTTTCTACATGAAACGTCCGGCCGGCGGCACTCGTCCCGACCCGTTCCTTGGCTCGGCTGCCGGCATGAACTGCTCTTTCAGCACGTCCGGGACGTCAATCCGCGCCGACTTCGGCGTCGACAACTCCGCTGAACTTCTCTACAACCGTGGTTCCTACAAGGGCAATTTCGGTATCAAGACGCAGCTCAAGGCCGAGAACGGCGCTACGTACGACACCGATATCGACTATGCCGAACTCGAATCCGGCTGGGGTTGGAAAGGCATGAACCTTTTCTATTATACTCTCCCCACAGTGCCCGACGGAGTATAAGGTGCGCGCAATGTACAATGTGGACGGCGGCGCCTTCCAGCCGATTCGCTAGGGCTACGGCATGTGCTGCATGTACAAGATTCGCATCACCGGCACTGAGGTATCGGTTCTTGGCCGCTACTCCAACGCTCCCGACGGCGTAGTCTTCGGCTACACGCTGAACGTCACCAACCTCCCCGTTTTCAATAACGAGCAGGAGAGCGTGACCATCGGCACCAACATCGTCAGCACCTATCCCTCGGCCCACGCCGAGACTCTTGCTCCGCGCATCTGTGTGCTCGAGGAGCGTTCGGACGGCACGTACTACGTGTTCAAAACCAAATTCCCCGCTCAGACAGTCACGCTCAACAAGGGCAACAACACCGTGAACTTCTCCGGCAAAGTGACTGCCTACAAGGGCGACGACTACTATCTGATTTTCTGCGATGGCAACAACAAGATTGTCAGCACACCGATAAAGGTTTCCGTTATTGGCGAAGAAGGTGGTACCGGCTTCATCGAGTGCAGCGGTTACAAATTAGGAAATTTCAATGTTGGCCAAAACGCAAATACTGTTCTCGAACTCTATTGTGATGGAAAAAATGCCAGCACGGCTGAGATGTTCGGCGTTCTTAAGAACAAGGCAACCGGCGAAACAGCTTACGGTCAATATAAGACCGTTACCCTGGAGGGCCGTGCCAAAACGAGCTATACATACAGCATGCTGGTGCCCGCTAATTTCCCGACCGGCGAGGCTGATTTCAATGTGATATGAACCAGCACCGGCGGACCGGACGATCCATGGGACGGAGGTTATCTTGTTAGCCCTGTTACAGTAACCGTTGGCACCGGCTCCGGTGATCCCGACCCCGTGACCGGCAGCGTCACTGTCGACATAAGCGAAACGCACCCCGTTCTCACCATCGGCAAGGCTTCCACACTAACCTTCACCGTCAAGAACACGACCAATACAGCGTTCAGCAAACAGCTGATGCCCCGCATCGGCAGCTCCTCCAACACATCTCTGATTACATCGTCCGTCGAGAAGATTCAGGTAAAATGTCGCTGCTAACAGCACCGGCACATTCTCCGCCACGTTCACACCGTCGTCGTCAGTCGCCGCCGGTGAGTACAATCTGCGCGTCTTCGACACCGACAACAAGGAGTATCAGGCACGCACCATTCCCGTGACCGTGAAAGCCGCCCAGGTGCCCGATTACACTGTCAGCAACATTGTCTGCGACAAGACCACGTTCAACGATGCGTTCATTCCCGGACAGAGCACCGGCTTCACCGTGACGCTCCGCAATACGGCTTCTACGAAAGTTACAGAACAAATCCGCACGTATCTTAGTACGCAGGTCGAAGGCTTAGATAAATTTGCCTTCGGTGAGTATTTCGATGTTACCCTTGCCGCCGGCGAAACCGTTGAGAGAACCTACTCTGTTGCCGTACCTTCTGATATGCCCGAAGGTTCATGCTCATTCGCTCTTCTGAATACCAGCGTAAAGGCGATTGGCGGATATCATACTGTTACCATCGGCAAGACATCATCCGAAACCGGTGATTGCCCCGTCGAGATTACAAACATAAATATCGCGGACAAACTTGAAGTAGGCAAAACCCACTCCTACTCACTGACTCTGCACAATACTTCCGCATCCGAGCATAAGTATTCAATTTTCCCGACTATTTCTAACGAGGAGCAAGACAAAGATGTGTATGAGGCTAATTTCATCGTTAATATCACCCTTGCAGGAGGAGAAACCAAAGTCTATACAAGCACATTCGCCATCCCTGGCGATTTCCCGATCGGCAATGCCAAATTAAGCGCCTTGAGAATGTGCGACGGCTGTCCCGTTAACTTCGCCATCTACAACTATCCCGTCTATATCGACAACAACTCGGGCGTGGAAGACCTCGAAGGCGAGAACGCCGAGGAAGTAGAATGGTACACCCTCCAGGGCGTTCGCATCTACGGCGAGCCTCAGCATGGCCACTACTACATCCGCCGTCAGGGCTCGAAGGTTCAGAAAATCAAATATTGATGACCTCGCCTGACCCCTGACCCATCCCCACTAACAAAAGCCGTCCTGGTTCGCTCAGGGCGGCTTTTTTTAATCTCTTTTTCGGTAAGGCGCGTGTGGTGGTTAGTGGCGGAGCCAGGCGAGGCGGAGGGGGTGGGGGAGGCGTTCGATGGCGTAGCGGAGGGTGGTGCGCGACATGGCTGCGTGGTGCTCTTCGAGGTAGTCGAGGAGGACGCCTTCGTCTTTCTTGCCCACTTCGCGGAGCATCCAGCCCACGGCTTTGTGTATGAGGTCGTGGGGATGGCCGAGCAGGAGCGTGGCCAGGCGCAGCGTGTCGGCGAACTGCCGCTCGCGGATGAAGCGCCATGTTGTGACGATGGCGATGCGCTGCTCCCAAAGATTGTCGCTGAGTGCGAGCCGGTCGAGGATGTCGCGCGAGGGGAGGTTGCCGTCGGCGCCGGGGTGCATGAGCCACTCGCCGAGGATGCCGCGGCAGGGGATATCGACGAGGTCCCAGTTGTTGGCCTGACGTGCATGGCGGAGGAAGAAACGGGCAATGGCGTCGCGGCGCGCGGCTTTCTGCGGCGTGTCCGCGGGGATGCCTTTGCGGCGTCCGGGCAGCGCGGCTTTCATCTCGGCCTCGAGGAGGAGGAAGCCGGCGAGGCGCGCCTCGTGCCATGGGCTGTAAAGGAGCTTTTCGATTTCGGGTAGCGACACTCGGTGCGCCGCTTCTCGCACGACGGCACGTGTCTGTGGCACGCGCAGGCCCATGAAGCGGTCGCCTTCGCCGTAATCGCCTTTGCCGGTCTTGAAAAAGCGCATGAGCTGTCGTGTCTGCCCGGGGTCGGCCATGGCGGTCAGACAGTCGAGGATGTCATTGGCGGAGACGTTCATGGCTCTCACGTTTTGTCGGACGGAAAATAGCGCTCGAAGATGGTGCGGAGCAGGGCCTCGTCGCGAATGATGCGGCGCAGGCGGCCCAGGCGGGCGACATTGGGCGACTGCGGAAACCACAGACGCAGGTAGCCGCCCTCTGCGTATTTCTCGTGAAGATGCTCGAGCGTGCGCTGCCAGTGACCCTCCTTGTCGAGCTCGGGGTAGTGGTCAAGGCCGAACTGCACCGTGCGCTCGATGATTTTCTCCGGGTCGATGAAGCGGTCGGCTTCGGCCACAATCTTGCCGTAGATGCTGCGCGGGGCGTGGTCGGACGAAGCCCGGTGGTCTTCGACGGCCTGTGCCATCGTCTCAATCTGTTCGGGTGTGAACCACTGCGTCAGGCGCGTGTCGCTGCGGAAGATGCGGCCCGACTCGAGGTGATGTGTCTTGCGGTCGACGCTGAGACCCAGGTCGTGATAGGCAGCGATGGCCAGGACCATGTCCTCGTCCACGTCGTTGTGACGTGCCAGCTCCAGGCTCTGCTCGATGACCATGCGGGCGTGGTCTTCGCGGTGGGCCTTGTCGAAGGCGGCGTATTGCGGTAAGATTTCCGTTCGGATAAACTCGGTGAGAGTAGTGTTCATGTCTTTTTCGGTGTCGTTTGGATGTTCGTGCAAAGTTACGGATAATTGGTTAGGTGTGCAAATTCGCGGGGTTTCGTCATAAAACCCCGGGGGTTCGTCCAAAAAGCCGGGAAACGCTTGCTTTTGCTCTCTCTCGTGCCGTACCTTTGCGTAGTGAACAGAACTTAAACCTTCCAATATATATATACAACGAACGATGAACCCAACCCGACTCATCCTCCTGCTCCTCACGCTGATGCTGTCCGTGACCGCCACGACGGCCGTCGCCGCCCCGCCCGTCGACGAATACGACATGCGCCAGGCCGAGCGCTACACACGCGAGGCCGAGTACTATCAGAAGAAGGCCGACGGCTACCGGCGCGAGGCCGAGTATTACCTCAAAAAAGCCGAGGGCTATCAGCGCGAGGCCGCCTACTACACACGCAAGGGCGACTTCGACCGTGCCCGCTATAACACGCGCCAGGCCGAGCGCGCCATGGACAGCTACCGCTATCAGCTGCGCCAGGCCTCCAATGCCGACGAGAAAGCCGCCGACTATCTGCGCCGCGCCGCCCGTCTCCTCGGCAATTAGCGCCGCGCCTCCGCAACTTTCGTTTGGCAGCCTGCACTTTTATTTGTAATTTTGCATCATAATCGCGGGGGAATCTCTCTCTCGCAAAAAAATGCGAATTATGGATAGAATGAAGATAGGAATCATCGGTGCGGGCGCCATGGGCGGCGCTGTGGCGCGCGGCCTCGCCGAGAGCGGCATGACCGCCTCGGACATCTGCGTGGCCAATCCGAGCCCCGGCAAACTTCGGGAGTTCGCCGACATGGGCATGCGCACCACTTCCGACAACGCCGAAGCTGCCTCCTGCGCCGACATCGTGGTCATCGCCGTCAAGCCGTGGATACTCCCCGCCGTGGCCGAAGAGCTGCGGGCGGTGATTGACCCGGCCCACCAACAGGTGGCTGTCATCGTGGCCGGTGTCAGCGGCGAGGAGCTGTTGAAAATGTTCGGCCGGCAGAAAGGCGCCTGCAACCTCGCCATCGTCATGCCCAACACGGCCATGACCCTGCGCGAGTCCATGACCTTCATCGTGAACGTCAGCGGCGCGACGCCCCTCGCCGACAGCGTATTCTGCCGCTTAGGCGCCGTCAAGGACATCGAGGAGCGCCTGCTGCCCGCCGCCACCGCCCTGGCCTCGTGCGGCATCGCCTACGCCCTGCGCTACATCCGCGCGGCCGTCGAAGGCGGCGTCGAACTCGGCTTCCGTGCCTCCGACGCACAGGAGATTGTCACCGCCACAGTCCGCGGCGCCGCTGCCCTGCTCAGTGTCGACGGTGCACACCCCGAGGTCGAAATCGACCGCGTCACCACCGCCGGCGGCATCACCATCCGCGGCCTCAACGCCATGGAACAGGCCGGTTTCACCCCCGCCGTCATCGCCGGTCTCAAAGCCGGCAGATAAGCCCTCGCAATCATGGAACAGAAACCCAAACGCATCGTCGTCAAAGTGGGCAGCAACGTGCTCACCCGCGCCGACTCCATGCCCAATGTCACGAACATGTCGGCCCTCGTCGACCAGGTAGCGCAGCTCATGCAGACCGGCCACGAGGTCGTGCTCGTCTCCTCCGGCGCCGTCGCCTGCGGCCGCGGCGTTATGACTCGCTCGCTCAGCCTCGACGCCGTCGCCCAGCGCCAGCTGTTCTCCTCGATAGGCCAGATACGCCTCATCAACCTCTACAATCAGCTCTTCGGCGCCTACGGAATCCTCGTCGGCCAGGTGCTCACCCAGAAGGAGAACTTCGCCTCGCGCGACCTCTACCTCAACCAGCGCGCCTGCATGCTCACCATGCTCACCGCCGGCGTCGTCCCCGTCGTCAACGAAAACGACACTGCCTCGCTCACCGAGCTCATGTTCACCGACAACGACGAGCTCTCCGGCCTCATCGCCACCATGCTCGACGCCGACTTGCTCATCATCCTCTCCAACATCGACGGCATATACACCGGCGCGCCCTCCGACCCATCCTCGCGCCTCATCGCGAGCATCGCTCCCGGCGACGACCCCTCGCACTACGTCGTCGCCGCCAAGAGCGGCTTCGGCCGCGGAGGCATGGGCACCAAGTGCAACATCGCCCGCAAAGTCTCCGCCGAAGGCGTCGGCGTCATCATCGCACGCGGCGACCGTCCCGGCGTGCTCCTCGACCTGGTCAATCGTCCCGACAGCGTGCCCCACACCCTCTTCGAGCCCTCGCCGCGCTCGCTCACAACCATCAAGCGCTGGATTGCGCACTCCACCTCATTCACCAAAGGCACCGTTCGCGTCGGCGCCCATGCCGCCGAAGTGCTGCGCAGCGACCGCGCCGTCTCCCTCCTCCCCGTGGGCGTCGTCGGCGTCAGCGGCACCTGGGACGAAGGCGACCTCGTTGCTGTCGAAGACTTTGCCGGTCAGCCCCTCGCCATCGGCCGGGCCGCCATGGACTCCGCCACCGTCGCCTCCCTCATGGGACAGCACGGCCAGCGCCCCGTGATACATTACGACTATCTCTACATCGAAGAATAAAGAAATGGAAGATTACACCCGCATATTCGAGGACGCATGCCGCGCCTCGCGTACCCTCCTCGCCCTCACCGACACTCAGCGCTCCGCCGCCATCGTCGCCCTCGCCGACCTCGTGGAGCAGAACATACCCGCCCTCATCGACGCCAACGCCCGCGACCTCGAGCGCATGTCACGGGACAACCCGCTCTACGACCGGCTTCAGCTCACCGAGCCGCGCCTGCGCGCCATAGCCGCCGACCTGCGCCATGTGGCCGCACTGACGTGTCCCGTCGGCGAAGAAGTCGAGCACCGCACTCTTCCCAACGGCATCGACCTGCGCCGCGTGCGTGTGCCCTTCGGCGTCATCGGCGTCATCTACGAGGCACGCCCCAACGTCACCTTCGACGTCTTCTCGCTCTGCCTCAAAAGCGGCAACGCCTCCATCCTCAAAGGCGGCCACGACGCCGAGCAGTCCAACCTCGCCGCCATCGCTCTAATCCACCGCGCCCTGCGTGAGAGCGGCCTGCCTGCCGAGGCCTGCACGCTCCTGCCCTCGACCCACGAAGCGACCGCCGCCATGCTCGGCGCCGTCGGATACATCGACGTGTGCATACCCCGCGGCGGCCGGCGACTCATCGACTTTGTGCGGCAGAATGCGCGCGTCCCCGTCATCGAGACCGGTGCCGGCGTCGTCCACGTCTACTTTGACTCAAAGGGCGACCTTGCGATGGGCCGCGCCATCGTCAACAACGCCAAGACCCGTCGCGTCAGCGTCTGCAATGCGCTCGACTCACTGCTCATCGCCCGCGACCGCCTCGCCGACCTCCCCGTGCTCGTCGCGCCCTTGGCCGAGCATAGCGTCGAGCTCCATGCCGACGCCGAGGCACTCGCCGCACTCCGCCCGCATTATCCCGCCGAACTGCTCGTAGAGGCCGAAGACGAACACTGCCGCGACACCGAGTGGATGGACTACAAGATGGGCGTATATGTCGTCGACGGCCTCGACGCAGCCATCGCTCACATCGCGCGCCACGGCTCGGGCCACTCCGAGAGCATCGTCACCGAAGACGCCGCGGCAGCCGAGCGGTTCCGGCGCATGGTCGATGCCTCGTGCGTCTACGTGAACCTGCCCACCTCGTTCACCGACGGCGGCCAGTTCGGTCTTGGCGCGGAGATAGGCATCTCGACGCAGAAACTCGGTCCGCGCGGACCCATGGGCCTCCGTGCCATAACCACCACCAAATACCTCCTCACCGGCCGCGGCCAGACCCGTCCCTGATCGGTCCCGCCCCGCACACGACACGCGGCCCGGTTGCGATGACGTTCGCAACCGGGCCGCGTGTCGTATGGGATGGGGTGGGGGATTATCGGTCGGAGAGGATGACGGTGGCGGCGGGGTCGGGGCAGAATTCGTCGATGATGGTCTCGCCGATGTGGCCGCGGACCTCGATGCGTCCGGAGGTGGGGTTCTTGACGGAGGTGACGTCGGAGTTGATGGTGGCTGTGACGGTGGAGTATTCGAAGGCGAGGTCGGCGTCGGCATCCATGGTGCAGTCTTCCATGATGAGGTTGTCGCAGTAGCAGAGGGGTTGGGTGCCGGTGATGCGGCAGCGCACGAGACGGAGGTTGCGGGAGTGCCAGGCGAGGTATTCGCCGCTGACGAGCGAGTCGTAGACGGTGATGTTTTCGGCGTGCCAGAAGGCGTCTTTGGTGTAGAGCTCGGAGTCGTGAATCTCGATGTTGCGGGCGTACTGGAAGGAGTATTTGCCGTGGAGTTTGAGGCCGCGGATTTTGAGGTTCTCGGAGCGCATGAAGATGTACTCGCCGCCGTCGGCCACGAGGCCATCGGCGTTGACGTCGCGGCACATCCACAGTGTCTCGGGGCCGTTGGTGACGCGCACGTTCCGCAGGTCGACGTTTATGCACTCGCGGAGGGTCTTGGGGGCATTGATGACGGTGTTGCGCAGGGCGATGTTCTCGTCGTACCACATGGCGGCGCGGGCGTCGTCGCCAAAGTCGCAGCCGGTGACACGGACGTTGCGATTGTGCCAGATGGGATAGCGGCCGATGAAGTTGCAGCCGGTGGCGCGTATGTCGTGGCAGTGTTTTAGGGCGGACTCGCCGGTGTTGAAGGTGGAATCGTGGATGTCGAGGTGGTCAGTGTGGAAGAGGACGCGTTCGCCGCCCATCTCAGCGCCGCTGATGCGTCGGTATTCGGGTTCGTGTTTGTTAGTCATGATGAGGGAGGTGTTTATGTTTCTGTGCTGCAAAGATAACGAAAAAGGATGAGGTGAAGTTTGCTGAGAGGGCCAAATTTAACGACAGCGGCAAGCCTTGGTGGGCTTGCCGCTGTATTGAGTTGATGAGTTGATGAGTGGATGCGTGGATCCGCTTTAGGCGGCGCCTACCATTTTCTTGAACTCGTCGAGGGTGACGGTCTTTTTCTCCACGGTGATGGCGTTCATGATGGCCTGGGAGAGTTTGATGTCGGCAACCTGCTCGGCGATGCGGGGTCCGTAGTTCTTGTCGGCGAGGATGCGGCGGGCGGTGTCGGTGATGGTGGCCTCGTCCATGTTGGTGATGCCGTACTGGGCGAACTGGCGGTAGGCGATTGCCTTGGCGTGGTCGAGGACGTCTTTCTCTTCGACTTTGACGTCAAGGGCCTGCTGGAGGGCGCCTTTGACCATCTCCCACTTGATGGAGGGGAGCATCTTGGCAAACTCTTCGTCGATGTTTTCGGCGGTGAGTTCTTCGTTGGAGGCTACGAGCCATTTCTTGAGGAACTCGACCGGGAGCTCCATGTTGTCGTACTTCTTGACGAAGTAGTCCTGATAGTCGTGCTCGAACCAGGCCTGGCTGTTGCCGACGAGGCCGCCGGCGATCATCTCGCGGAGGGCTTTTTCGTACTCTTCTTCGGTCTTGACTTTGTCTTTGCCGAAGACGTTGTCATAGAACTCCTGGTTGTGCTCGGCCTGCTTGACTACGATGATTTCGGAGATGGCCATCTCGAAGTCAGAGTGGATGTCGGCGGCGATTTCGCGGTCGATGTTGAGCATTGAGGCGAGCTCTACGGCGTTGCCGTTGGTGGCCTTGAAGGGGTTGAAGACAACTTTGTCGTTCACTTTCTTGCCGAGGAAGAGGGCTTTCTGCTCGTCGTCGGTGAAGGTGAAGGGAGCGAGGATGCCGTTGATGACCTGGATGGCGCCGTCGTTTTCGTTGACGGTGTGGTCGTCGTTGAGCTGCATGAGTGCGCCTTTGACAACGGCTTTGGCGTCGACTTCTTCGCCGGGAACCTGTGCGCCGAAGCGCTCGCGGAGGCTGTTGTCCTGCTCGTCCATCATCTCTTTGGAGACTTCGATTTCGTAGTAGGGGAGTTTGTCGTTCGTATCTACTGTGAGGCCGAGTTCGGGGGCCAGGCCGATGAAGTACTCGAAGGTGTAGTCTTTGTCTTCGAGGTTGACTTCTTTTTTCTCAACGGGCATGGGCTCGCCGAGGACGTGGAGTTTGTTCTCGCGGATGTATTCGATGACGGCACGGTAAACTTCGTCGTTGAGGACGTCGCTCTTGACCTGACGGCCGAAGCGTTTTTTGAGCTGGTCCATGGGGACGTGGCCGGCGCGGAAGCCGGGGAGGGGGTGTTTCTGGCCTATGTTGCGGAGTTCTTTCTTTACTTTGTCAGCATAGTCGGCTTCAACGACGTTGACGATGATTTTGCCTTCGACGTTGCTGGTTTTTTCTACTGTAACGTTCATGATTCGATGGGTGGGTATGTTTTGTCTTTTGTTGTTTGTCGTGTTATGTTAACGGGTCTGCAAAATTAGCAAATATTTTTGAGATACGCAACAGCGTTAGAGTTTGCCGTTGCGTGCCATGTCGATTGTCTGTTGGGTGGGGACGATGTAGATTTCGACGCGGCGGTTGGCGCGCCGGCCTGCGATGGAGGCGTTTGAGTCGGCGACGGTGGCGCCGGTATCGAAGGGTTCGTCAAATCCGAGCCCGTATGGGGTTATGTTGTTGGAGAGCTCCGGTGCGAGGTGTACGAGGAAGTCGAAGACGGCCATGGCGCGGTCTTCGGTGAGTGCGTCGCTGTAGGCGGGTGAGCCGGTGTTGTCGGTGTGTGCGACGACGAGGAGTTTGTAGAGTTGCGGGCGCTCGACCAGCGACTTGAAGAGGCCGAGGGTCTTGGAGGCGTCGGGGCGGAGCTCGGCGGTGTTGGGGAGGAAGAGGAGGTCGGAGGGTATGATGATTTCGGCGACTTCGCCTTTGCGGGGATAGCGCACTTTGTAGCCCTTGCGAATGAAGTAGTTGCCGAGGCCCTGCGCGTGGCGGATGAGGGCGTTGGAGGCATTGGAGGGTGCAGAGGGTGTGGCTATGTTCTGGGCGAGGGTGAGGTCGTCGTTGCTGTCCGGGGCGGCATGGGCTGTGAGGCCGGCGCCGCTGACGGCGAGGCAGAGTGAGAGGGCGAGAGCGCGCAGGAGGGTTGAGGGTTTCATGCGGTGGAGGGTGGTCACATCAGGTTCTGGTCAAGGTATTCTTCGTAGCCTAACTCGCCGCGGACGATGTAGGGGACGTCGTCGGGGCTGATGATGGCGCCTTTGTCTTTGGCGAGCATGCGGCTTACGTATTCGATGAGGGCGGCTTCTTCGTTGTCGTCGTCATCGTCGGAGTTGCCGTCGGCGTCGACGTCGATGTCGAGGAGGCCGTGCTCGTCGTAGTAGTCGAATATCATGTCAATGACGTTGAGGAGCTGGTCGTCGTCATAGTTGGCGTGGCCCTCGGAGTGGTCGCGGATGTATTGTATTGCTTTCTGTTCGTCGTATTCCATGATTGTGGTGCGGGGGGGGGTAAGTGTATGTTTTTTTGGTCAGTATAGTCCTTTGGGGAGGTCCATGGTGATGGCACGGGCGGGGATGTCGACGTCGGTGATGAGGTCGTCGGCGGCGGGGACGAGGAGCTCGGAGCCGTCGGGGGTGGTGACGGTGAAGAGGACGTTGTCGGTTGAGTCGTCGTAGCCGGTGATTTCCCCGACGGGGGTGTCGTCGGTGTCGCGGAGGATGAAGCCGATGAGGCCTTCGAGGTATAGGGCGCTATCCGCGTCGGGGTTGGTGGCGGGTGCGTCGGCTTCGAAGTCGAGGTCTTCTTTTAGTGCAAACACCTGTCGGCCGCAAAATGTTGCGGCGGCGGGCTGGTCGTTGACGCCGTCGAGGGTGATGAGGTCGGAAGCGGCGCCGCGCGGACGGCACGAGGTGATGAAGAAGGGCACGTATAGCGAGTCGATGTCGAAGACGATGCAGCGCAGGTCCTCGAGGTCGATGTCGTGGTCGAGGGTGACGACCATCTCGCCGCGCACGCCGTGGGTCTTGGCGACTGTGCCGACGGGGAAAAGCTCGGAACGCTCAATCACTTTTTCTTCTTTTTCTTGGTGGCGGGCTCTACGATGTTGTACTCATGGAGACGTATGTCGCCGGGGTTGAGGCGTATTTTGCCGCCGGACATCTCGTAGAGGTCTTTGAGGATGCGCTCGTCGACATTGTCGTCGCGGTTGGCGGCGAGCAGATTCTTCTTCATCTGATTGGCAATCATGGTGACGAGCTCGTAGCGGTCGCGGCCTTCTTCCATGTCGGCAATCATGGCGACCATCGACTCGATGTTGCGGCCGTACTGGCGCAGGCCGATGATGCCGGTGTCGTAGGGGACGGCCTCGGGCTTGGGGGTGAGCGACTGCTCGGTGATGACCTCTTCGAAGGGCCAGTCGATGTCGAGTTTGAAGTCGCTCATGATGGCGAGGTGGTCCCAGTAGCGGCGCTGGGCGTCCTCGTCGTTCTTGTTGGCGACGGGGAAGAGGGTGTTCATGATTCGGACGATGGCGTGGGCGGCGGCGTTGCGCTCGTCGCGGTCCTCGATGGTGAGGGCATAGTCGACCATGCTCTGGATGTTGCGGCCGTATTCCGGAATCTTTATGTCTTTGAGCTGTGTGTTGTAAGTAAGCACGTTCGGGGTGATGGGGTGGGGTGAATGAGAGTGAGGGTGGGGAGCCGGCTGTGGCTCCCCACCGCTTTATATACAAGTAGGGGGCATCACATGTTCATGCCGCCGTCGACCTGGATGACCTGGCCGGTGACGTAGCCTGACATGTCGGAGGCGAGGAAGGTGGCCACATTGGCTATGTCCTCGACCTGTCCGCCGCGGCGCAGGGGAATTTTCTTGCACCACTCCTGGCGCACGGCCTCGGGCAGAGCGGCCGTCATGGCTGTCTCGATGAAACCGGGGGCGATGGCATTGGCGCGGATGCCGCGTGAGCCGACTTCCTGGGCGATTGATTTGGCGAGGGCGATGAGGCCGGCCTTTGAGGCGGCATAGTTGGCTTGTCCGGCATTGCCGTGAACGCCCACGACGGAGGCCATGTTGATGATTGAGCCGCCGCGCTGGCGCATCATGACGGGGAGGACGGCGTGGATGAAGTTGAAGGCGCTCTTGAGGTTCACGGCGATGACGGCGTCCCACTGAGCCTCGGTCATGCGGAGCATGAGGCCGTCTTTGGTGATACCGGCATTGTTGACCAGGATGTCGATGCGGCCGAAGTCTTTGACAACCTCGGCGACGACGGCCTCGGTCTGGGCGAAGTCGGCGGCATTGGAGGCATAGCCTTTGCATTTCACGCCGCAGGCTGCTATCTCTTCCTCGGTCTTCTTGCCGTTTTCGTCGATGACCAGGTCAGTGAAAGCTATGTTGGCGCCTTCGGAGGCGAATTTCAGTGCGAGTGCTTTGCCGATACCACGGGCGGCGCCGGTGATGAGGGCGGTTTTTCCTTCAAGAAGTTTCATTTTCTTTCTGTTTGTTTGTTAGTAATTATCTTGTTTTGGGATTATTTCTTGTCGATGGCGCCGGCGTCACCGGCGGGTTTCTGCGACTCGAGCGAGCGCGAGAGGGTCTTGTAATAGAACAGGAGAATGCACACCATTCCGACGGAGATGGCGGCGTCGGCGAAGTTGAAGACCGGGTCGAAGAAGGTGAATCGTTCGCCGCCCACCCACGGCATCCACTGCGGCCAGTCGAACGAGAAGAGCGGGAAGTAGAACATGTCGACCACGCGGCCGTGGAGCAGCCCGGCATATCCGTCGCCCCAGGGCACGAACTGAGCTACCTCGGGCGGCATCGGATTGTTGAAGATCTCGCCGTAGAAGAGGCAGTCGATGATGTTGCCGGCGGCGCCTGCTATGACGAGCGCCAGGCAGACGATGTAGCCGGTCTTTATGGCCGGACGCTTCAGCAGCTTGCACATATAATATATAAGCAGCCCGACGAACACCACTCGGAACAGCGTGAGGAACAGCTTGCTGCCGAACTCCATGCCGAAGGCCATGCCGTTGTTCTGGATGAAGCGCAGGTGGAACCAGGAGAAGACCCGCAGGTCTTCGCCCTCGTAGAAGTTTGTCTTGACCCAAATCTTAATGACCTGGTCGATGATAATGACGGCCACGGCGATGATCACCGCCATGGCGCCGCGGGAGATGCCGCGCGATTGTGGCTCTTCAGTGTTTGGCATCCCGGTTCTTGGCGTCTACGCTGAGTGTGGCGTGGGGCACGGCACGGAGGCGCTCCTTGGGGATGAGCTTTCCGGTTGCGCGGCACACGCCGTATGTTTTGTTCTCGATGCGCACCAGCGCGGCCTGCAGGTGTTGGATGAACTTGCGCTGGCGCTCGGCCAGGCGTGCAGCCTCTTCCTTGTCGCGCACGTCGGCGCCCTCCTCAAGAGCCTTGAAGGTGGGGGATGTGTCGACCACATCGTTGCCCGTGTTGGTGACCGTCTCGCGCAGTTTCTCGAACTCGCGCGTCGCTTTCTCCAGCTTTTCGAGGATAAGAGTGCGGAACTCTTCGAGCTCCTCGTCGCTGTATCTGACTTTTTCAGCCATATTTTCTGAGTTTGTGGCCGCGGCTGCCGGCGCCCGGGGGGTACACGGTCCGGCCGCGGCCTGATGGTTAGTTCTGTTCAATAGTGAGGCGCACCTCCATGCCGTCGATGTCGAGCACCTCAACGCCCGTGGCGCCGGCCTTGAAAGCGGGCACCGTGGTGACGGCCGTGGCCAGCACCTGCGAAGCGATGTAGCCGGAGAACTGCTCGAGCACGCCCTCCAGTTCGGCGCTCTCCTCGAAGGTGAGCGTGATGCGGTCGGTGATGGCATAGTCGCGGTTCTTGCGGATGTTCTGCACGCGGTTGATGATGTCGCGGGCGATGCCCTCGCGGCGCAGCTCGTCGGTGATGGTGATGTCCAGGGCCACAGTCACCGTGCCCTCGTTGGCCACCAGCCAGCCGGGGATGTCCTCGGAGATGACCTCCACGTCGGCCAGCTCCACGCGAGCCGGGATACCGGCCAGGTCGAGCTCCACGAACCCGGCCTGCTCAAGGGCGTTGATGGCCTTCGTGTCCATGGCCGTCAGCGCGGCGGCCACCGCCTTCATGCTCTTGCCGAACTTCGGACCGAGCTTCTTGAAGTCGGGCTTCAGACGCTTCACGAGGATGCCGTTGTCGCCGCTGACGATGCGCATCTCCTTGACATTCACCTCGTTGAGCACGAGCGTGCGCACGGCCTCGAGCATCTTGGCCTCTCGGTCCGAAGCCACGGGCACCATGATGGCCGTGAGCGGCTGGCGCACCTTGATGTTGCACTTGCGGCGCAGCGCCAGCGTCATCGACGTGACGGTCTGTGCCAGGTGCATGCGCTGCTCCAGGTCAGTGTCGATGGCGGCCTCGTCGACCTTCGGGAAGCGCGACAGGTGCACCGACTCCGTGTTGCCGGCCGGAGCCGTGAGGTCGGCATAGAGACGGTCGGCGTAGAAGGGCGACACCGGGGCGATGAGCTGTGCCACCGTCACCAGGCACTGATAGAGCGTCTGATAGGCCGCCAGCTTGTCCTCGGTCATGCCGCCGCCCCAGAAGCGCTTGCGGTTGAGGCGCACGTACCAGTTCGAGAGATTGTCGCTGACAAACTCACCGATGGCGCGGGCCGCACGTGTCGGCTCGTAGTCGTCCAGGGCCGTCTGCACGTCGCGAACGAGCGTGTTCAGAACGGAGATGATCCAGCGGTCTATCTCCGGACGCTTCTCCAGGGGCACCTGCGCCGCCGTCGGGTCAAAGCCGTCGACGTTGGCGTAGAGGCTGAAGAAGGAGTATGTGTTGTAGAGCGTGGCGAACATCTTGCGCGATGCCTCCATCACTCCGGCGGGGTCGAATTTGAGGTTGTCCCAGGGCGCCGAGTTCGAAATCATGTACCAGCGCAGGGGGTCGGAGCCGTATTTCTCGATGGCCTCGAAGGGGTTGACGGCATTGCCCAGACGCTTCGACATCTTGTTGCCGTCCTTGTCGAGCACGAGACCGTTGGAGATGACGGCGCGGTAGGCCACCGAGTCGAAGACCATGCCGGCGATGGCGTGGAGCGTGAAGAACCAGCCGCGCGTCTGGTCAACGCCCTCGGCGATGAAGTCGGCGGGAAAATAGCTGCCGCTGTCCACCAGCTCCTTGTTCTCGAACGGATAGTGGAGCTGGGCGTAGGGCATCGAGCCCGAGTCGAACCACACGTCGATGAGGTCCGTCTCGCGGCGCATCGGGCGCCCCGACTTGCTCACGAGCACGATGTCGTCGACATAGGGGCGGTGCAGGTCGATGCGCTCGTAGTTCTCGCGGGTGTACACGCCAGGCACGAAGCCGCGGTCGCGGTAGGGATTGCTCTTCATCACGCCGGCCACGACGCTGCGGTCAATCTCGTTGTAGAGCTCCTCGACCGATTCGATGCACACCTCCTCGCTGCCGTCCTCGGTGCGCCAGATGGGCAGAGGCGTGCCCCAGTAGCGCGAGCGCGACAGATTCCAGTCCTGCAGATTCTCCAGCCAGCGGCCGAAGCGGCCCGTGCCCGTCGAGGCGGGCTTCCAGCGGATTGTCTCGTTCAGCGCCATCAGACGCTCGCGGGCGGCCGTGGTGCGCACAAACCAACTGTCCAGCGGATAGTAGAGCACGGGCTTGTCCGTGCGCCAGCAGTGGGGATAGCTGTGCGTGTGCTTCTCGATGCGGAACACGCGGCCCTGCTGTTTCAGCATCATGCAGATCTCCACGTCCAGCGTCTCGTCCTTGTCCGTCTTCGTCGGGTCGTAGGCGTTCTTCACGAACTTGCCCTCCCATGGGCGGTAGAGGTCAACGTCGACGCGGGTGCGCACAAACTCCGGGTCGAGGTCGGCGAGGAGATAGAACTTGCCGGTCATGTCAACCATGGGGCGGATGTTGCCGTCGCGGTCGGTCAGATGAAGCGGCGGGATGTTGTTCTGCTTGCTCACGCGCAAGTCGTCGGCGCCGAACGTGCCGGCGATGTGTACGATGCCCGTGCCGTCCTCGGTCGACACATAGTCGCCGGGAATCACGCGGAAGGCGCCCTCGCCGGGATTCATCCAAGGGATGAGCTGGGCGTAGTGCAGACCCACCAGGTCGTTGCCCATGCACGAGCCCACCACCTCGTATGGGATGAGCTTCGAGCCCTTCTCGTAGTCGGCGAGGGCCATGTCCTTGGCCTTGGCGTTGAAGAGCGAGCCCATCAGCGCGTCGGCAACCACAACAGTGATTTTCTCGCCCGAGTAGGGATTGTACGTGCGCACGATGTTATACTTTATCGACGGGCCCACGCACAGAGCCGTGTTCGACGGCAGCGTCCAGGGCGTCGTCGTCCATGCCAGGAAGCAGGGCGTGCCCCAGCCCTCCATCGCGGGCGTCGGCGTCGTGCACTCGAACTGAGCGATGCACGTCGTGTCTTTGACGTCGCGGTAGCATCCCGGCTGATTCAGCTCGTGCGTCGACAGACCCGTGCCGGCCGCCGGCGAATAGGGCTGGATGGTGTAGCCCTTGTAGAGATAGCCCTTCTTGTAGAGCTGTTTCAGCAGCCACCACACACTCTCGATGTAGCGGTTGTCGTATGTGATGTAGGGATTGTCAAGGTCCACCCAATAGCCCATCGACTCGGTCAGCGCCGTCCACTCGCGCGTGTATTTCATCACCTCGCGGCGGCAGGCGTTGTTGTAGTCGTCCACCGAAATCTTCTTGCCGATGTCCTCCTTGGTGATGCCGAGAGCCTTCTCCACGGCCAACTCGACGGGCAGACCGTGCGTGTCCCAGCCCGCTTTGCGCTTCACCTGGAAGCCCTGCATCGTCTTGTAACGGCAGATGACATCCTTGATGGTGCGCGCCATCACATGATGGATGCCGGGCATACCGTTGGCAGAGGGCGGACCCTCAAAAAAGACGAACGAGGGGCAACCTTCGCGCTCCGACATAGAGCGTTCGAACAGATGCTGTTGCTTCCACTGCTCGAGCATCTCCTTGTTGATGGCCGAAGGATTGAGGGAGTTGTATTCTTTGAATTTCTTCATAAGACGAAGTTGAATTTGATTGAATATCAAAAGATTAGGCGCACGCACGCGCGCGTCGTTGCAGTATGTCGACCGAAAAGTCACCGCAAAGTTACGAAAAATCCCTGAAACAGACAACCTCCCGCGCCTCAAAACCGCGCCCCGCCCCCCAATGCCGCATCAAATGTGGGCGAGACGGCTTCCAAGCCGTCACGGGAGCAAACGCCATAATCGCGCAATATTACGGCGTGTTTCGGCGACCGGGAACGCCCGCAGAGCGGGCGATTAGTGTAGCCGCGGGTCCAGCTGCGCGTTAGCGCTGCCGACCCGCGGGAATGTCACCCACCCCACAGAGCGCACCGCTAACGCTGGCGTCCCCCCCGACGCCCGCATTTGCTCTCGTGATGGCTTGGAAGCCATATCTCCCACCTTGCTGCCGTTATGGCGCGGAATTTAGGCGTGCTTTCGGCGATGGGGAACGCCCGCAGAGCGGGCGGTAAGGGTAGCCAGGGCGTGCAGGCTGCGCGTTAGCGCTGCCAAACCCCTGGTAACACGCATATTATTTCAGAGCGCACCGCGTGGCGGTGCGTCAGAAAATCGCTAATGCACCGCTATGCGGCGTTCCCCGACACCGGCATGTGCTCTCGTGACGGCTTGGAAGCCGGCGCTCCCACCTTGATGCCGTGAGGGCACGGGATTACGACGCGGGGGCGGCGGCGTGTGTCCGGGGGCGCGGGGCAGGAGGGGGGGCGTCAAACTTAAAAAAAGTGAATCGGGGTGGTTTTTGCTGAATAAGTTTTAATTTTATTCGCGGATTTTGCGTACCTTTGCACGGATATTTGCACGCCTGTGCCTGCACCCGTCGTGTCTTTTTGGCAGGTGGCAGCACGCGCTTTCGTGCATTATGGTAGCCGGAAATGGGCTTGCGGTTAGCCGCGCGTCTCTCTCCGCTATATAACATTGACCAATTGTAGCAAGAAACAACAATCAATTTTTTAAACATAAAACTCTTTGAATATGAGCTTAAACATCATTGTGCTTGCCAAGCAGGTGCCCGACACCCGCAACGTAGGCAAAGATGCCATGAAGGCCGACGGCACTATCAATCGCGCCGCTCTGCCTGCCATCTTCAATCCGGAAGACCTGAACGCACTGGAGCAGGCTCTGCGCCTGAAGGATGAAAATCCCGGCTCCAAGGTTTATGTGCTGACGATGGGTCTGCCGCGCGCCGCCGAGGTGGTGCGCGAGGCTATGTACCGCGGCGCCGACGGCGGCGTGGTGCTCACGGACCGCGCCTTAGGTGGCGCCGACACGCTGGCCACGTCCTATTCGCTGGCCCAGGCTGTGAAGAAATTCGGAAAATATGACATTATCCTCGGCGGCCGCCAGGCTATCGACGGCGACACGGCCCAGGTGGGCCCGCAGATTGCCGAGAAGTTGGGTATTCCCCAGGTGACTTATGCCGAGGAAATCCTCGACCTCAAGGACGGCAAGGTGACGGTGAAGCGTCGCCTGGAGAACGGCGTGGAGACTGTGAAGGCTCCGCTGCCCTGTGTGGTCACTGTCAACGGCTCTGCCGCCGAGTGCCGCCCCCGCAACGCCCAGCGTCTGATGAAGTTCAAATATGCCGTGTCCGACTCTGAGAAGAAGGGCCTGCAGCCCGAGATCGCCGAGCTGGTCGAGAACCGTCCCTATCTGAACATCAAGGAGTGGGGCGCCGCTTTCGTGGAGGCCGACCCCGAGCAGATCGGTCTGGCCGGTTCGCCCACGAAGGTGAAGAATGTGGAGAACGTTGTGTTCACGGCCAAGGAGAATCTGTGTCTGGACGGGGGGAACGACGCTCAGCTCGAGGACCTGGTCAAGGAGCTTATCGCCAACCACACGATCGGCTGACGGGTCAGAGTCAAGAGGCAAGAGGTTCCGGGCAGTCTGTCTGCCGCGAATCTCCCCCCCCGCCAACCGCTAAAAACTAACCACTAAAGACTGAACAATAAAGAAGTATATTATGGCTGAAAAAGACCGTAACAATCTTATAGTATACTGTGAGTATGAGGATGGCCACGTCGCCGACGTGAGCCTGGAGCTGCTCACCAAGGGCCGTGCTCTGGCCAACAAGCTGGGTGTGAAGCTCGAGGCCATCGTCCTGGGCGACAAGCTGGACGGCATCGAAAAGGAGCTTTACAAGTACGGTGCCGACGTTGTCTACAAAGTTGAGGACAAGCGTCTCTATCCCTACACGTCGAACCCCCATGCCGCCGTGCTCATCAATCTCTTCCGCGAGATTGAGCCGCAGATTTGTCTGATGGGCGCCACGTGCATCGGCCGCGACCTGGGCCCGCGCGTTTCGTCGTGCCTGCACTCGGGTCTGACCGCCGACTGTACGGCCCTCGAAATCGGCAACCACACGGACGTGAAGTCGGGCAAGAATTACACCGACCTGCTCTATCAGATCCGCCCCGCTTTCGGCGGCAACATCGTGGCCACGATCGTGAATCCCGACCACCGTCCTCAGATGGCGACTGTCCGCGAGGGCGTGATGAAGAAGGAGATCTACGACGCCAACCACAAGGGCACCGTCGTGAAGCTCGACGCCAAGAAGTATGTCAAGGACGAGGACTTCGTGGTGGAGATCATCGGCCGCCACATCGAGAAGTCGAAGGTGAACATCAAGAACTCGCCCATCATCGTTGCCGGCGGCTATGGCGTTGGCTCGAAGGAGAACTTCGAGCTGCTGCATGAGCTGGCACGCGTGCTGGGCGGCGAGGTCGGCGCTTCGCGTGCGGCCGTCGATGCCGGCTTTGTGGAGCACGAGCGTCAGATCGGTCAGACGGGCGTGACGGTGCGTCCCAAGCTGTACATCGCCTGCGGCATCTCCGGTCAGATCCAGCACATCGCCGGCATGCAGGACAGCTCGATCATCATCTCTATCAACACCGACCCCAACGCCCCCATCAACACCATCGCCGACTATGTCATCACCGGCGAGATGGAGGAGGTTGTGCCCAAACTCATCAAGTATTACAAGAAGAACTCGAAATAAGAAGCTATGGCTAACTTTTATACAGACAATCCCGATTTGAAGCACCATCTGACCCATCCGATGATGGAGAAGATCGTTGCGCTGAAAGAGCGCGACTATGCCGATGCTGCAAACTATGACTACGCCCCCATCAACTATGCCGACGCCATGGACAACTATGACAAGGTGCTGGAGATTGTGGGCGACATCTGCGCCGGTGTCATCGCCGGCAATGCTGAGGGCGTCGACCACGAGGGTCCGACTGTTAAGGACGGCCGCGTGACCTACGCCTCCGGCACTCAGCAGAACCTGGACGTATGTCGCAAGGCCGGCCTCATGGGCATGGCCATGCCGCGCCGCCTGGGCGGTCTCAACTTCCCCATCACTCCCTACATCATGGCCGCCGACATCGTCAGCCGCGCCGACACGGGCTTCGAGAATCTGTGGGGCCTGCAGGACTGCGCCGAGACGCTCTATGAGTTCGGCAGCGAGGACCAGAAGCAGCGCTACATCCCCCGCGTCTGCAAGGGCGAGACCATGTCGATGGACCTCACCGAGCCCGACGCCGGCTCCGACCTTCAGTCCGTGATGCTCAAGGCCACGAAGAAGGAAGACGGCACGTGGGTGCTCAACGGCGTGAAGCGCTTCATCACCAACGGCGACTCGGACATCCACCTGGTGCTCGCCCGCTCTGAGGAGGGCACCACCGACGGCCGCGGCCTGTCGATGTTCGTCTACGACAAGCGCAACGGCGGCGTGAATGTGCGCCGCATCGAGAACAAGATGGGCATCAAGGGTTCGCCCACGTGCGAGCTCGTCTACAAGAACGCTCCCGCCGAGCTGGTAGGCGACACCCGCATGGGTCTTATCAAATATGTGATGGCTCTGATGAACGGCGCACGCCTCGGCATCGCCGCGCAGAGTGTCGGCGTCAGCGAGTTGGCCTACCGCGAGGCTCTTCAGTATGCCCGCGAGCGCAAGCAGTTCGGCAAGGCCATCATCAACTTCCCCGCCGTGGCCGAGATTCTGTCCGTGATGAAGGCCAAGCTCGACGGCTCGCGCTCGTTGCTCTATGAGACAGCGCGCTACGTCGACCTCTACAAGGCTCTCGAGGACATCGCCAAGGAGCGCTCGCTCACTCCCGACGAGCGCAAGGCCTGCAAGCAGTACCGCAAGCTGGCCGACGCTCTCACACCCATGGCAAAGGGCATCGGCTCGGAATACTGCAACCAGAACGCCTACGACTGCATTCAGATCCACGGCGGCTCCGGCTTCATGAAGGACTATGCCTGCGAGCGCATCTACCGCGACGCACGCATCACCTCCATCTACGAGGGCACCACTCAGCTCCAGGTTGTCGCCGCTATCCGCCACGTCACCACCGGCACCTACATGACGCTCATCAACGGCTACGACGCACAGGATGTGCGCGCCGAGCTTCAGCCTCTCAAGGACAAGCTGCGCGCCATGACCGAGAAGTACCAGGCTGCCGTGGCTCGCGTCGCCGAGGTCAACGACCAGAAGCTCACCGACTTCATGGCACGCCGTCTCGTGGAGATGGCCGCCAACGTGGTCATGGGCTATCTGCTCCTGCTCGACGCCCAGCGCAACGAGTCGTTCACCACCACCGCCGGCGTCTACAACAAGATGGCCGATGCCGAGGTGGCCAAGCACGCTGACTTCATCAGCAACTTCGACCCCGCCCAGCTGAGCCTCTACGACGTTCAGTAAAGCCCCCGCGGCTCCGCATGGCCGCCCCGTCCGGAAGGGACCGCACAGGCCCGCCTCCCGGACGGGCGCCCGGAGCGGCGCATCCCGCGACACAATAAATTCAGGACCTTGCGCGTTATTATTAACGGTGCGGAGTGTCTGCGCTGTTAACGTAATAATAAACCAATGTTCTCACCCTATAAAACGCTATTGGCCGCCGCGGCGGTTCTGCTGGCGACGGCGACGGCCGCCGCACAGGACGGCTCTGCGGCCTATAACTTTCTGAACGTCACCTCGTCGGCACGCATCTACGGCCTCGGCGGTATGAACATCACCCTCGTGGACGACGACATCACTACCACAGACCAGAACCCGGCCCTTCTCGGCCAGGAGATGAGCGGCCAGGTGGGCCTCAACTACATGCACTACATCGGCGGCAGCAACTTCGCCGGCGTGCGTTATGCCAACAAGATTGCCTCGCACGGCGCCATGCTCGTCAATGTGCAGTACTTCGGCTACGGCTCGATGAAGGAGACCGACGTCGAGGGCAACATCATCGGCAGCTTCTCGCCCAAGGACCTCAACTTCGGCCTCACCTATTCGCACGACATCACCGACCGTCTGCGCGGCGGCATCAGCGTCAAGGCCCTGTACAGCTCCTACCACGACTACAGCGCCTTTGCCCTCGCCACCGACCTCGGCATCAACTATTACGACGAGGAACACGACCTGTCGCTCTCGGTCGTGGGCGCCAACCTCGGCGGCCAGGTGAAACGCTTCAACGAGCGATACGACCGTCTGCCCATCGACCTGCGCGTGGGCTGGAGCCAGTCGTTCGCAAGTTTCCCCGTGCGGTTCTCCATCACGGCACACAACCTCACGAAGTGGCACCTGCCTTACTATGACGCCGGCGACGGTACGGACACATCCGCCGAGCAGGTCAGAAAAGACAGCTTCGGCCGCAATCTCTTCCGCCACCTGGTCTTCGGCGCCGACCTCATCAGCAGCCCCAACTGGTACATCGGCCTGGGATACAACTACAAGACGCGCACGGACATGAGCACATACAACCGCTCGTTCCTCAGCGGCTTCAGTCTCGGCGCCGGCATACGCGTGAAAAGCTTCGGCGTGGGAGTCGCCCTCGCTCAGCCCCACACCGGCGCCACAACGTTCATGTTCAACCTCAACTGCAACCTCTCGGAGCTTCTCTGACCCCCGGGGAGGCGCGGCAGTTCAAACGATTTACAAAAAAGCGGTCACGGCCGCTTTTTCCGCTTTTAGTCCGACAGCGACTTTTCTTAGTAATAAAGACTCTCGTATGAAAAAGATTATCATAGCCATCGACGGATACTCCTCGTCCGGAAAGAGCACCATGGCACGCGCCATCGCCGCCCGTCTCGGCTACCGCTATATCGACTCGGGCGCCATGTACCGCGCCGTCACTCTCTTCGCCCTGCGCCACGGCATGATTGGAGCCGATGGCAGTGTCGACGAGGCAGCGCTCACGGCCGCTCTGCCCGAAATCGCCATCGACTTCCGCCCCATGGCCGACGGCTCGCAGCACACGCTCCTCAACGGTGAGGATGTCGAGGCGCAGATTCGCACCATGGAGGTGTCGTCACACGTCAGCGCCGTCGCCGCCATCGTCCCCGTCCGTCACAAGCTGGTCCAGCTCCAGCAGGAGTTCGGCCGCGAGAAGGGCATAGTCATGGACGGCCGCGACATCGGCACAACGGTCTTCCCCGACGCCGAGCTGAAAATCTACGTGAACGCCTCGGCCGAGACACGTGCACGCCGCCGCTACGACGAGCTGCGCGCCAAGGGCCAGGATGTCTCCTACGACGAAGTGCTCGCCAATGTGCGCGAGCGCGACCACATCGACTCGACGCGCGCCGAGAGCCCCCTGCGCCGTGCCGACGATGCCATCGACCTCGACAACTCGGCCATGACCCTCGACGAGCAGAATGCCTGGCTCTGCGAGCGCGTGCGCCGCATAACCGGTGAAGCATAAGATGGCAGCCATTGAGATTGACGACCGCAGCGGCTTCTGCTTCGGCGTGGTCACCGCCATCAACAAGGCCGAGGAAGAACTCGGCGCCGGCGGCCGCCTATACTGCCTGGGCGACATCGTCCACAACACCGCCGAAGTCGAACGCCTGCGCGGCAAGGGACTCGAGACCATCGACCACGACCGTCTGCGCGAGCTCCGCGGCGTGCGAGTGCTGCTGCGTGCCCACGGCGAGCCCCCGGAGACGTACGCCCTCGCACGCCGCAACGACATCACCATCATCGACGCAACGTGCCCCGTCGTCCTTCGTCTCCAGCAGCGCATTCGCCGCTCCTACGAGGACGCGCTCCGCGCCGGCGACGGCACACAGATTGTCATATACGGCCGCCGCGGCCATGCCGAGGTGAACGGCCTCGTCGGTCAGACCGACTCCCGGGCCATCGTCATCGAGAGCATCGACGAAATCTCCAGCATCGACTTCACCCGCCCCGTCAAGCTCTATTCGCAGACTACCAAGAGTCTCGAGGGCTTCAAGGCCGTCACCGACGCCATACGCAGCCGCATGGCCGAGGGCGTCGCCTTCGAGAGCGCCGACACCATCTGCCGCCAGGTCGCCAACCGCGTCGAGCACCTGCGCGAGTTTGCGCTCCGCCACGATGTCGTCCTCTTTGTGGCCGGCGAGAAAAGCTCGAACGGCCGCATACTCTTCGACCACTGCCGCGAAGTCAACGCGCGCACCCACCTCGTCGCCGGCCCCAAGAACGTCGAGGCAGCGTGGCTCGAGGGAGCCGCCACCATCGGCATCTGCGGCGCCACGTCCACACCGCGCTGGCTCATGGAGCGTGTGGCCTCCCGCGCAGCCGAGCTACCCAAGAATTGAGAATTAAAAGTTGAGAATTGAGAATGAAACACGCCGTCAGCATCTTTTGCGCCGCCGCCCTCGCTTTGAGCCTGGGCGCCTGCTCCAACAATAAAGTATCAACCAAGCCCACGCCGCACACCGCCGACCCGGAGCTTGTGTCCGCCGGTGAGGCCGATGCCCGCCGGGCGCTCCTTCACGACAGTGCGTCGGCAGAGCGCGTGGAGGCCGTGCTCGAAATCCATGCCCGCGCCCACGAGCTGGCCGAACAGGGCATGCCGAACTGCGCCGAAGACTATCTCACGGGCGCACGCAACGTCCTCAAAGACCTTTAATCGCCTCGGCGCGCCGGCGCACGGCCAGGTGGATGAGGCTGAGGAGGATGGCGATGGTGATGAGAAAGGGGAGGCGTCCCGAGAGGGGTGTGCGCAGGAAGATAAGGTTTATTACAAGCTGGAGGGCGGCGTAGACCGTGGCCGTCCGCATGTGCGTCCAGCGGAATCGTGTAGTCAGAAGCTGATAGAGGAAGGTGCGGTGCGGCTTGAAGATGTTCTTGCCGGAAAAGAGCCGCAGCACGGTCGTCAGCGCCGTGTCGCACAGGCAAACAATTACAAGCGTCAGATACGTGATGTCGCCGGTGTATAGGATTACGGCCGTGAGCAGCACTGAGATGATGAAGCCGGCGAAGACGGAGCCGGTGTCGCCGCAGAAGATGCTGTCGCTGAGATTGAACGCGAGAAAGGCTCCGATACCGAGCATCATCCACAGGCACAGCTGCGTGAGCAACGGCTGGGAGGGCATCCCCGCGCAGGCCGCCGAACCGAGCACATACCACAGCGTGGCGACGGCGACGAGGGCGTAGAAGCCGAGCATGCAGCGTATTCCATCCAAAAAGTTTAGCGAGTTTATGAACGCGAGGGCGCCAAAAGCGGCCACGGGCATAACCCATGCCGGCTCCCCGGGGCAGATGAACCAATAGGCAGCGGTGACAGCGGCCACTTGCGCCAGCAGGCGTGGCAGCCATGGCAGGGGGCGCATGTCGTCGGCGAAAGAGACTGCTCCAAGCAACAAAGCGGCTCCGGCTGTGACCCACGCGGCGGTGGACATGAGCGCGTGATTGAACACGACGCAGGCAGCGGCGGCAAGGATGAACGCGATGCCTCCGGCCGTGGGCGTGACGCAGGTGTGGGAGGAGCGCGCAGTCACGGCGGCTCCCACATGGCGTCGCCGCGAGAGCACGAGGAAGGCGCCCTCGGCGGCTACGAGCACGATGAAGCCGATGATGTATTCCATTCCCACGCCTGCTCTCGGTTGTTAGCGGCAATGACCGGGTTTCTCTGTGAGATACCAGCGGTAGAGGCGGGCGATGCCGTCCTTCAGCTCGACTGTGTGGTGCCAGCCCAGCGAGTGAATCTTGCTCACGTCGCAGAGCTTGCGCATGGTGCCGTCGGGCTTGGTGGCGTCCCAGCGTATCTCGCCGGGGAAGCCGACTTCGTCCTTGATGAGGGCGGCCAGTTCGGCAATATGCAGCTCCTTGCCGGTGCCGATGTTGATGTGGGTGTTGCGCACTTCGGGGCTGTCGCCTTTGACGTCGTTGAAGGAGACATTGAGCATGACGTGGACAGTGGCGTCGGCCATGTCCTCGCTCCACAGAAATTCGCGCAGGGGCGTGCCCGTTCCCCACAGCTCCAGGCGGTCGGCGTAGATGCCGAAGCGTGCGAGGATAGCGTCGATGTCGGCGTCGGTGGAGTCGGCGGTGTAGCCGGTGACGGGGAGGCGTCCCAGGTCCTCGCGGATGAGGTCGTAGCGACCCTCGCTCAGAAGGCGTGCCAGGTGCATCTTGCGAATCATGGCGGGGAGCACGTGCGAGTTCTCGAGGTGGAAGTTGTCGCCGGGGCCGTAGAGGTTCGTTGGCATGACGGCGATGTAGTCGGTGCCGTACTGCAGGTTGAGACTCTCGCAAAGTTTCATGCCGGCGATTTTGGCGATGGCATATGGCTCGTTGGTGTACTCGAGGGGCGACGTGAGCAGTGCGTCCTCGGGAATGGGCTGGGGAGCCTCGCGCGGATAGATGCACGTGGAGCCGAGGAAGACGAGCTTCTTGACGCCGTGACGCCAGGCTTCGCCGATGACGTTCTGCTGGATTTGCAGGTTCTGATAGATGAAGTCGGCGCGATAGCGTGAGTTGGCCATGATGCCGCCGACGTGAGCAGCGGCGAGGACGACAGCGTCGGGGCGCTCGCGGTCGAAGAATTCGCGGACGGCAACGGGGTCGAGCAAGTCGAGCTCGGCGTGGGTGCGGCCGATGACGTTGGTGAAGCCGCGTTTTTCGAGGTTGCGTTTGATGGCGGAGCCGACGAGTCCGCGGTGTCCGGCAACGTATATTTTTGAATCCTTTGTAAGCACGGGGTGTTTGACGTTTTAGATTTTAGGACATAAGGTTAAAGCTTACCGGCGGCAACGAGGTCGCGATCGGAGCGCACCATCTTCTTGACGAGGTCCTCGAAGGACGTCTTGCGCGGGTTCCAGCCCAGGAGGGTGCGTGCCTTGGTGGGGTCGCCCAGGAGCGTCTCCACTTCGGCGGGACGGAAGAAGCGCGGGTCAACTTCGACGAGGACGTGACCGGTGGCGGTGTCGATGCCTTTCTCGTCCAGGCCTTCGCCCTCCCAGCGCAGCTCGATGCCCACTTCGCGGAAGGCGAGGGTGGCGAACTCGCGCACGGAGTGCTGCTCGCCGGTGGCGATGACGTAGTCGTCGGGCTTGTCCTGCTGGAGGATCAGCCACATGCACTCCACATAGTCCAGGGCATAGCCCCAGTCGCGGAGAGCGTTGAGGTTGCCGAGATAGAGCTTGTCCTGGCGGCCGGCGGCGATGCGTGCGGCGGCCATGGTGATTTTGCGGGTCACGAAGTTCTCGCCGCGGCGCTCGCTCTCGTGGTTGAAGAGGATGCCGTTGGCGGTGTACATGTTGTAGCTGTCGCGGTAGTTGCGCATAATCCAGTAGGCATAGAGCTTGGCGACGGCGTAGGGCGACTGCGGGTGGAAGGGTGTGGTCTCGCGCTGGGGAATCTCCTCCACCCGGCCGAAGAGCTCGGAGGTGCTGGCCTGGTAGATGCGGCATTTGTGCTCCATGCCGAGGATGCGCACGGCCTCGAGGAGACGGAGGGCGCCGGTGGCCACGACTTCGGCCGTGTACTCGGGCACGTCAAACGACACTTTGACGTGGCTCTGTGCGGCCAGGTTGTATATCTCGTCGGGCTTGACTTCGGCGATGATACGTGTGAGCGAAGACGAGTCCGTCATGTCGCCGTAGTGGAGATTCAGCAGGCGGCGCCGGTGCATGTCGCGCACCCATTCGTCGAGATAGAGGTGCTCGATGCGTTCGGTGTTGAAAGAGGAGCTGCGGCGCATGACGCCGTGCACCTCGTAGCCTTTCTCAAGGAGGAATTCGGCCAGATAGGAGCCGTCCTGACCGGTGATGCCGGTAATAAGAGCTGTTGGCATGATTTTTTCTGCTGGGTTTTATGCGTTTGTGGCAGGGGGATGAGGAATGAGGAATGAGGAATGAGGGGATGGCCTGCCTGTTATAAGAGTTCTGAAAGAGAGTGGATGATGCGTTTGGGGCGGAAGTCGCGGGGATATTCCTCGAGGCGCTGGTGGTGGATGTTCACGCCCTCGGGGTCGGCGAGCATGACCGTGTCCCAGCCGCGGAGGTTGGGATAGTGGAAGTCCTTGAAGGGATTGTCGCCGACATATGTGAACGAGCAGACGCCTTCCATACGGGCCTCCATCATCGCGAAGGGCGTTTCCTCGGTCTTGTCGGTGTTGAAAAGAGCCGTGGGTATGACGTACTCGGGGTCGAAGAAGCGCGTGACCTGCAGGGCGGCGAGCTTGTTGAGCTGGCCGACGGGGCGTCCGTCGGTGATGATGCCGAGCAGGTAGCCGCGGCGGCGCAGCTCTTCGAGGACGGCGCAGGTGTTGTCGTCGATGGCGATGTCCGGCAGCTGGCTGCGGTAGACGCTGAGCTGCGTGTCGATGCTGACGGAGACGCCGTATTTAGCGGCGAGGTCCATGACGCGCTCGAAGGCCTGCGTGGGGTCGGCCATCATCTCGTAGTAGAGCTGTTCGGGGCTCATGCCGCAGGCGGCGGCGAAGCAGCGTGCGATGATGCGGTAGCCGCTGGCGCGATAGTCGCGCTCCTTGTAGAGCGTGTCGTCCAAGTCAAAGATGAAAGCCTTATTGCCCATAATCGAGTCAGTTTTTATTCATGCGCAAAGTTACTAAAAAAGCGCGAAACCACCAAACGGGGGAATGAGGAATGAGGAATGGGGAGGGGACAATAAAAAAGCAGCCACTTTCACAAGCAGCCGCTTCATTAACCTATGATTCACTTATTATTGATCTGATCTCATGAATAATTTTTGTCTTTCTCTTATCCTTATCCTTATCTTTATCTTATTTTTTATCTTGATTGGTCGTAAGATTGATTGGTTTATGGGTTTGACGATAGAGTCATTTCGAACTTGCGCTACAAAATTAATTAAAAAAAATGTAACCGACACACAAAATATACAAAATTTAACTCACAATAACGTTCTTTTAGAATATTACGCCCATTTTGACCCAAAATTTCCCTTTTTCGCCACACCCGGGGAGGTCAGAGGTCAGTGTTTGGAGGTATTAGGGCAAGAAGCAAGCAACCCCGGCGGTGAGGCCGGGGCTGCTGCGCATAGTAAAATGCGGGTTGTGCGCTAAGGGGATGTTCAGGATTGAGCCGGAGGAGTGGGCTGTGAGGGTGGGGGCCTGCGTGCATGTGGCCGTGGCGATGCCGGTGGAGTAGGTGCCGGCGTTGTTGACGGTGAGCTCGTACTCGAACAGGTAGGTGCCCTTGGGCAGGTAGTCAATGTAGAGGTTGGTGGCCGCATCGCGGTTCTCGCGGTAGGCGCAGACGCCGTCGGCATAGACGTAGCCGGGTAGCTGGTCGACGGGTTCGAGGGCGGCGGCACGGTCGTCGGTGATGGTGACGTGGCTCATGGGGCGGTCGGACTTGACCGTGATGAGCACTTTCACGCGGTCGCCGATTTTCAGAGCGGTGTTCTTGTCAAGGTGCTTGTACCTGGCGGTGGCGCGGTCCTGGAGAAGGAGCTCTTTCTCAACTGATATTTCGCCGTCTGAGAAGGCCTTTACGTCGGCCATGGGTTGGATATATGTGGCCGTAACGGCGCCGTAGGAGGGCGTTTTGCTGGACAACTCCAACGTCATCGTGGGGCCGGAGACAGGCACGGAGATTGTGCCCATACGCTCGGTGGGGGTGAACTGCATGACGCCGTCCTGGAGGCGCACCACGGTGCCCTCGGCGGGAGTGGTCCATGGTGTGCCGCTCGTGATCATGGCGTTGACAATCCAGCTTGTGATGGCGCTGTTGCCCCAGTCGGTGGCCTGCTTGCGGACGATGAGATACTGGCGGATGCCGTCAACGTGCTCCGACTTGGGGTCGATGCCGCCGTAGGCCTGGAGCAGCCATGCGTAGGTCTGCAGCGAGGTGACATTCTTGAACTCGTAGCCCTTGGAGGGGGTCTGCGTGCCGAACTGGTCAACGGACTCCATAATCTTGCGGGCCATGTTGTCGGCGCCGTTGAAGTGGAGTGTTGAGGCGGCCTCGGCCTTGATGCCGATGCTCATGTTCTTCCAGTTCTTGTTGATGTACTGAAGGGTCTTGTGGGTGACGGACTGGCCGTTCAGACTCTGGGTCACTTCGGGGAAAGCGGGGCGGATGATGGCATAGAGCATGTTCACGTCCTTCACCTCCTTGTCATAATAGCGCACGGCGGCCGGAATGAGGTTGTTGATAGCGCTCTTTTCGGGGAGATAGCCGGCGCGTTTGAGCGTAGCCATGAAGTCGAGGACAGCACCCGTTGACCACGTGTCGCCGCCGCGGCTCCAGGGGCCCCACTGGAAGCTGCCGTTGGCGGTCTGCAGTTTTTCGAGGGCTTTCTCGGCGTCGCGCATGATGCCCTGCAGCTCTTTCTTGTTGAATTTGTACTCCAGCTCGGGATGCTGCTCCATGAGGCCGAGTGCCACGGCTGCCGAGAAGTATGCGGCGGCCTGGGCATTGGCGGTGGGAGCGATGTTCTTGCCGAGGAGCGAGGGCAGGGCCTCGACCACCGTCCACATGGGATTTTCCGTGTACGTCAGATTCAGGCGGAAGTCCTCGCCTTTAGGCTGGGGCAGTTCCATGGTGAATACCGTGTCGCCGCGGTTGATGTAGAAGTTGCGGGCATCGGTGACGGCGGCCTGCGAGGAGTAGACGGGGATGAGATGGCGTTCGCCGTCGGAGTATTCGCCGGCCAGGGCTGTTGCGGTGACGAATATGCTGTCGGTGATGGCATTGACAGAGACGGGCACGGTCATGGTCTCGGTGGTGCCGGGTTCAATCACGAGCGAGCGCGAGAGGGAGTCGGAGCCCACCAGCATGGCGCGCACCGTGAGGGGCTTGTCGGTGGTGTTCATGTATGAGGCGATGACGCTGGCGCGGTCGCCGACACGCAGGAACCGCGGGGCGTTGATGCTCACCATGACGGGTTTCTGCGAGACGAAGCGCTTGCTGACGCGTGCCGAGGCCAAGTCGCGGGTGAAGACCGTGACGTCGGCAGCCCAGGTGGTGTTGGCGTTGGGGACGGCGAAGTCGATGGCGGCGATGCCGTTGCGGGCTGTGAGCATCGGAGCCCAGAGCGCTTCCGTGAGCTCGCCTGTGCGGATTTCGACCTGCTCGTCGCTGCCTTCCTTGGCCTCGCCGGCGTCAGGCTCGGCTTCTTCCTCTTCGGCATCGGCAGCCTCCGCCACACTCTCGACGGCCATAGCCTTGTTGGCCATAGGCGCCTCGGCTACCGTTGTGCCGTAGGCTACGAACGCCTCGTCCGGGAGGAAAAAGTCTTCAAAATCAGACATTTGCTTGCTCTTGCCGGCTGCTGCGCGCAGGGGTCTTGCGATGTGGCGCCTGCTTCCGACGAATGAGTATCTCCACGTGGGGAGTGTCAGCCGGTAGACGTCCTCCAATTTGTAATCGTTGAGGAAATTAGCGGAATAGCGATAGGAGTAGGGCGTCGCGATTCGCAGCGGATTGGGCGTGTAAAACTGCCTGTGCAGACTCAGACGTGCGGGCGTGCGGAGCAGGTCGAGGCGATAGTCATGGATGTTCGCAACCACGGCGGCATCGACGGCGTGGCCCTCCTTGTCGGTGACCTTCACCGTCCAGCTCTCCTTGCCACCGCTGACAACCTTGTCGCGGAAGCTCTCCAGCGTCACGGTCAGCTCTGGCTTCTGCGGGTGGGTGATGCTCACTGTCTCGCGCTGAATGCTTCCGTTGTTGACAGCCACAAGCTCGGCGCGTTCGCCGTCACCGACTTTGATGGCGATGGTGCGATAACCGGGCTTCAGCGCGAACGACTGGAATGACGGAGCCGCACCATCCTTGCCGGGAATGACAGCTGTGAGCGTGACAGGACGGTTCACGCCCACCTCCACGTCGATGGCACAGTTCTTGGATTCGAAGGCGTTCTTAGGCAGATAGAAGTTCTGTGTCGAGTCGGGGATGACGGCCTGCCCGGGGTTGTAGAGCGTGATGTAGTTGAGCTGAGGCGCGGCCAGGAGCGTGTCTGCCGGTGTGACTGACAGGCAGTAGTAGCCCGTGCGCATGTCGCGGAAATCCAGCTGTGCCGGCGAGGATTCTATCGTGCCTTCTTTCACCGGCTTCTTGTCCTTCATCAGCTGCCACTTGACGGGGACGGCCAGCGAGTCTGTCGCCGCATTATGAAGCAGATAGATGAGTTTCAGGGGTTCGTGCGTGGAGCAGCCATCATAGGGTATGACCACGGTGAGAGTGTAGGGGTACATGCCGTCGAAGGAGGTGCTCTCGCTGACGGTGTTGCCGTCGGGACCCGTCACCGTCGCCGTTGCGCTCATGTAGCGGCTTTCCTTCGAGAACGAGGCCGGATATTTGACCACGGCGCTGAATTTGCCCTCCGTGTCCGTAAGTGTCTCCACGGCCTTGAGCGAGTCGGCGTCGGCATTGAGCCGAACTGTGACGACAGCGTTGGAGACGGGCTGGCCGCTGAAGGTGCGGACGCGGCCCGAGACCGTGGCCGAGGCCGAAGCGCGGTCGTTGGGGATGGCCTTGAGATCGGCCATCTCGATGCCTTGGAGCTTGTAGTCGCTGACCATGACGGATGCGGAGCCGGAGATATTGTCGTCGTCAACGATGAGGCGGAACGAGCCGGTGCGCTCCACTTCGGCAGGGATGGCAATGGCGGCGGCAAAACGGCCGAACGTGTCGGTCACGCCCGTCGTCTTCGCCACTTCCTTCCCGTCAACGTCCGTGAGTTTGATGGTCAGCCTCCGGTCGGCGACGACCATGGAGTCGTTCATGGCGACGGCCACAAAGCGCACGGAATCGCCCGGGTGATAGAGGCCGCGCTGGGTGGCGAAGGACACGCGCAGGTTGCTGTTAAGGCGGCTGACGCGGCCGGTATTGTAGATGCTCTCGTCGTCAAAGTCCTTGACGATGCCGAGGGCGCTGACACGCACATGGCAGTTTCCCACGGATACGGGGAAGCTCACGCGGCCGTCGCGGTCGGTGGTGCCGGAGGCGACTGTCTTGTCCTTGTGATTGACCAGCGACACCTTCGCCCCGGACATAGCTTTGCCGTCCGCGAGGCCATAGACGCCCACGACGGCCGTCCCCGGTGCTTTGAAGAGCACGGCGGTATAGGGCAGCACGTCCACGCGGCCCAGGTTCTGCTGCTTGTTCACGTGGTTGTCGGCCGACGCACGCACGGCATAGTAACCTGCGGGGAGCTCGATGCTCACCTTGCGCGACTGATTCACCGGCGTATTCTCGAAGTCGTAAGTGAACTCGTACGTGTCCAGCCCCTTGCCCAATTTGTCGCGCATATAGCGGCGGCGGGCTTTCTCGTTGTCGAAGCGCACGAAGGTGACCTTCACCTTCGAGGCATTGCGAACTGTCGAGAGCGCCAACTCGAACGGAGTGTCGGCGGGCACCATCTCTTCGGCCGATGCCGTCACCGACGCGCCATAGATGAAGTTGTTGAAGTTCGTGAACAAGCCCTTGAACTCTGTGGTGGCGGCAATCTCCGTGGCCGTTTTGAGAGCCTCGCGAAAATCGGGACGGGCGGTTATGGAGTCGCCGACGTCCGTCTCGTCGATGATGTCCTGCCAGAGCACCAGTGCTTCGCGGCGGTTCTTCGCCTCGTTGAACAGACGCAGACATTCCTTGGCACACTTGCCCGGGAACGGCGCGAGAGCGTGCCAGGCATACCAGGGCGCCGAGCCCTCGGGATGCGCGGCGATGGCTGACTCATAGAGCTTCATCTGTCGGCTGATGTCGGAGGAGTAGGGATTCTGCAGGCCCAGCGCTACGGCCGTGGCAAAGTCACGGAGCGTGGGGAAGTAGAGCTGCTGGAGCTTGTCGGCGCTAATCACCGGCAGTAAGTCGGCCACCGGCATATCGCCCGCGGCTTTGAGACCGGCCGTGCACAGCGAGTCGACATAGAAGCGGAACATCTTGCCCGACCACTCCGTCATGTCCTTGGGACGCGGCGCGAGGGGCAGGTCGCGGCGGTCGTATGTCCACATGTTGCGCTCGTAGATTTGGTTGGCCAGCGTGGCGGCATAGAGGTTGAAGAGCGCCGCCGTCTGCGGATTCTTCTGACGGTGGCCGTACTCGAGCACGCGCTCCAGGCTCTTCGGCATGGTGGCCTCGTCGATGAGGGCGTCGGCGATGGTGAGCTGCATGAGGTAGTCGAGCTGGGCCACGCCGTCGTCACCGGCCTTCTTCAGACCCTTCTCGGCCTCTGATTTCACGGTTTTGGGATAGGCAAAGTCGGGGGCTTTCACCTGCGCCGACGCCGAGAGCGCCGCCACGGTAGCCACGATAGCCATTAATCGCTTTATCATAAGTTTATACGGTTGGTTTTCATGTTAGACTGCGGAAAGCGGCAAAAGTCAATTGCGCGGCTTGACTCACTCAATCATGCGCAGGAAGTCGTCCTCGGTGATGAGCGGGATGCCCAGCTTCTCGGCTTTCTCGCGCTTGGCGGGGCCCATGTTCTCGCCCGCAAGGACATAGTCGGTCTTCTTGGAGATGCTGCCGACGTTCTTGCCGCCGTTGGCCTCGATCATCTTCTTGTACTCGTCGCGGCTATGCTTGGCGAAGACACCGCTGATGACGATGCTCTTTCCGGCCAGTTTGTCAGAAACGGCGGCATCGGCCTCGGCGGACTCGAGCTGCACGCCGGCGCGGCGCAGTCGCTCGACAACCTCCTTGTTCTGCGGGGCGGCAAAGTAGCTGATAATGCTCTCGGCAACCTTCGGGCCCACATCCTCGATGGCTTCAAGCTCCTCGCGGCTCATGGCCATGAGCGTGTCGATGCTGCGCACGGTGCGGGCTATGCGGCGTGCCGTCGTCTCGCCGACGAAGGGGATGGACAGGGCGTAGAGCACGCGCTCGAAGGGCACACTCTTCGAGGCTTCGATGCCGTCCATAATGCGGTCGGCGCTCTTCTCGCCGAAGCGCTCGAGCCCCATCAGCTTGTCGCGGGTGAGTTCGTAGATGTCGGCGATGTCGCGTACGAGGCCGGTGGCAAAGAGCACCTCGCTGGTCTCCTCGCCGATGCCGTCGATGTCCATCATGCGGCGACCGACGAAATGCTCGACGCGGCCGGTGAGCTGCGGGGGACAGCCCCAGCGGTTGGGGCACACCCAGGCGGCCTCGCCCTCGACGCGCACGAGCGGCGTACCGCAGGCGGGACAGTGTGTCACGAACTGAACGGGCTTGGCATCGGCGGGGCGCTTCTCGAGGTCGACGCCCACAATCTTCGGAATGATTTCGCCGCCTTTTTCGACGTAGAGCGTATCGCCCTCGCAGATGTCGAGGCTGCGCATGATGTCCTCGTTGTGGAGCGATGCGCGCTTGACGACCGTGCCCGAGAGGAGGACGGGCTCGAGGTTGGCGACAGGGGTGATGATGCCCATGCGGCCGACGTCGAACGACACGAAGCGCAGGGGCGTGGCGGCACGTTCGGCCTTGAACTTATAGGCGACGGCCCAGCGCGGACTCTTGGCGGTGAAACCGAGGTTGAGCTGCTGGCGCAGGGAGTTTATCTTGAAGACGAGGCCGTCGGTGGCGACGGGCAGCTCGCGGCGTGCCTGGTCCCAGTGGCTGATGTAGCGGTCGACGGCCTCCACGGAGTCGAGGAGCGTCATGGCGTCTGAGACCTTGAAGCCCCATGAGCGTGCGGCCTTCATGTTGTCGTAGTGATTGTCGTAGGGCAGATTCTCGCCGAGGAGGTAATAGAGGCGTGCGTCGAGGCCGCGGCGTGCGACCTCGCGGGGGTTGAGGAGTTTGAGGGTGCCGGCAGCAGCATTGCGGGGGTTGGCGAAGAGAGGCTCCTCGTTGAAGGCGCGTTCGGCATTGAGGCGCTCGAACGATTTCCACGGCATGAGTATCTCGCCGCGAATCTCGAAGAAGTCGGGGTAGCCCTCGCCTTTGAGCTGCAGGGGGATGGAGCGTATGGTCTTGACGTTTTCGGTGACGACATCGCCGACCGTGCCGTCGCCGCGGGTGACGGCGCGGACGAGGCGGCCGTGCTCGTAGATGAGGGAGATGCCGGTGCCGTCGAATTTGAGTTCGCCGACCATGGTGGCCTTCTGTCCGGCCAGGGCGGTCTCCACGCGGGTGACCCAGGCGTCGACGTCGTCGATGGAATATGTGTTTGCCAGCGAGAGCATCGGGTAGATGTGTTCGACCTGCTCGAAGCCGGAGAGTGATGAGAGGTCCGAGCCGACGCGGTGTGTCGGAGAGAGGGGGTCGTCGTACTCCGGGTGCTCGCGTTCGAGGGCCTCGAGTTCGTGCATGAGCGCGTCGAAGTCTTGGTCGGAGATTTCGGGGCTGTTCTCTACGTAGTATTTGTGGTTGTGCTCATTGAGGAGGGCGCGCAGGCTCTCGATTCGCTGTTTTATGTCCATGGGGTGTGCTTGAATTGGAGGGGCGTTATGCTTATTGAACCACAAATATAACGAATGGTTTTGGAATTTCCATAAGTTTTGGCTAATTTTGTGGTGAAATTTCTCAAAAAGCCTGCGCCATGATGTTCCTCTACCGCATCTATCAGTTCGTGATTATGATACCTTTGATGGTTGTCGTCACCGTTGTGACGGCGTTGATTGTGATGCTCGGCAGTATCGTTGTCGGGCCGCGGTTGGGGTATTATCCGGCGCACGTGTGGGCACGGGTGATGGCATGGCTGTCGCTTGTGCGCGTGACGGTGAAGGGCCGCGAGAACGTGCGCCCGGGCCGCGCCTGCATCTTCGTGGCCAACCACCAGGGCGCCTACGACATCTTCGCCATCTACGGCTGGCTCAACCACCACTTTGTGTGGATGATGAAGCAGAGCCTGCGCAAGATTCCTCTCGTGGGCTACGCCTGCTACCGCGCCGGACACATCTACGTCAACCGCCGCACTCCCGCCGACATCAAGCGCACGATGGAGACGGCAGAGCGTCGCCTTGGCGAGGGCTATTCCGTGGTGGTGTTCCCCGAGGGAACGCGCACGAAGACCGGACGCTTGGGCGCTTTCAAGCGCGGCGCCTTCCACCTTGCCGAGGAATTCAGCCTGCCCGTGGTGCCCGTCACCATCTCGGGTTCGTACCACGTGATGCCCCCGCAGGCGCGTCTGCCCCGTCCGGGACATATCACCCTCACCATCCACCGCCCCATCGAGCCTCCCGAGGATGGCCGCTATGACGTGGCCGAGCTCATGAGCCGCAGCCGCGAGGCCATTGCGTCCGCGTTGATGAGTGGTGAACATCGCGGCGTGTCCGTTCGTTTAGATACATAACAAAACACTTTATATAACAATGAAACTTTCAAGCTTATGCAGCGGCATACTCATTGCCGCAACCCTCGCCTCCCTCTCTTCTTGCAGCAGCAAGGATGACATCGAAGGCACATGGACGGGCACGCCTCAGAAGATGGCGGCCGCCGGTTCGGACGGCGTGACGGGCCCGCTGGTGAACAGCCGCGTCATCACCACGCTGACATTCACGCCCGAGTCGAACGACTCTATCGACGGCACCGTGCAGTTCTCCTCCACCGTGTCGGCCCAGGACGAGATAAACGAGAACAACGGCGTGTCGCTCGACGTGCCCTACGAGGTGAGCGTCTCGGCCATCACCACCGCCACCGGCACCTACAAGTTCGTGGACGACGATGACATCGCCATCTTCCTCGACGACAACTCCATCGAAGTGAGCATGGACCCCGAGGCTGTGAAATTTACGTCGAATGTGGCCGACGGCCGGCAGCATCCCGAAATCGAGAATCTGCGCACGGGCCAGTTCTGGCGCTTCAAGACCGACATTCTCTCGAATATGCGCCAGGAGTATCTGCGCTACCATCGCCTCTCTGACGTGAAAGTTAAGGACAACATCCTCAGCGTCGAGATTGACGACCACGACTACTCCTTCCGCCGCGCCGGCGAGGAGTGACCCCCACCAGCGAATAAATAACAACGGCGGCCGTGATGCGGTCGCCGTTGCTGTTATAGGGAGTTGGGAGAATCAGAAGAGGTATGCGGCTGTGATGGTCCAGCAGCGCGATTTGCCCTCGATGGGCTGCACATTGGAGGCTATGCCTGTGTTCTTGATGGCTTTGTTGATGCCGAAGCCGTAGTTGGCGCCGACCTGCAGGTGGTTGAGCAACTCGAGTCCGAAGCCGAAGTTCCAGCTGATGTCGCAGCTGCGGCCTTTGAGGTTGAAGTTCTTGTAGATGTTCTTGCCGGAAACGAGGAAGGCGAAGTCGGGACCGGTAGTGAAGTACGGCTTCACGATTTTGCTGAGAACGGGGAGACCCAGCTTGTATTTGAGGTTGACGGGGATGTCGATGTAGTCGAGGTGCTTCGAGATGGTGTTGTTACCGTCGGCGATGTCTTCATTGTCGAGGGCGGTGACAGTGTGGGAGAGCGAGCGGCGGGCATACATCACTGATGCGTCCAAGCCGATGCCCACGATGGGCACGGTGAACTCGACCATGAGACCGCCGGTGAAGCCGGCGCGGTTGTCGGAGTTGAGAAGTTCCTTGTTGAAGGAGAATTTGTTAACGGCAACGCCCACGCGGGGGCCGATGCGGAATTGTGCCTGAGCGGGCACCACGGCGGCCAGCGCAAGTGCGAGCACGGCCATAATTCGGGTCAGTCTTTTCATTGTTCTTTACGGTTTATTATGGTTTGTCGCTTGCAAAGGTAAGTAAATTTGACTATCTTTGCAAAAAATTAGAAAGGAAATTATGACAGCGGACGAGAAACTGCGCATCGAGACCCGTGTGGTGGAGATGCTGCGCACCGTTTTTGACCCCGAGATTCCCGTGGACATCTACTCCCTCGGACTCATATATAATATAGACGTGACCGACGGCGGCGACGTCAACGTCGACATGACGCTCACGGCCCCCAACTGCCCCGCCGCCGACTTCATCGTCGAGGACGCGCGCCTCAAGCTGGAAAGCATCGAGGGCGTCGAGAACGTGAACATCAACATCGTCTTTGAGCCCGAATGGACCAAGGACATGATGAGCGAGGAGGCCAAACTCGAGTTAGGCTTTTTATGAAAGCTGACGCCGGACGCAAGGCCACGTATTTTGTGAGCGACGCCCATCTCGGCGCCCGCTACATCGCCGACGCGCGCGCCCATGAGGAGCGCCTTGTCGGCCTGCTACGGCGCATGGAGGCGGATGCCGAAGCCGTCTACCTTGTCGGCGATATGCTCGACTTTTGGTTCGAGTACCGCCACGTCGTGCCCAAAGGCTTCGTGAGACTCTTCGGACAGCTGGCGCATATGACGGACGCGGGCATCCGCGTCTATTGGTTCCGCGGCAACCACGATATGTGGACGTACACCTATCTGCGCGACGAGCTGGGTGTGACCGTCATCGACGAGGAGTTGGTGACCGATATCGACGGCCGGCGCTTTTTCATTAGCCACGGCGACAACCTCGGGCCGCAGCCGCGCTCATATCGACTGATGCGCGCCGTCTTCCGCAGTCCGTTCTGGCAGGCCGTTGGACGCGCCCTGCACCCCTCGTGGCTCATGAGTTTCGGCTTTGCCTGGAGCCGCCACAACCGCCTCAAAGAGGGCGGCGAGGAGGCCACCGGCAAGGTCTATCCGATTACGTCGCAGCTCGCGTTTGCCGAAGAGTATGCCCGGGAGCATCCCGACATCGACTTCTTCGTCACCGGCCATAACCACTGCCCCGTCATCGAACGCGTGCCCGGCTCCGACCATGCCACTTACGTCTGCCTGGGCGACTTCTTCCGCCTCTTCACCTACGGGCGCTTCACCGCCGCCGACGGCTTCCGGCTCCTCACCGACGAATCATAAGATTTATAAGATTTATAAGAATTATAAGATTCCCTTTTGACATAACAGAGTGCTTGCTACCTCTCTAAAAACAAGACCAATGAAACACCAAACCAAGATTGAAGACGCCGCCGCAACCCCGGCGTCTGCCGCCCGTCAGGGCTTCTCGCCGCTCTTCGTGGCGCTGACAGTGCTGTTCTGCATCTGTCTGATTGTGAGTAACCTTATGGAGATAAAGACCGTGCCGCTCGGCCCGCTGACGCTCACCGCCGGTGTCATCGTCTTCCCCATCTCCTACATTATAAACGATTGCATCGTCGAAATTTACGGCTTCCGCAAGGCGCGCCTCGTGATATGGCTGGGCTTTGCGGCCGCGCTGTTCGTCAGCCTCATGCTCCAGTTGGCGATATGGCTGCCGGGGACACCCGAGTGGACGGCGCAGAAAGACATGGAGAACATCTTCGGCGCCGTGCCGCGCATCCTCGCCGCCAGCTTCGCCGCCTTCTTCTGCGGCAGCATGGTCAACGCCTACGTCATGAGCCGCATGAAAATCAAGAGCCAGGGCCGCGGCTTCTCCGTCCGCGCCATCGTCTCCACTCTCTTCGGCGAGGGCGTCGACTCGGCCATCTTCTTCCCCGTGGCTTTCGCCGGCACATTCGGCTGGGAGCTCATCGTCAAACTCATGATAACGCAAGTGGTGCTGAAGACCGCCTACGAGATACTCGTGCTGCCCGTGACGCTGTGGGTGGTGCGCCGGCTGCGCGTCATCGAGAAGACCGACCCGGAGCAGGACCGCGGCATCAGCTATGCATGGTGGCGCCTCAGCGACGTGTGAAACCTGTGCCTAAAAGCATGTTTTTGAGCATAATGACAGAGACGACGCTTGCATTTACAATTTTTAACTTAATGAGATTCGCGGTTTATTGCGGCAAAAGCAAGGGCCTAAACGCTTGAAAAACAGCATTAACAGCGGGATTCGCGGGAGCAAGACCGAGAATGTGCTGAAAAAACATGCTGTAAAACATAAAAAATTATTTGGCACATTGCCACAATCGTTACTACCTTTGTACCGCAAACCTAAAACAATCTTTTTTTACCTTAGAAATTGTACCTATTGGAAACCTCTTAAGAAAGGAACTGCGTGAGCCGTTCCTTTTTTAGTGTGCCTACACGTAGCCGGCGGATTTGCAGGGGTGGGGAAAAAGTCGTAACTTTGTGGAACGAATCACGAAACCGAATAAATATTGAGATATGAGTCACGTTCAATGGAAACCCGGCACGATGGTCTATCCCGCGCCGGCCGTGCTCGTCAGCTGCGGCTCGACGCGCAAGGAGGCGAATCTGCTGACGGTGGCGTGGACGGGCACGGTGTGCACGAATCCGGCCATGCTCAGCATCAGCGTGCGCCCCGAGCGACACTCCCACGCCATCATCTGCCGCGAGATGCAGTTCACGGTCAATCTCACCACGGCCGCCATGGCGCGCGCCACCGACTGGTGCGGCGTGCGCTCGGGCCGCGACTATGACAAATGGCGCGAGACGGGGCTGACGCCCGTGCCAGGTGTGGCCAACACGTGCTTCTACGTCGCCGAGAGTCCGCTGGCCATCGAGTGCCGCGTCAAGGACATCATACACCTCGGCAGCCACGACCTGTTCCTTGCCGAGGTGTTAGGGCTGTTGGCCGACGAGCAATATATCGACCCTGAGACGGGCGCTTTTGACATGGCGCGCGCCGGGCTCATGGCCTACGTCCACGGCGGCTACTTCGCCCTGGGCGAGAAGCTGGGTCACTTCGGTTTTTCAGTACGCAAGAAAAAGGGGAAATGAAAGAGACAGTCCGCAGCCTCGAGCTGCTTGCTCCCGCCCGCGACCGCGAGGTGGCCATCGCCGCCATCGACTGCGGCGCCGATGCCGTCTACATGGGCGGTCCCGATCATGGCGCACGTGCCGCCGCCGCCAACTCCGTCGACGACATACGCGAGGTGTGCCGCTATGCCCACCGTTACCGCGCCCGCGTCTACGTCACCTTCAACACGCTCATCTACGAGAACGAACTCGCCCAGGCGCGCGAGACCGTCCGTGCCCTCTTTGCCGCCGGTGTCGACGCTCTCATCGTCCAGGACATGGCACTCCTGCGCATGGACATACCGCCCATAGCCCTGCACGCTTCCACGCAGTGCGACGCGCGAACCGTCGACAAGGTGCGCTTCCTCGCCGCGCTGGGCATGAGTTGCGTGGTGCTTCCGCGCGAGATGTCGGTGGCGGAGATACGCGCCGTCCACGAGGCCGTACCCGACGTGCGCCTTGAGGCTTTCGTCCACGGTGCCCTGTGCGTGAGCTACAGCGGCGACTGCCGCGCCTCGCTGGTGAACGGCGGCCGCTCGGCCAACCGCGGCGAGTGCGCGCAAATCTGCCGTCTGCCCTACGACCTCACCGACGCCGACGGCAATGTGATCATGGCCAACCGCCACTTCCTCTCCCTGCGCGACATGAACCGCATGGCGCGACTCGGCGAGCTGGCCGATGCCGGCGTGTCGTCGTTCAAAATCTGCCCGTCCCGAGCTCTACCGCCGCGCCTCGGCGGGACGTTCCGCGGCCGGGTTCACGCCGGACGTGGACAGCACCTTCAACCGCGGCTACACCGACTACTTCTGCTCGCGCCGCCCGGGCAGCGTCGGCGGCAAGTCGCTGCACCTGGCCTCCATGCTCACGCCCAAGTGGGTGGGCGCCGAGGTCGGCACGGTGACGCGCGTAAACGGACGGCAAGTGACGGCACGCCTCACCACGCAGCTCAGCAACGGCGACGGCCTCGGCTTCTTCGATAAGGACGGACGCTTCTCCGGCTTCCGCGTGAACCGCGTCGAGGGCAATGTCCTCCATCTCGCCATCCCCGTTGACCTGCGCCCCGGCACCCGGCTCTTTCGCAATGCCGACAAGGCGTTCGCCGACACACTCGCCGCGGCACGTCCGCGACGGCTCATATGCGTCGACATTACCCTGCGCGCCATCCCCGGCGGCCTGGCACTCGACCTCCGCGACGAACGCGGCTGCGCCGTCACGGCCACGACACAGTGCGAGCCCGGCATCGCACGGAAGCCTCAGACGGCGGTACGCGCCGCCACACTCTCCAAGCTCGGCGACACAATCTACACGGCCGGCACGATAACCGACCTCCCCGGCGACGGCATCTTCGTGCCCGCGGGTATCCTCGCCGCCCTGCGTCGTGACGCCGTGGCCCTGCTCGACCATGCCGCAGCGGCCACATACGCCGGCGAGCGCCGCCGTCCCGAGGATGCGGACGCACAAATGTGGTCGGAGACACTCACCTTCCACGACAACGTCGCCAACTCTCAGGCACGCCGCCTCTACCGCGACCACGGCGCCCGCGAGATGGCACCCGCCATGGAGTGCGCCATGCCCGCGGCCGACGCCGAGACCCACGTCATGACCTGCCGCTACTGCCTGCGCCGCGAGATGGGCGCCTGCCTCCGCGACCCGCAGGCCACGCGCCGCCTGCCCGCCACCCTCGTCCTGCGGCCGCGCACACCCGGCATGCGCCCCCTCTCCCTCCGCTTCGACTGCGCCGCCTGCCTCATGACCGTCCACGCCCTCCCCCGCTAACCCTCCCCCCTTTGATTCCGGCATTTGATGTCGAGGGGGAGGGCGCCGGCGTAGCGGGCGATAAGGGTAGCCAGGGCGTGCAGGCTGCGCATAGCGCTGCCAAACCCCTGGTAACACGCATATTATTTCAGAGCGCACCGCGTGGCGGTGCGTTAGGGATTTTATAACGCACCAACACGAGTGGGGGCACCGTGCCGTTCAACCTCGTTGGCGATTAATGGGCCTGAGCCGGCGTCGTCTTGGCGGCGTTGTCTTCGGATGAGGGCGATGCTGTGGGACGGCGGGCGGCGTCGTAGGTGAGGTCGCCGTAGATGGTGCGGAGACGTGTGCGGAGGCGTGCGCGGAGAGCGGGTGCTTCGGCCGGGTCTACCATGGTGAGGTCGGCATAGCGGTCCTCGCCGGCCAGGAATGTGTTGAGGACGGCGTCGGTGTCGGGAGCGGCCATGTCCATGGTCAGCGGATTGCGGCCCTGTGCCTCGAGCTGCGGGTTGTAGCGGTAGATCTGCCAGTATCCGGCCTTCACGGCCTCGCGCTCCTCGGTGATGGAGTGGCTCATGCCGGAGCGGATGCCGTGGTTGATGCACGGGCAATAGGCGATGACGATGGAGGGACCGGGGTAGGCTTCGGCCTCGCGCATGGCATCGACGGTCTGCTGCATATTGGCGCCGAGGGCAATCTGTGCCACGTAGACATTTCCGTAGGTCATCATCATGCGGCCCAGGTCTTTCTTGGCCGTGCGTTTGCCGTGGGCGGCATACTTCATGACGGCGCCGAGAGGTGTGGCCTTGGATGTCTGTCCGCCTGTGTTGCTGTAACACTCGGTGTCCATCACGAGCAGGTTGATGTCGATGTTCTGCGCCAGGACATGGTCGAGGCCGGCGAATCCGATGTCGTAGGCCCATCCGTCGCCGCCGATGGCCCATACCGACTTCTTGGCGAGCATGTCGGCGTTGTCGGCGAGTGCGTTGTAAGCCTCGTTGGGCGCGGCCTTGACGGCGGCTACAAGGGCTTGTGAGGCGGCGATAGACGCGGTTGTGTCGGCGTAAGCCTCGAGCCAAGCCTTGAGGGCGTCGGCGACAGGGGCGGGCGTTTCGTCGGAAGCGAGAGCGGCTTCGGCCACGGCTTTAAGGGCCTCGCGGCGGTGTACGAAGGCGCTGGCGATGCCGAAGCCGTATTCGGCGTTGTCCTCGAAGAGCGAGTTGCCCCATGCCGGGCCGTGGCCGCGGCTGTTGACGCAGTAGGCGTTGCTGGGGAAGTTGGCGCCCCAGATTGAGGAGCAGCCCGTGGCGTTGGCGATGACGAGACTGTCGCCGAAGAGCTGTGTGAGCATCTTCACGTAGGGCGTCTCGCCGCAGCCTCCGCAGGCGCCGGAGAACTCCATGAGCGGCTGGCGCAACTGTGTTGCCGGGAACGAGGTGTCGGGCATGAGCGACTCCTTGCAGGGGATGGTCTGCACGTATGCGAGCAGGCGCTCCTGTTCGTCGAGCTGTGTGGCCAGGGGCTTCATGGTCAGCGCATGACCGGGGCAGACGACGGCGCACGAGCCGCAGCCCGTGCAGTCGGCGGCATAGACCTGGATGCGGTAGAACATGCCCTTGGCGGCGTGCCAGTGGCAGGGCAGCGACGTGAATCCGTCGGGGGCGGCGCCCTTCTCCTCGGCGGTCATCATCACGGGGCGTATGGCGGCGTGAGAGCAGACCACGGAGCACATCGTGCACTGCACGCACTTGTCCGGCTCCCACTCGGGCACGTCAATGGCGATGCAGCGTTTCTCCCATGCCGTCGTTCCCGCGGGCATGACGCCGTCGGGGGTGAAGACGGAGACGGGCAGAGTGTCGCCTTTGAGGGCCATGCACGGCCGTGCGACCTTTGCGACAAAGCGTTCGAGCGGGGTGTCGCCAGCGGCGGAAGCCTGCGGTGCGGACTCGGCGGCGTCGGCCCACGCGGCGGGCACAGGTATCTCCGTGACGGCTTGCGCCACCATGTCGATGGCCTGCAGGTTGCGGGCGACGACATCGCCTCCCTCGTGCATATAGGTCTTCTTAACCAGCCCTTTCAGCGCGTCGATGGCGGCGGCGGTGTCGCCCGTGGCCTTGAAGATGGTGAAGAAGACGGCCTCCATGATCACGCCCACGCGCTGGCCCAGGCCGACCTTCGCGGCGATGGCCGTGGCATCGATGTTGTAGAACTTCAGACCCTTGCGGGCAATCTGACTGCGCATGGCCGCGGGCAGCTGCTTCTCCATTTCGGCGGCCGTCCACGGCGAGTTGAGCACGAAGATGCCGCCCGGCTTGCAGCGCCCCGTGACGTCGAAGCGCGTGACATAGCCGGTCTTGTTGCAGGCGACATAGTCGGCCTGTTCGATGGAGTATTCGGCGCGGATGGAATGCGGGGCATAGCGCAGATTGCAGATGGTGTAGCCGCCGCTTTTCTTGGCCGAATAGCTGAAGTAGACCTGGGCATAGAGGCTGTCTTCGGCCGAGATGATGGCAGCGGCCTGACGCGTGGCGCCCACCGTGCCGTCGGCGCCGATGCCATAGAAAAGACACTGGCGCACGTCGTCGGCAATCTCCACCGGCGACGCTCCGACCGGCAAAGACAGATGCGTGACATCGTCGATGATGCCCACCGTGAAGCGCCGCAGAGGCTTTTCAGCGGCGGCATTGTCGAAGACGGCGACGGCCATTGCCGGGTCGAAGTCTTTGGACGAAAGGCCGTATCGTCCGCCGATGACGCGGATCGTGCGGCCCGACTCCTGGACGGCGGCCATCACGTCGAGCAGCAGCGGCTCGGCCTGCGCGCCAGGCTCTTTCGTGCGGTCGAGCACGGCGATGGTGCGCACGCTTTCGGGTATAACGCTGAGTAAAGCATCTGCACTGAACGGACGGAACAGGCGCACCACCACGCAGCCCACCTTGCGCCCCTGCGCGTTCAGCGTCTCCACAACATCACGCAGCACCTGGGTCGACGAGCCCATGGCAATCACCACCTCCGTGGCGTCCGGCGCGCCGAAGTAGTCGAACAGATGATACGTGCGACCCGTGGCCTCGCCCACGCGGTCCATGGCCTTCTGCACCAGGGCGGGGAAGGCGTCGTAGAATTTGTTGGCGGCCTCGCGGTTCTGGAAATAGACATCGGGGTCCTGCGCCGAGCCGCGTGTGTCGGGATGCTCCGGGTTCATGGCGCGGCGGCGGAAGGCGGCGACGGCGTCACGGTCGACCAGCTGCGAGATGGTGTCGTAAGGGATGACCTCGATGGTGCTCAGCTCGTTGCTCGTGCGGAATCCGTCGAAGAAGTGGAGCACGGGCACGCGCCCCTCGATGGCGGCGAGGTGTGCAACTAAAGCCAGGTCCATCGTCTCCTGCACCGACGCGCTCGCCAGCATGGCGAAGCCCGTGGTGCGGCAGGCCATCACGTCCTGGTGGTCGCCGTAGATGCTCAGCGCCTGCGTCGCCAGCGAGCGTGCGCCCACGTGGAAGACGGCGGGAAGCAGCTCGCCGCTGATTTTGAACATATTCGGAATCATGAGCAGCAGACCCTGCGACGCCGTGAACGTCGTGGCCAGCGCGCCGCCGCAGAGGGCGCCGTGAGTGGCGCCGGCCGCTCCGAGTTCGCTCTCCATCTCCCTGACCTGCATGGGCGTGCCGAACACATTCCTGCGCCCGGCCAGGTCCCATTTGTCGGCCGTGTCGCCCATCGAGGCCACCGGCGTAATCGGGTATATCGTTGCAATATCACTCAGCGCGTAGGCCACCCACGCGGCCGCCGTGCATCCGTCCATAATCTGTTTCATCGTTGTGCAATATGTGGAGTGTTCTTATTCTCATATTACAACGACGGACAGCCCCGAAAAGTTGACTACGACAGCTCGGCCACCGTGATGCCCGCGCCGCCGAAGCGCACGTCCTCGTCGTGGAAGACACGCACGGCCGGCAGCGTCGCCAGGTACTGACGGATGGCCATGCGCAGCGCGCCCGTGCCCGTGCCGTGGAGAATGCGCACGCGCCCCGCGTTAAACTGAACGGCGTCGTCCATGAAGTAGGTGACAGCCTGCAGCGCCTCGTCGGCACGCATGCCGCGCACGTCAATCTCCGGCTTGAAGCTGAGCTGACGGTTGCGCATATCGTCCGTCGTGGCGGCGCTGACAAAGCTCGCGGCCTTGAGCCCCGACTGAGCCTTGCGCAGGGTGGGAACCAGGCGCTCGGCGGCAACAGTCATCTTCATCGCGCCGAAGTTCACGACCGCCTTCTTGCCCTGCAGCTCCACCACCGTCCCCGGCTGGCCGGCGCCGTCGAGGAGCACATTGTCGCCGGGCGCAAGCTGACGCTTCTCCGTCGTGGGAGTCGCCGGCGCCGCCTTCTTCCTGCGCGCCTTCGGAGCTTTCCGCAGCAGAGGATTGTCGTCGGCCACATCGTCCTTGGCGCCCTCCTCGGCCAGCGCCTCGCGCTGCCGACGCAGACGCAGACGCGCCTGCTGCGTGGCCTCGCGGTCGGCCTGCGCGCGGCGGATGTCGTGGATGGTGCGCTCAATCTCCGCATTGCTGCCCGCGATAATCTCCTCGGCCTGCTTGCGAGCCTCCTCGAGCAGAGCGCGCCGCGACGAGCGCAGAGCCTCCGCGTCGTTCTCATAACGCTCGATCACCTCCTCCAGGTGCTTCTCGCGCCGGCGCACCCGCTCACGCTTGTTCTCCCAATAGCGCTTGTCGCGGGCGATGTCCAGCAGATACTTGTCCAGATTCACATAGTCCGAACCCACAATCGCCTCCGCGTCACGGATAACCTCCGGCGGCAGACCCGTCTTGCGCGCTATCTCCAGGGCGAACGACGACCCCGGATGACCCGGCGACAGCGCGAACAGCGGCTGCATCTTCTCCCGGTCGTAGAGCATCGAACCGTTCACCAGCCCCGGCGTCTCCTCCGCCAGCGTCTTCAGATTCTGATAATGCGTGGTGATGACGCCCCACATGCCCAGGTCGTTGAAACGCGTCAGCAGCGCCTGGGCGATCGCGCCGCCTATCTGCGGCTCCGTGCCCGCGCCGAACTCGTCGATGAGCATCAGCGTCCGCCGCCCGCCGTTCCGCAGAAAATGCTTCATATTGCGCAGGTGCGACGAATAGGTCGAAAGGTCGTCCTCGATCGACTGGTCGTCGCCGATGTCCGCAAAAATGCCGTCCATCACGCACATCACCGAACCCTCATAGAGCGTGGGCAGCAGACCGCACTGCGCCATATACTGCACGATGCCCACCGTCTTAAGCGCCACCGACTTGCCGCCCGCGTTCGGACCCGAGATAATGAGAATACGGCGGTCCGGAGCCTTCAGCTCGATGTTCAGCGGCACAATCCCGCGACCCTGACGCTCCAGCTTCATCTGCAGCACCGGATGACGCGCGCCGTACCACTCCAGCTCCGCCCGCTCCGACAGCCTCGGCATCGCAGCCCGCACATCCCGCGCAAACCGCGCCTTCGCCCCGATAAAGTCCAGCACGCCGAGGGTGTCGTACGTCGTCAGCAGCTGCGCGATGTGAGGACGAATCTGCGCCGTCACCTCCGTGAGGATGCGCACAACCTCGCGACGCTCCTCAATCTCTAACTCCCGCTGACGGTTGTTCAGCTCAACCACCTCCGCCGGCTCGATGAAGAACGTCTTGCCCGACGCCGACTCGTCGTGCACGATGCCGCTCAGCCGACGCTTGTTCATCGGCGCCACCGGAATCACCAGCCGCCCGTCGCGCACCGACGGCGTCGTGTCCGCCTCCAGGTAGCCCTCGCGTATGCCCTCCGCCACCACGCGACGCATCGCCGACGCAATGCGCCCGCCGATTCTTCCCAACTGCGAACGAATATCCGCCAGCTCCGCCGACGCATTGTCCCTGACCTGCCCGTGACCGTCGATGACAGCGTTGATGGCGCGCGCCACCTCCGGCACATCGTCCAGCCCCTCGGCCACCACGCTCAGCCGCGGCCACCGCCGATGCTCGCCCTCCTCGGCCGCAGCCAAGAACGCGCGGATAGCGCCCGCCGTCGCCAGCGCACCGCGCAGCAGCGCCAACTCGCCACCCTCGATGAACGAGCCCTCAACACGCGCCGGCAACAGCCATGGCGCCGGGTCAGCCAGGTCGCCTAACCCAGGGAATCCTCCCGAAGCCTCCACCGCCACCATCTCCGCCGTCTCCTCCAACAGCCTCCGCACCGTCGCCGCGTCCGTCTGCCAGCACATATCCTCCACCAACGACGCACCCAACGACGACACACAGCGCTCGCTCACACAGCGGCGAACCGACTCAAAACCAATCTTGCGCTCAAACGCGCCCGGATATACATTTTCGTTGTCCATACTCGTGCCTATTATTTATAAAGAACGGGAACCCGCAGAAGCCGCGGCTCCGCGTTCCGCCCTGCAAAGTTACGCATAATCCTTCAAATCAGAAAAACCGTGTCCATATAAAAATGCCGGCGTGAGCACGGGAGCGGGCCCGGAACGTGAACCAACGGGCGTGAGAGGGCGTTTTAGAAGAAAAGCGCAGACCGCCGTGCCGGTCGCCGCGCACTTATCATCGCTTATGCCCGCAACGAATCAAGAATACAAAGTCAGAAGAGACTGGCGGCAGGCGCTGCTGCTCGCACTGCACATCGCCACTATTGCAGGCGCCGTCCTGCTCGTCTACATGGTGTCGCGTGACGCCCTCCATGCCGTGAGCTTCCTTTCGGACCCACTCTACCTCCGCCTCCAGCTGTGGATATGCCTCGTCTTTCTCGCCGACATCCTCGCCGAAATCGCCTTCTCGGCACGACGCGGGCGGGCACTGCTGGCCAATCTCCCCTTTCTCATTGTGTGCATACCCTACCTCAGCATCCTCCCCGCCCTCGGCATCAGTCTCAGCGGGCAGCTCATCTTCGTACTGCGCTTCGTGCCGATGGTGCGTGCCGCCGGGGTCTTCGCCGTGCTCACCGGCCTCATCACGCAAAACCGCGTAGGCAATGTCTTCCGCGCCTACATCGTGCTGCTGGTCACCCTCATCTACTTTGCCTCGCTGATGTTCTTCGTCGAAGAGCACGGGGTGAATCCGGGGGTCAGCAGCTACGGGCGGACGCTGTGGTGGGCGGTGATGTGCATGACCACGACGGGCTCGAATATCGTCGCCTACACCGACCTGGGCAAGACTCTCAGCATCGTTCTGGCGGGCGCGGGCCTCATCCTCATCCCCATGCTCACCGTCTACATCACCAACGTCGCCTCCGCCGGCCGCTCTTCCGCCGAAAAAAGTGAGGGGTAGGGCGCGGCCGTCTCACGGAAATTGCGTACCTTTGCAGTCCTAATTGTTCAATGGCTATGAATGATCTTCCTAAGGACCCCGCTATCCTTCTCAGCTTCATTAACACCCGGCTGCGCGACGAATTCCCCGACGGCCTCGACGCCCTCTGCGCCGCTCTCTCCATCGACCGCCGTCAGCTGGAGCAGCAGCTTGCCGACGCCGGCTTTGTGTATAATCCCGAGCAGAACCGTTTTTGGTGAGCGTTATGAGCGAGGCTCCTTTCTATCTCGACGCCCTCAACGAGGCGCAGCGTGAGGCGGTCCTATTCCTCGACGGGCCCGAGCTGGTGATTGCCGGCGCGGGCTCGGGCAAGACGCGTGTGCTCACTTACAAGATTGTTCATCTGCTTGCCCGGGGCTACGAGCCGTTCCGCATCATGGCGCTGACGTTCACGAACAAGGCGGCGCGCGAGATGCGCGAGCGTGTGACGGCGCTGAGCGGCCCCCGGGTGGCGCAGCGGCTGTGGATGGGCACGTTCCACTCTATCTTCGCCCGCATTCTGCGTCTGAACGCCGACCGCATCGGCTACCGCCCGAACTTCACGATATACGACTCGGCCGACTCGCGCTCGCTCATCAAGTCGATTATCCGCGATATGGACCTCGACGAGAAGGTCTACAAGCCGGCGACGGTGGCCGCGGCCATCTCCCGTCTGAAGAACGCGCTGATCTCGCCGCAGCAGTACGTGGCGGACAACGACTCGGCACACCGCGACAGCACGGCGGGGCGTCCCCGGTTCGGGCAGATCTACGCGGCATACGTCAGCCGTTGCCGCGTGGCGCAGGCGATGGACTTCGACGATCTGCTGTTCAACACGAATGTGCTTCTGCGCGACAATCCGGACGTGCTGCGCCACTACCGCGAGCTGTTCCGCTACATCCTGGTGGACGAGTACCAGGACACGAACTTCGCCCAGCACAATATTGTGGCTCTGCTGGCGGGCGAGGAGCAGCGGGTGTGCGTGGTGGGCGACGACGCGCAGAGTATCTACTCGTTCCGCGGCGCCAACATCTCGAACATCTTAGGGCTGAAGCGCTCGTTCCCGGGGCTGCGTATGTTCAAATTGGAGCAGAACTATCGCTCTACGGAGAACATCATCAACGCGGCAGGGACGCTGATCGAGAAGAACCGCAATCAGATTCCGAAGCAGGTGTTCTCGCGCAACGGCGAGGGCAGCCGCGTGGAGGTTGTGCGCAGCTATTCGGACTATGAGGAGAGTGCCCTTGTGGCCGCGGCCATCACGCGCCGCAAGCGCGTGACGGGCGACAGCTACGACGAGTTCGCGGTGCTCTACCGCACGAACGCCCAGAGCCGCCTCTTAGAGGAGAGTCTGCGCCGGCGCAACATTCCGTACCGCATCTACGGGGGTCTGAGTTTCTACGCCCGCAAGGAGGTGAAGGACATGGTGGCATACTTCCGCCTGGCCATCAATCCGGAGGACGACGAGGCGGTCAGGCGCGTGATCAATGTTCCGGCACGCGGCATCGGCGAGACGACGCTCCGCAAACTGACGGCGGCGGCGATGGGCAGGCAGGTGCCGCTGTGGACGGTTATTTCGAATCCGGGGCTTTTCGACGTGAACATCAACCGGGGCACGGCGGCGAAGCTGCAGCGTTTCGCCGACATTGTCACGGCCCTCAACTCTCTTTCGGCGAAGGGCGTGGACGCCGATGTGCTGGCCCGCGAGGCTATTCAGCGCACGGGGATGCTGGCCGTCTACGCCTCGGACCGCACGCCCGAGAATATCGCCAAGGCGGAGAATGTGAACGAGGTGCTGGCGGAGGCTGTCGCCTTCGTGGAAGAGCGCCGCGAGCAGGGCATGGGCGAGCAGGCGACGATGACGGACTTTATGGCGGAGCTGTCGCTGAAGACGGACTCGGAGGTGCCCGACGCGGACGGCAGCGCCGACAAGGTGACGCTGATGACGATTCATGCGGCTAAGGGCCTGGAGTTCGGCAATGTCTACGTGGTGGGCGTGGAGGACGACTTGCTGCCGTCGCTGATGAGCAAGGATGATGCGGCGGCCATCGAGGAGGAGCGCCGTCTGCTCTATGTGGCCATCACGCGTGCCAAGCGCTACTGCATGCTCTCCTATGCGCAGCAGCGTTTCCGCAACGGCATGACGGTGTTCTCGCAGCCCTCGCCGTTCCTGCGTGACATCGACTCGCGCTATCTGAGCTTCTCGGACGGCAGCCGCGAGGACATGCCGCGCGAGTCGCGGCCGGTGCGCTCGTCGTCGCCGTTCGCAGCCATCGAGTCGGGCGAGCCTATTCGCCGGCGCACTGCGAGCGTCGCCGCGAAAGCGGCTTCCGGGGCCGAGGGCAACTTCACCACTCACACGGCGGCGGAGGTGGAAACGGGGCGGAAGATTCTGCATCCGAAGTTCGGCCACGGCGTTATCGTGGAAGTCGACGGCGACAACCCGGCGGGAGCACGCATCAAGGTGTCGTTCTCGGAGAAGGACATCAAGACGCTGCTGCTCGCTTTTGCCAAATTTCAATTTGTGTGACAATGGACGATAAGACTCTTAGGGAAAACGAGACGGCCGCGGTGCCAAGGCTGAGGCAGCTGTTTGGCACGTTCTTCAAGATAGGCGCGTTCACCTTCGGCGGCGGATGGGCCATGATTTCTATTATCGAGCGCGAGATTGTGACGAAGTATCACTGGGTGCGCCGCGAGGACTTCTATGACCTGTTGGCGGTGGCTCAGAGTCTGCCGGGCATCCTGGCGGTGAACATCGCGGTGAGCGTGGGCGACAGTCTGCGCGGCAAGCGCGGCAGTGTGGCGGCGGCGCTGGGCACGATCATGCCCTCGTTCGTCATTATTCTCTGCATCGCCCTGTTTCTGACGCCCGATCTCATCAACGGCAACCGCGTGGTGTCGGCCATCTTCCGCGGCATCCGTCCGGCGGTGGTGGCGCTGATTGTCGCGCCGGTCATCTCTGCGGCTAAGGCCGCGAAGCTCAATTGGAAGACGGTGTGGATTCCGGTGGTGGTGGCGCTGACGATATGGTCGGGGCTACCCGTCGTCTCCAGCCCGGTGCTGTGGATTGCGCTCGGCGCCGTCGGCGGCATCGTTGTTTACACGCGCGCGATGAAGAACCGCAAGCCCGGGGAGGGGGCCGCACGATGATTTTCCTAAGGCTCATATGGAACTATCTGCTCATCGGCCTCTTCGGCTTCGGCGGCGGCTACGCCATGCTGGCGCTCATCGAGAATCTGATTGTGGGGCAGGGGTGGATCACGGAGAAGATGTTCACGGACATCGTGGCCATCTCGCAGATGACGCCCGGGCCCATCGGCATCAACTCGGCCACGTACATCGGCTATGTGGCCCCGCAGGCCAACGGCTTCGCGGGCTGGTACTGGGGCATCTTCGGCTCGGTGCTGTGCACGCTGGTGGTGGTGCTCCCCTCGGCGGTGCTGGTGACGTACACGTCGCACTTAATCCACCGTCACCGCGACACCGTCTATCTCAAGGGGATGTTCGCCGGGCTGCGGCCGGTGGTGGTGGGGCTGATTGCGTCGGCGGCGATGCTGCTGATGAACGGCGCCAACTTCGGCACGGACACGCGCTCGGTGTGCTTCTCCGTGGGCATCTGCGTGGCAGCATTCTGCGGCGTGTTTTTCGCCAAATGGCATCCCATACTGGTTATCTGCCTGGCGGCCGTGGCCGGGTTAATCATCTTCTATTAAGCACGAATTGCAATGACATACAAAGAGACAACCGACTTTCTGTTCACGCGCCTGGCGGCGTTCCACCGCATCGGTCAGGCGGCCTACAAGCCGGGGCTGGAGACGACGCGCACTCTCAGCCGCGCCTTCGGCGACCCGCATCGCGGCCTGCGCTGCATTCACATCGGCGGCACGAACGGCAAGGGCTCGACGGCGCACACGGTGGCGGCGGTGGTGCGTGCCGCGGGGTACAACGTGGGACTCTACACGTCGCCGCACCTGCTCGACTTCAACGAGCGCATCCGCGTGAACGGGCGGCCCATTCCGCATGAGGCCGTCATCGACTTTGTGGAGCGTTTTCGGGCGATGAGCCTCGACTGCGACCCGTCGTTTTTCGAGCTGGCCACTGTCATGGCCTTCGAGTGGTTCGCCCGCAACAAGGTCGACTATGCCGTGATTGAAGTTGGCCTGGGAGGACGTCTCGACTCGACGAACATCATCGACCCAGTGGTCACGGCCGTCACGAATGTCTCCCTCGACCACACAGCCATACTGGGCAACACAAAGGGGGCCATCGCCGCCGAGAAAGCGGGCATCTTCAAGGCGGGCGTGCCGGCCATTGTCGGCGAGCGCGACCCGGAGACGGCGCCGGTGTTCCGACGCATAGCCGAGAGCGTGGGCGCGCCGCTCACTTTTGCCGACGAGCGTCCCGGGATTGCCGCCACGGAATTCTTCGCCGACCACAACTGCTACACGCTCGCGGGCACGGGCATGCGCTTCAACGGCGAGCTCAGCGGCGCCCTCCAGGAGCGCAACGCCAACACGGCGCTGGCCATCCTCCGCGCCCTCGAGCCCGAGGCGCACATTCCGCAGGACGCGCTTGCGCAGGGTTTTGAGTATGTCACGGAGCTGACGGGGCTCATGGGGCGGTGGATGACGGTGGACTCGGCGCCGCTCACAGTCTGCGACACGGGCCACAATCCCGGCGCATGGCAATATCTGGGGCCGCGTCTGCAGCAGCTCGCCGACCGCATCTGTGGCGCCGGCGAGGGCAATGCACGCCTGCACATTGTCCTGGGCTTCGTCAGCGACAAGGATGTGTCGGCATCGATGGCTTTCATGCCGCGCAATGCCGTCTACCACTTTGTGCAGCCTTCGACACTGCGTGCCGCCCGAGCCGCCGACATTGCCGCCAAGGGCGCCGAACACGGGCTGCACGGCACGGTGCATGACACTGTGGCCGAGGGTTATGCCGCCGCAATACGCGCGTGTGAGGCGGAGTCGGTGGCCTCGTCGGCTATCTTTGTGGGCGGCTCTACGTTCGTGGTCGCCGACCTGCTTTCGTTGCTCAACTACTGAGGTTCGTCCAAAAAGCGCGGGGGTTCGTACAGAAAGCGGCGGAATGTTTGCATAAAAGAGAAGAAGTGCGTATATTTGCACAAAGAAAACGCAACCGGCTGACTGTTAGCGCCTGAGTGCGCGGCGTGTCGGTTCGGCCCTAACCCATCTTTATCCGTTATGAGAAATCTTTTCGTAATCATTCTCGCGAGTTTAATGGCGGCGCTGTCCGCCCAAGCCCAGAAAGCCGTGGTCGAAAGCTTCGGCGCCACCAACGACCTGAGCGCGCAGAAGTATTCGCGCGACGATCTCAACGGCCGCAAGTGCGCCCTCGTCAAGGTGCAGGTTATCGCTCAGGACGTCACGTTCCAGGGCAATGTCATGGGCGACGTGAAAGAACAGAGCGGCGAATACTGGGTGTATATGACTGACGGCACCAAGCAGCTGAAGGTGCTGTCGCGCTCGTTCACGCCCCTCATGTACAAGTTCCCGGAGCCACTGACCGGCGGCGTGACATACGTGCTGACACTCACCGCGCCGCAGTCGGCCGCCGCGGCTTCGTCGCGCCCCAAGGAGAATTACTTCCTGCTGAAGGTGACGCCCGCGAATGCCCACGTCTTTGTGGACGGCACGGAGAAGCCCGTCGAGGACGGCATGGTGGCTGTGGCTCTGCCCGACGGCCCCCACACCTACCGCGTCGAGTCGGTCGGCTATGCTTCGCAGCAGGATAACATTATCATGGCCGGAAAGAAGGAGACTCGCACCGTCGAACTCGTCTCGACCATGCCCACTCTCACCATCACCGCCGCCTCCCCCAAGACGGAGATATTCGTCAACGACACACGCCGCGGCTCGGGCAGCTGGAGCGGCCGTGGCCATCCCGGCTCTTGGCGTCATCAGCGGCTATCTCAACATCAACTACAAGCCCTTTGACGCAGCCATCACTATCGACGGCAAGGACTACGGCACGACGCCCAACATCGTGGAGAATCTGTCCGTGGGCGACCACTCCGTCACCATCTCCGCTCCCGGCTATACGCCCGTCACCCTCACCGCCACGGTCTCCGAGTCCACCCCTGCCACCCTCAGCGGCACCCTCCTCAAAAGCGGCTCCTCCGACTCCGCCACCGGCGCCGCCCCCTTGGACGACGTCGCCCTCACCAGTCAATACAAAGTTTTCCAGGACAAAACCACCGGCTTCTACGGCTACAAATACAACGACGAAGTAGTCATTCCCGCAACTCTCTACGAGACCTGGGGCTTCTCCGAAGGCCTGGCAAGGATAAGAGACCGTCAGAAATACGGCTTTATCGACAAGACCGGCAAAGTCGTAATCGAACCCATATATTCTGATGCGAGAGATTTTCACGAGGGATACGCTATCGTAAAAGAGAATCGTTGGATATTTATAGATAAAACTGGTGCTCGACTGTCAGGGCCATGGAGCGGAGCAAAGGATTTTAGCGAGGGTTTAGCGGCAGTTTATGATGGTGGTAAAGAGTTATGGGGTTTTATTGACAAAAGCGGAAATCTAAAAATTCCTGCTGAGTTCTACAAAGTTAGCTCCTTCCACGATGGAGTTTGCGCAGTCAAATATAATTCCTATGCTTATGCTACATGGGGCTATATTGACAAGGAAGGCGAGATTGTTATTCCGTTTGAATATGATAACGCCGGAGACTTTGAAAATGGCAAGGCAAGCGTAAAACAGAATGGCTCTTGGTTCCAAATTTACAAGAATAACGTAAAAGTTCAATAGGATATGTGACCCGGAACAGATTGCATAGAGCATTGAACGATAGACAATTATCGCTGGCTAATAAAAGGGCGGAGCGAGGACGGCAGAGCCGTCCATGAGTGTAGGCGCGGGTGCAGGCTACCCTAATCGCCCGCTCTGCGGGCATTCCTCCGGCCGTCTTTTATCGGACAGCAAAAATAGGCAATAAAATCGGGCTACACCGCAGGAGAAAGGCGGCGTAGCCCGATTTGTATGTGGCCGGAGGGGAGAGCGGGGAGTTAGCGGGCGGCGATGATCTCGATTTCGACGAGGGCGTTCTTGGGGAGGGTGCGCACGGCCACGGCGGAGCGTGCGGGATAGGGTGCCGAGAAGAACTCCTGGTAGACGCTGTTCATGGCACCGAAGTCGGCCATGTCGGCGAGGTAGACGTTGGTTTTGATGACGTTGTCCATTGTGAGACCGGCCTGGCGGAGGATGGCCTGAACGTTGGCGAGCGACTGGCGTGTCTGGGCGGTGATGTCGGCGGGCATGGTGCCGTCGGCGGGGTTGATGGGCAGCTGTCCGGAGGTGTAGACAAAGGCGCCGGCGTCGATGGCCTGGCTGTAGGGGCCGATGGCTCCGGGAGCCTCGGTTGTGGCGATTACGTTCTTCATGTTTTCGTGGGGTTATGATGTTGTTATTATGTT
>SFOH01000007.1 GCA_004552485.1 Bacteroidales bacterium | reverse complement strand
AAACTATCGGTTTGGTTACCTCTAATTTACTAAAAATCAGCGATATGTGCAACTTTTCCATTGTAAATATTTTAAGAAATTAATTCAACCAACAGGTATTTTAATCAATTTTCTATGGAAATTATCACTTCTCAGAACGGCGTCTCTGTGAACGGCGCACCCCTCACCACCTCTGCTACCCGCACCGCCGCCCCCGGCCTTTTGCGTAACGCCATCGATGACCGCATCGTCCGCATCCGTCCCATGGCCACTCCCATCGACCAGCTCAGCCGCTGCGGCGGCGCCCGCCCTTGCTCGGCAATGAAGGTCGACTATTACTCGGTCGACGTCAAGGCCGTCTCCGCCAACCTCACCGAGGCGCTCTCCGACGAGACCCTCATTGCAACCGACAACGACGACGTGTGCTTCACGCTGAAGACCGACAACAACGGCATCTTCTCGCCCACCGAGACTCTGCTCGTTCCCTCGGCCAAGACCGCCGACGGCTCGCCCGTGATGATGTACGTCGAGCGCGTCGACCGCGCCACCGGCGTGCGCGTGCGCCTCGTCAACGTCGGCTTCAACGAGTCGGGCGAGCTGGACATGGACCCCATCCCCGTCGGCGCCAAGGTTGTGCGCATGGGTCGCGCCGCCACCGAGCTCGACGTCCAGACCTCCCAGTTCGAGGCCCTGCCCAAGAAGGCGCAGAACTACTGCCAGATCTTCAAAATGCAGGTCGAGCAGTCCACCTTCCAGAAGCTCGCCAACAAGGAAGTCGGCTGGAACTTCTCCGATCAGGAGGAAGTCGCCGTCATCGACATGCGCCAGGGCATGGAGAAAAACTTCCTCTTCGGCAACAAGGCCATCATCACCGACCACGACAAGAACGAGGAGGTGTACCTCACCGGCGGCATCTGGAATCAGACGCCCAAGACGTTCACCTACAAGCCGTCGGCCATGACGCAGGGCACGCTCGTGGACATGTGCCGCAAGGCGTTCACCGGCGAGGGCAGCGGCTCGGCCAAGAAGATTTTGATCGGTGGCAGCGGCCTGATCGAGGCGCTTAGCAAGGTGAGCTTCGACAAGGCTGTGCAGGCCGGCGAGACATTCGTGAAGTGGGGCATCGAGTTCCGCGAGATACGCACCAACTTCGGCTGCCTCTACGTGCTCCTCAGCGAGATCTTCGACCAGTGCGGCCACGAGAACGACGGATTCATCCTCGATCCCGACTGCCTCACCAAGTATGTCCACGTGCCCTTCCACACCGAGACCCTCGACCTGCGCCGTTCGGGCGTGCGCAACACCGACGCCATCGTGCTCACCGAGGCCAGCTGCCTGGTGCTGCGCCATCCCGAGTCGCACATGAAGGTGGTTGCCGCAGTCTGACCTCTTCACACCGAAACATGCCGGCGCCCGCGGCGTCAACCCCGCCGTGCGGGCGCCGGCTTTTTTAATGAACTTTCTAAAACCCCTAATCGCTATGAAACTCACTGATAAACAAATGCTTGACCATTGGCGCGAGTCGCGCGGATTCGTTTCGGCGCACAGCGGATGCTCGATGGAGCTCTTCGACTACACCGACCTCAAGCAGCGGCTGAACGTGGAGATGCGCCAGTGGTACCTCCATCTCCTCGACCACGGCGACCTGCGCTATATCGTTCTCCACGACGTCGCCGAGCGACTGACGCTGACGGGCGGCCTCGGCGGCATCTGGCATGCCCGCCTTCCGGTTGACGTTCGCCGCCTCGTCTCACTCACCGTCTCCGGCGCCGAAGTGCCCGTGACCGTTGCCTCCGCCGGCAGCGACGTGCGCCGCGACACTCTCAACCGCAACCGCTTCGCGCGCAGCGGCCGCCATCGCCCGACGGCCTTTGTCAACGACGACGGAACGCTCACTCTCTTCTGCCGCGACGCCGTGACGAAGCCCGTCATCCTCTCTGCCATGGCTGTCGTCGATCCCGGCGACGAGACATATGAGCTGGACGAATCAGCCCTCAAACTCCTTTATGACATTCCCCGATTATGAACGAAAAAGCCTATAACACCGAACTTTTGAACGGCGCCTTCGCCTGCTGGAGCGCCGCCTCCGGGCGCCTTGCCCAGCGCACGCGCCTGAAGCGCTACACCTACGGCGACCAGTGGGGCGACCTGGTGCGCGACGCCGCCGGCAACACTGTCCGCGAGGGCGACGCCATCGCTGCCGCGGGCCGCAAGCCCCTCACCAACAACCTTATACGCCGCCTCGTCAAGACCATCGTAGGCCGTTATCGCAGCCTGCGTCCCGAGTGGCGCAAGGATTTCCCGGCCGACATCGACGCCGCCAACCAGCTCTCCGAGCTCGACGCGCGCATGCTCGAGGAATTCCTCATCTCGGGCATGGCCGTGCAGCGCGTGGCCCACGAGACGCGCCGCGGCGTCACCGACCTCTACGTCGACAACGTCAGCCCCGCGCGATTCTTCTGCAACGCCTTTACCGACCCGCGCGGCACCGACATCGAGATGGCCGGCATGATGCACGACATGAGCCTGGCCGAGGTGCTCTCGCGCTTCGGAGGTCGTGACCGCCGCCGCATGGACGCCCTGCGCCGCCTGTTCGCGGCAACGGATGCCGCCGCCTTCCCCGTGGCGCATGAAAGCACCGACTTCTTTGTGGCGCCGCAAGGACGCTGCCGCGTCTTCGAGCTGTGGACCCTCGAGGCCATCGAGACCTCGCGCCGCAACATCGCCGACATCTCGTTCGCCTGGCGCTGCCGCTGGCTGGCCCCCGACGGCTTCACCCTCGCCTCCTACTTTTCGCCCTGGCCCCACCGTAGCCATCCCTTTGTGGTGAAGTTTTACCCGCTCACGGACGGCGAGGTGCACCCCTTCGTGGAGGACGTGCTCGACCAGCAGCGCTTCATCAACCGTCTCATCGTGCTGATCGACAAGGTGATGGGAGCGTCGGCAAAAGGCGTGCTGCTCTTCCCCGTCGACCAGCTGCCGCGCGGATTCAGCTGGGAGGACGTGGCCGCACGATGGAGCGCCACCGACTCCATCATCCCCATCACCGGCCGTTCGCCCGTGATTCCTCAGCAAATCAACACGCCCACCGGCGACAGCGGCGCCTACCGCCTCCTCGACATCGAGATGAAACTCTTCAACGAGGCCAGCGGCGTGAGCGACGCCCTGCTCGGCAACGACAGCGGCGGCAACGGCGGCCAAGCCCTCTACGAGAGCCGCGTCCGCAACTCCACCATCGCCCTCCAGGACACCTTCGAGTCGTTCAACGCCTTCATCACCGCCCGCGACTCCAAAATCAAAACATTAATCGGCTGATTCCCCGGCCATTTCACCCCCCAAAAAAACACACATCACTATGAATCACACTGCAATGCGCAACCGCGCCCTCGTGCGCGCCGCGCGCGAATACATTGAGGGCGAGCGCCTTAAGGGCCGCACGCCCACCATCACGGAGACCGCCGAGGCCGTTGTCGACCGTCCCGCGCCCTCCTACTTCATCTCCTTCACCCCGCTCTACAACGGCGTCTGCCACATCCTCGGCAGCAGCGGCGCCGTGAAGCCGACCACGCTGTCGCGTCAGCGGCTTATGGACGTGGCCGAGCGCGTAGTGAAGCTCAGGCAGAACCACGCAAACCTGTCGCTGGCCATGGCCGTCACCATGGTCATGGCCGAGGGCGGTGCCCCGCGCTTCTACATCACGCCGAGCTCCGCCAAACAGATTCTCGCCCGCGAGCTGGTCACGCCCCGCCAATTCAATTTCTGACCCAACTGTTAAGCCTTTATCTTCCAAACGATTATGACAATCACTTATCCCGAAATCACCAACCTTATCATGGCCACGGACGCCCTTCGCGCGTCCCTCTCTTCCGAGAAAGCCGAGCAGCTGCGCGTGCTCGACGCCGACCTCACCCTCGCCCTGTGGCAGCTCATCCCGCAGGCCGCCTCATGGCTGAGCTACCGCTGCCCCGGCCTCACTCTCACCGACCCCGGCGTCCCGACAATCAACGCCGACACCGACGCGGAGGACTCGCCCGCCGTCGTCTTCACCGTTGACCGGCGCCTCGCCGACCTGAAAGCGCCCACCGTCGTGGCCGCGCTGGCATGGCGAGTGATGCACCTCTACCTGCTCGCCCTCGACGGTCGTGCCGCCGTCGACGCCCTCTCCACCGCCGTCTCCTACACCGAGGCCATCCACGCCCTCACCCTCGCGCCCATCCCGCCCCGCACCCCCCGCTGGTACTGACAAAACGTGCATAAAAAAACGCACGCGACATCGCCGGAAGCCGATCCCGGAAACGCCGCGTGCGGTTTTTTATGTGCGCGGGAGGTGATTACATGCGGCGGCGGCGGCCGCCCATGCCGGGAGGAGGACCGCCGGGGCCGTGGGGGCCGCGGCGCCAGTCGTTGCGCGACTCCGGCTCGTTGCCCTTGCCGAAGGTGTTGAACTTCCAGGAAACGGACACCATGAAGTAGCGCGTGAGCGAGTTGTACATTGTGTCGTCGATGTACTGGGCGTTGATGGTGCGGCGCGTGTTGTCCTTCTGCTGGAGCAGGTCGTAGGCGTGGAGCGAGAGGGTGAGGCTCTGGTCGCGCAGCATCGAGTAGGAGAGCGTTGCGTTCCAGAGGCAGCTGTTGGTATTGTAACCGGCAGCGCGGCCGCTGGTGCGCGTGTAGTTGAGGTCGGTGGAGAGAGTGAGGCCGAAGTCGGTGTAGAATGTGCCGTTGAACATTCCGCCGTAGGAGTGGACGGTCTGGTTGCCCTGGGTGCTGACGCTGTTGCGCGAGGTTTGCAGCCCGTAGCGGGGGCGCACCTCCAGCTCGAGGTGGGCCGGGCGCCATGCTATCGAGGGCATCACGTTGAGGTTGAGGCTCTGCGAGAGGTTGCGGGCGCCGTTCATGAAGCCGACGTCGTGGCTGTAGCGGCCGAAGGCGTGGGCGTTGAAGACCCACGATTTGTTGCGCAGCGGCATGGAGTACATGGTCATGCCCATCACGTTCCACACGCCGTTGACGTTCTCGTAGGTGGTGGTCTGGCCGCCGGTGGAGGAGTCGAAGCTGGTGCGCGAGACGATGGAGTTCTGGGCAATCTGGGCGTCGGCCATCACCATGAGCGAGCGCTGGGACTGCTGGTTGAAGTTCTGCAGGCGCAGGCGGATGTTGTGGGTGAATGTGGGGTCGAGGGCGGGATTACCGATGACGATGCGCATGGGGTCGGAGTAGTCGGCGACGGGCTGCAGCTGGGTCATCGAGGGCTGCGACGAGCGGCCGCGGTAGTTGAGCGTGAGCGAGCGCGTCTTGGTGAACTTGCGGCGGAAGCGCAGGTAGGGGGCGAAGTTGAGGACGTGGCGGGTGATGTCGCGGTCGTGGTTGATGAGGTCGATGCTCTTTGAGGACTGCGGCACGAGCGAGAGGCCCACGTCGAGGTTGTTCTTCTTGTCGACGTGCTTGTAGCCGAGGCGGATGTCCTGGTTCATGTAGTCGTTGCGGAAGCGGTTGGAGAGGTCCTCGCGGAGGCTGAGCTCGTCGGAGATGACGGGGTCGCCGAGCCATCCGTCGGGGAAGGAGACGGGGTGGTCGTAGACCATCTTGTCGGCGTTGTTCCAGCGGTAGCGCACGCTGTATGCGATGGTCAGGAAGTTGCCTTTCTTGACGTCGCCGAGGGGCTCGGTCCAGGAGAGTCGGCCGTTGACGGTGTTGCTCCAGGTGTGGTCGTCGGCATACTGGTCGTAGAGGTCGATGGAGTCGTTGTAGAGGAAGAATTTGTTCCAGGAGTAGGTGCTCTCGTGGGTGCGGACGTTAGAGCTCTGGAAGCGCGCCTGCACGGAGAAGGAGCGGCCGGGACGGCTGCGGAACTTGTGGTTGTAGATGAGTTCGGCGCCGAATTCCCAGCTCTTGCCGTCGGAGGTCTGGCGGTTGAGCGAGCGGGTGATGTCCTCGCGGAGGGCGCTCTGGTTGAGCGACGAGTCGATGCTGCGCGAGTCGTTCTGGTTGTACATCATGCGCGGACGGAACTCGAAGGTGTTGAACGAGTCGGGATTCCACTGGATGCGGAAGTCGGCGCGGAAGTTGTGGCCCTTGTCGTGGGCGTATTTTGAGGAGGAGAGGAAGCTCTCGTTGTCGGGGATTACATACTGTCGCTCCTGGCTGGAGATGGTGCGCGCGGAGGTGTGGGAATACATGACGTTGCCGCCCACGCGGAAGATCTCTTTGTTGCCGACATTGAAGTTGAGGCCGAGGGCTTTGGAGAGGGTGATGCCGTTGTCGCCTCCGAAACGGCGGAAGCGGCCCGAAGCGCCGTCGGTGAAGCCCGGCTCGTTGATGTTGTTGAGGCCGCCGAGGACGGTGATCTGGTTGTCGTTCCAGAAGCGGTTGACGGTGAACGAGCCCTTGTAGCGCGAATCGGTGCCCACGCCGGCTTCGGCGTTGCCGAACCATCCGTTCTTCATGCCTTTCTTGACCGTGAGGTTGATGACGGTCTCTTCCTCGCCGTCGTCGACGCCGGTGAGGCGCGCCAGGTCAGACTTGCGGTCGACGACCTGGAGTTTGTCCACCATGTTCACGGGCAGGTTCTTGGAAGCGACCTTGGGGTCGTCGGCGAAGAACTCCTTGCCGTCGACGAGGATTTTTGTGACCGTCTTGCCGTTGGCGGTGATGGAGCCGTCGGTGCCGACTTCGACGCCCGGGAGACGTTTGAGCAGGTCTTCGACGACGGCGTTGGGCTGGGTCTTGTAGGTGTCGGCGTTGAATTCGACGGTGTCTTCCATGACCTTGACCGGGGTGCGGATGCCGGTGACGACGGCCTCGCGGAGCGCGATGGCGCCGGAGGCGAGCACGGTTTTGGGGACGGTGAGGTTGGCGCCGCGGACGTTGATGCGCTTCTTGGCGGCCTCGTAGCCCACATAAGTGAGGTCGAGGACGTAGGTGCCGTTGCTGACGTTGTTGAACGTGAATCGGCCGTTTTCGTCGGCGACGGCGGTTTTGAGAACGCGGGTGGTGTCGCGCGGGGCGAAGAGGCGCGCCGAGGCGCCGATGAGTGGTTCGCCGTCGCTGTCCGTGACGGTGCCGCTGACGGTGTAGGCCGCTGCCGTCGCGGCAACAGCGAGGAGGAGAGCGGTGAGGAGATGTCGCAGCTTCTGCGTTGGTAACATCGTGTTAGAAATGATACAATTTATTGGGTTATAGAGAGGGGAAGTTGATTGCTGTGCGCGGGCCTTTCGGCAGGCACACAGCAATATGACACGTGAAAACGGGAAAAGTAAAGAGGCAAAAGGGGCTGCGGGGCGCCTGTTTTTGCATCTTTTAGGTTAAAAAACGTCAATCTGTCGTCTTTTCCCCTCTCTTCCCTTAAGATTTTAACGGAACGGGACTCACTCCGCCGTGGCCGGCTCTGCGGGCGCGGGAGCAGGCTCAGGCGCCGGAACAGGCTCGGCTGAGGGAGCGGGTTCGGCGGGCTTCTGAGGCTTTTTCTCGGACTTGGGCTCGGCTTTCGGCTCTGCCTTTTTCTCGGTTTTCTTCTCGGCCGTGCTATCCGATTTTTTCTCGGCGGCCTTGGCGGGAGGGGCAGTCACGCCGCCGTGCTGCGACATGAAGGCGCGAACTTTGCCGGTGGCCGACGCGCTCGACGCGCTGAAGATGTTGAAGGCGACGGTGAGGTCGGTGATGTGGTTGGCGGCAACGTAGTCCTTGAGGTTCTTCTTGAAGTAGCGGAAGTCGACAACGTGAATCTCTGAGAAGGAGTAGAAGAGGAACGAGGGGATGGGGTTGCCGTATGAATCTTTGACAATCAGCAGCTTGCGTGAGCCGGGGACGCCGGTGACAACTTTGACCAGGTGCTGGTCGCCGCCCATGAACGTGAGGTAGGCGTTGCCGCTGCCGTCGCCGAACTTGTGGAAGAACTGTCCGGCGTAAGGCGCTGACTCAGAGACAATCTGATAGTCTTTGTTGGTGCGGTAGGTGACGTAGGTGGTCTTAGCGTCGACGCCGCGCGGGGTCCAGTAGTAGAAATCCTCGGGGGCGTTTTTGACGGCGATGTCCTTGGAGTAGCCGTACATCGAGCCGACGTATCCGCGGATGACGTGCTTGTCGTAGTCGGTGAGCTCGCGGAAGGGGACGCCGGCGGTGTGTGCCAGCTCGCGGGCGGCGTAGAAGGCGCCGAGGGGAGCCCAGTGGTGGTCGGTGCGCAGGTAGATGTCTTCGGAGACATGGGGCGCGAGGGCGGCGTAGACGTCGACGAACTTCACCTTGGAGCTGACGTTGTTGCGGATATAGTCGAGGCACGGCTTCTCGGGACGTGTGACGGAGCGCGCCTTGTCGGGCACGTAAAACTCTGTGGCGAGGGGAACTGCCATCGAATAGACCTGCACGGAGGGCATCGCCTCGGCCAGGTCGTTGAGCAGGTTCACGTAGGGGCGCGTGGCGCCGGGTTCGGCGCGGAAGCCCATGAGGGCGCGCACGTTGGGGCCGGTGCCCACGATGATGATGCCGGCGTTGGCGACCTTGGCGTTCTCGTTGGCGAGAGGGTTGTCGGCCTCGAGGTTGGGGTCGGCGCCGCCGGGGATGCCGTCGGCCCGGGCGTCGGCGGGGGCGGTGGTGGCGGGACGGAAGGTGACGGCCTCTTCTTCGTCGCCCATGGGCAGCTGCATCTGCACGAGGTTGCGGAAGTTCATGCTCAGGCTCATGAAGTCGTCGCGGAAGGGCTCGCTGTCGCTGAACCATCCGGAGACGGCGGCGGTGTATGCGGCGGGGTCGTCGCCGAAGGTCTCGATGGGCGGGAACTGCGCCAGGTCGCGCTTCTCGAGCTCGGAATAGGTCGAGCGGGGCAGGAAGAGGAAAACGGCGGCGAGGGCGGCAAAGCCTATCGTGGCAATCACCAGGAAGAGGGCGTGGGGGCCGACGGCGGCGGTGACATCGCGCACGGGAGCTGCGGCGGCCTCCGCGGCGGCGGGCGTTTCCTCCGGGGTCGGGTCTGTTGTCTCTGTGTTCATTTATGAAACGGGGTTGTGTTAATGTTGGGGATGGCGGGCGGCTTATAGCCTGAGCGTCAGGGGTTTATTTCTGCTCGTAGAGCATCTTGAGGAAGCGCTTGGCGGCGTTGGGGGAGATGCCGATGGACAGGGCGTTGACAAACACGAGGTCGGTGATGCCGTTGCGGCGCACGTACTCGAGCAGGTTGTGGGGGAAGTAGCGGAAGTCGGCCACGTGCACCTCCTCGAACGAGCCGAAGAGCGTGGGCACCATGGCGTTGCCGTACGAGTCCTTGACAATCAGCAGCTTGCGACCCTTGGGACCGCCCGTGTCGGTGATTTTCGCAGCGCGGTAGTCGCCGCCCATGAAGGCGATGTAGGCGGCGCCGGGAACCTTGACCTCCTTGAAGAACTCCTCCTCGCGGGGCTCGGCCTCGCTGACGAACTTGTTGTTGGCGACCTTGTAGACGGTGAACTCGCTCTTATAGCCCTCCGGCGGCCGGTAGAAGACGAAGTTCTCGGGGTAGTTGGCCAGCTCGTTGATGCCGGAGAACATGCGCATCGTTCCCACGTAGTCGGGGATGGTGTCGGTGGTGTAGGCCGAGAGGGGACGGAAGGGGACGCCGGCGGCACGGGCGAGGGCCTCGCCGGCATAGTAGGCGCCGAGGGGAGCCCAGTGGTGGTCGGTGCGGCTGTATATCTCCTCGTCGAGGTGGCGGGAGAAGATGCTGTCGACGAGCACGGGGGTGACGTCGGGACGGAGCATACGGGCTGTGCCGAGGATGATGCGCTGCTCGTTGCCGCGGCAACCGATGGTGTCGGGCATGTAGTAGTTGCCCTGCGAGGGGGCCAGGAGCGAGTAGACGCGCACGCCGTCGGCCTTGAGCGAGTCGGCGTAGAGCTTCAGGGCGTCGGCATATTTGCGGCCCATGGCTTCGGAGCCGGCGGCGGGAGACATGGCGCGAACCACGCCGGCCGAGTCGCGGGCGACGATGATGCCGCTCTTGCCGCGTTTGATCCATTCGCCGTTGGGGCCGGTGCATACGGTGGTGACGGCGGAAGAGGCGCCGCCGGCGCGGGTTTTGCGGGGGGCGGAGCCGGCCATGGCCGTGGCGCCGCCGAGCATGATGACAGTCAGTGCTGCCGTGAGAAGTCTTTTTATCATGAGGTGAGTTTTATGATGTCAGAAACGGGTGTAGATGAAAGCGTTGTTGGTGGCGCCGACGAGCAGGGCCACGCTTATGATGAGGATGGCCAGGGCGATGATGGCGCGTGAGAACTGGAGGAGATAGGCTCCGGCGTGGCTCTGGCGCGCGGCCACCATGCGTTCGGCGGCATCGGCGACCTTGCGGCGCAGGGGCAGGCAGAGCATCAGGGCGCCGACCCAGATCCAGAAGTTGTCGGTGATGAGCGTCTGCACGTCGAGGGGGAAGCCCTGCGCGCCGCTCATGCCGAAGAGGGCGGTGAAGAACTGCTGCATACGGCCCATGTCGTCGAAGTAGAAGATGCCCCAGCCGATGAGGAGCAGGAAGATGCTGTAGAGGTGGAGCAGCGGACGGGGGATGCGCCAGCGCAGGAGCGTGTACTTCTCGATCATGATGATGAGGCCGAAGTAGAGGCCCCAGATGATGAAGTTCCAGCTGGCGCCGTGCCACATGCCGGTCAGGAACCACACGACCATGATGTTCAGTGCCTGGTGGCGGCGGTTGCCGCCCATGGGGATGTAGACGTAGTCGCGGAAGAACGAGCCGAGGCTCATGTGCCACTTGCGCCAGAAGTCGGTCATGGAGGTGCAGGTGTAGGGATGGTCGAAGTTCTCGGGGAAGTGGAAGCCCACGCATCGTCCCAGGCCGATGGCCATATCGGAATAGCCGGAGAAGTCGAAGTAGATCTGAAGGGCGAAGGCCAGGATTCCGACCCATGCGCCGGCGGTGGAGAGGCCGGAGAGGTCGCCGCCCATGAGCTGTGTGGCCACCTCGCCGAGGATGTTGGCGAAGACCACCTTCTTGGCCAGGCCGATGAAGAAGCGGTAGGAGCCCTGGGCCACGTCGCGGGCAGCGACGGTGCGGTGGTTGATTTCGCGGGCGACGGTGTCATAGCGCACGATGGGGCCGGCGATGAGCTGCGGGAACATGGCGATGTAGAGCAGCAGGTCGAGGAAGTTGCGCTGGACGGGGCTTTGGCCGCGGTAGACGTCGACCAGATAGCTGATGCTCTGGAAGATGTAGAAGCTGATGCCGATGGGGAGCGCAATCTCGGGCACGTCGACGGGCACGCCGAATTCGGCGATGGCTCCGGCGAAGAAGCCCAGGTATTTGAACGTGCCGAGGATGGCCAGGTCGGCGGCGACACCGAGCACGAGCCACAGCTTTTTGTGGCGCGAGGCGGCGATGCCCAGGCCGCAGGCATAGTTGACGGCGACGGCGAGGAGCATGAGCAGGATGTAGACGGGCTCGCCCCATGAGTAGAACAGCAGCGAGAAGAGCACCATCACGATGTTGCGCCAGAGCATGGGTCGGGAGAGCTCGGCTGAGCTGTGGCGGCGCAGACGGTCCACGCCGGTGGCGCCGCCGTAGCAGAGCGCGAACAGCGGCAGGAAAACGAAAATAAAGAGTAGGTCGGAAAATACCATTGGAAGATTGATTGTTATACGGCGCGGACAGCGCGGTGAATCAAGGCGGTGTTAGTGTGCGCGCCCGCGCGCGATGTGCGTCAACGGGGTGCAAAGGTACGAAAAAATCCTGAGAAACAGCCCCCTCCGTTCCCTTTTCTTTCGCCCTCCCGCGCAAAAAGTCCCGAAACCCCCGAAAAAACAGTCGCAATATTTTGAAATTTGCGAAAAAGGCATTACCTTTGCACTACAAACAAGGGTAGTTTCCCCTCAAGGAAATACTTCGGGGCGTAAGCAACGATTTTAGGCATCTGCCGGCGCAGATGGGAAAGAGCAGTCGAAAGGCCGCTTTTTTTGTTTTTAGGAGGGGGTGTGGCGGGAGGGCGCAAGACAGCGCGGGGCCGGTCGGATGACAGGCCCCTGCGGGGTGATGCGAGCGGCACGGGATGGGGCGCCGGTGTGGTCAGAATTCGGTGAATGCCAGGGGAAGAAGATCTTTGACGGAGGCCAGCTCGTAGACGCGGTCTTTGCCGACGAGGAGCACGCGAACGGGGCGTCCGGCGCGGGTCTCATACTCCATCAGGGCCTGGCGGCAGTGGCCGCAGGGGGCGACGGGCACGTTCTGGAAGGTGCCCTCGGGGGTGCGTGCGGCGATGGCGATGGCCTCGAACTTGGCCTCGGGATATTGTGCGCCGGCATAGAAGCAGGCTGATCGCTCTGCGCAGGTGCCGGCCGTGAAGGCGGCGTTCTCCTGGTTGGCGCCGCAGACAATCTGGCCGTTGTCGAGGGCGATGGCGGCGCCCACGCGGAAGTGGCTGTAGGGCGAGTAGGAGCGGTAGGTGGCTTTGCGGGCCTCCTCGACCAGGACGGCGCTGAGGTTGTCGAGTTCGGTATATTCGTATTCCTTGTAGGGGATGCTTATGGCAAATTCTTTCATGGCGTGGGCTTTATGTAAGTATTCCAATTCAGAGTCTTCCGGTTCTGTGACAGGGCTTTGGCGGAGCCGGGGATGCTCCGTGGCGGTGTCCGGGAAAAACCGGGACTGCAAATATAGCAGTTTTCGCCCAAACCTCCAAATCCGCTTTCGTTAATCTTTTCAAAACGTTGGCCGTGAGAGCCGTGAGGGCCGCGTGCAAGGTTTCGGGCGCAAAAAAGCCGCGCCCGGTGGTGAAGGAGCGCGGCTTGCTTAGGTAGCCCATAGGAGAATCGAACTCCTCTTTCAAGAATGAAAATCTTGCGTCCTAGCCGATAGACGAATGGGCCGGAAACATCGGTTCCGGGTTGCTGTCCGCCCGATGTCTTCGCAACGTCAGCGGTGTCCTGGAACCGTTATGTGTCCTGGAAGGTAAGAAGATGAATACGGCGCCGGATGCTCAGTCAGCCGCGAAGTTATGGCAATGGCTGACGGCGTGGCCTGGCCGATGGTATAAGCGTTTTTCCTCAGGCAGCCAGCGAGTTGATGTGGCGTGCCAGTTTGCTCTTGAGGTTAGAGGCTTTGTTTTTGGAGATGGCCTTCTTCGAAGCGAGACGGTCGAGCATGGCTGTAACAACAACCAGGCGAGCCTCAGCCTCAGCTTTGTTGGTCATCTTGCGCAGGTTACGCACGGCGTTGCGGGCGGTCTTTGCGTAGTAACGGTTATGCTCACGGCGAGTTTTTGTCTGACGTATTCTTTTCTTTGACGAATCGTGGTTTGCCATTGTTTTTTGGGAGATGCTTTTTAGAAAAATGATTCTGTTAATAAAAGTAGCCCATAGGAGAATCGAACTCCTCTTTCAAGAATGAAAATCTTGCGTCCTAGCCGATAGACGAATGGGCCGGTGGGGGTTGTCGCTCTACGCTGTTAGTGATTGAGGCTAATTGTGGCCTGCAATGTGTTGGTGCAAAAGCGACTGCAAATATACGCACTTTTCCTGACGTGGCCAAATAAAAGCGGGAGAAACTCTCTTTTTATGCTTTTTTAACGCTTTTTCGCCACCTCCTCGGCGCCCGGGCGTGGAAAACCCGGGGCGGCGGGGGCGAAAAGCGTTGCGGCGGGGGGCAGAGAGGGCGGGGCTTAGTTCTCGGTGACGACGAAGTAGCCGCCGGGAACGAGCGTGGTGGGGAGGGCCGTCAGCGTCGTGCCGCTGATGGCGTCGGTGAGGGCGCCGGCGGGGGAGGGGGCGGCGTCGGTGTACTGGATGGTCACCGGCTTGTTCGAGAGGTTGACGCCGGTGTATGTGGCCTGGTTGCCCTCGCGGCGCTCAAAGACGAGGACGTCGGGGTTGGCGGTGGTGTAGACGCGCATGGGCGCTCCGGCGGTGCCGGCACGCAGCTCCTTGCGCGAGCGTTTCAGGGCGTTGAGCGCTGTGTAGAAGGCGGTTACGGCGTTCGAGCGGAAGTCGGGAGCCGTGTCTTTCTCGAAGAACTGGAGGGCGCGGTTCATGCCCACTTCCTGGCCGGTGTAGATGAGCGGCATGCCGGGGAGTGTGTAGGTGAGGACGGCGAAGGCGTCGGCGAAGTTGCCGAGGCGCTGCATCTCGGTGCCTTCCCATGAGTTGAGGTCATGGTTGGTGATCATGTTCATGAGATAGGTGTCGGCGGGATAGTCTTTGGCCTGCTGCTCGACGAGGGCGGGGATGTCCATGGCGTGCTTCTCGGCGCGTTTGGCGGGCTCGGTCTCGCCGTCGCGGAGGAAGGTGTACTGACCGTGGGTGGCGGCGATGTCGGAGAAGAGGTCTTTCATGGGCCAGTTGTAGCCCATGTCGAAGCCGTAGTCATGGAGCGCGGGCGAGGATGCCTCGGCGAGCATGAAGAGGTCGGGCTTGATGGCCTGGAGCGCCGGGCGTGCCTCGTTCCAGAAGTAGACGGGCACTTCGGCGGCAACGTCGCAGCGGAAGCCGTCGATGTCGGCCTCGCGCAGCCAGTAGCTCATGGCGTCGATCATGGCGGCGCGGGTGTCGGGGTTGGTGTAGTCGAGCTTGTAGGTGTCGGTCCAGTCGTAGGGGCCGTAGAGTTCGCCTTTGTCGTTGTGGGCATAGCGATCGGCATGGTCTTTGAGCCATACGTTGTCGCAGCCGGTGTGGTTGGGCACCCAATCGATGATGACTTTCATGCCCATGTCGTGGGCTTTCTTGACAAGTGCCTGAAAATCAGCGAGTGTGCCGAACTCGGGATTTACGGCTTTGTAGTCCTGAACGGCATAATAGCTGCCGAGGCTTCCCTTGCGGTTTTTCTCGGAGATGGGGTGGATGGGCATGAACCAGAGGATGTCCACGCCGAGTTTTTTGAGTCGGGGGAGATTGGCGGCGAAGGCGTTGAAGGTGCCCTCGGGGGTGTACTGGCGGGTGTTCACCTCATAGATGACGGCATTGCGGCTCCAGTCGGGATGCTTGACGTGGGTGGGCGCGCCGGCGGTGGCGGCAGGTGCGGCGAGGAAGGGCGCCAGCAGTGCCAGCAGTATTTTCTTGAGTTTCATCGTGGGGGATGGTTTATTATATAATGTGTGGCGACGGGGCGGAAAGGGCGTCCGGGACAACGGCTCGTGACGGCGCTGCCCTGACGCCCTTTCGGCGCGTATGCGGATATGCGTTTATCGGGGAAGGTGATGCGGGCTTACCGGGCCTGCATGGGGATGGTGCGGTTGATGCTGTTGTCCAGGGAGATGAGTGTCTCGGTGCCGACAACGCCGGGGATATTCTGGATGGCGCCGTTCAGCAGCTCCATAAGATGCTCATTGTCACGGGCATAGAGTTTGAGAAGCATCGAGTAGGGGCCGGTGGTGAAGTGGCACTCGACGATCTCGGGAATTTTCTCCAGCTCGGGGACAACCTCGCGGTACATAGCGCCGCGCTCGAGGGTTACGCCGATGTAGGTGCAGGTGTGGTAGCCCAGCATTTTGGGATTGACATTGTAGCCGGAGCCGACAATGACTTTCATCTCGATCAGGCGCTGGATGCGCTGGTGGATGGCGGCGCGCGAAACGCCACATTCAACGGCGACGTCCTTGGAGGGGATGCGCGCGTTGCGTACGATGATACTCAGGATTTTACGATCCAGATTGTCAATTCTATCCATGCTCATAATAACAGGCTTTTTAAGTTTTTCTACGGAAAGATTATTGCTCTTGAAAATTGGGTTAGCGAGCCGTTGATGAATATTTAGGGCTCATATAGCTATTGCTGTGACAAAATTACAAAATCAAGTTGTGAATAACAAGAGAAGCCGTGATTTTTCACATAATTTTAACCAAATGTCCACACGGACATAACAAAAGGATATTAAAAACCGCCAAAAATGCAAGAAAACTGAGGGCGGGTGGCCGGACACCGGCGCATGCGGGCGGTCTGAGGCGGCAGATTAGGAGTGTTGGCCGGCTTCTTCGGCGAGGCGGTGGAGGAGGCGGTGGGTGAACTGGTAGTTTTTGAGGCCCCAACGCGGCGAGATGAGCAGTTCGGCGGGCGTCTGCGAGGTGAAGCGGTCGATGGCGATGTCGCGGCGCAGTCGGTACACTATGCTGACGCACAGCGAGATATACTCGTCGACAGAATAGGTGTCGACGCTCAGCGTGCCCTCTTCGACGGCGCGCGCCAGCGCCGTGCCGCGCACGATCTGCAGCTGATGGAATTTCACGGTGGCGATGGGCAGGGCGTTCACGGCGTCGACCGTCTCCAGCATCATCTGCTGCGTCTCGCCGGGGAGACCGAGGATGAGATGGAGGCCGACGGGGATGCCGGATTTTGCTGTGCGGCTCACTGCGTCGACCGTCTGCTCCCACGTGTGACAGCGGTTGATAAGCTGCAAAGTGGCATTGTGAGCGCTTTCCGCGCCATATTCGATGATGACGGACGTGCGGCGGTTGAGCTCGGCGAGTTTGCTGAGAAGCTCATCGGGCATGCAGTCGGGGCGCGTGCCGATGACGATGCCCGCGACACCGGAGTGCGCGGCGGCCTCGCGGAACTGCGCCATGAGTGCGTCCACGTCGCCATTAGTGCTTGTATAACTCTGGAAGTAAGCGAGATAGCGCATCTCCGGATACTTGCCGCGGAAGAAGTCGATGCCGCGGTCGAGTTGCTCGGTTACGCTCAGCAGTGGCGCCGCATAATCTGGCGTGAAGGCCGCGTTGTTGCAGTAAATGCAGCCTCCGCGGCCGAGCGTACCGTCGCGGTTGGGGCAGACGTTGCCCGTGTTCACGGAAATTTTCTGCACTTTGCCCTGAAAGTGCTCGCTCAGAAACTCGGCGTAATCCTTGTAATAGGGATTCATGGTCTTAGGCCAATGGGGTGAAGGTCAGGGAGATAAGGCCGTCAGAAGCGGATGAGCGCGCGGCTGATGAGCATGGCGTCGAGGATGGTCATGGCGGCCATCGCCTCCACAACAGGCACTGCGCGAACGGCCACGCACGGGTCGTGGCGGCCGCGGGCTTTGAGGACGGTGTCCTCGCCTTGGTCTGTGACGGTGTGAACGTCGCGCAGCAGTGTCGCCGTCGGTTTGAATGCGATGCGCATGACGATGTCCTCGCCGTTGGAGATGCCGCCCTGGATGCCGCCGGAGTTGTTGGCGGCGGCGCGGATGCCGCGCGGGTCGGAAGGTGCTGACTGCCAGGAGTCTATGACCTCGGTACCGCGTTTGTCGGCACCGGCGAAGCCCATGCCGTATTCGAAGCCTTTGGCGGCCGGGATGCTCATCATGGCTGCGGCAAAGAGCGCCTGCAGCTTGCCGGCGACGGGCTCGCCCAGGCCTACGGGGCAGCCGTGGACTGTACATTCGACCACGCCGCCCACGCTGTCACCCTCTGCCTTGGCGCGCATAATCACATCTTGGACTTCTGAGCAAAGTGCGTCAGGCTCAGTTGCCGTGTTCTCGACACCGCCGACACGGGCGAGACGGGCGCTGACGGTGACGCCGTATTTCGCAAGCACCTGCTTGGCAAGTGCACCTGCCACAACGCGCGCTGCCGTCTCGCGGGCGCTGGCTCGTCCGCCGCCGCGATGGTCGCGGACGCCATACTTCGCCTGGTACGTAAAGTCCGCATGGCCTGGGCGATAGGCGTGTTTGAGATTGTCGTAGTCTGCGCTGTGCTGCTGAGTGTTGCGGATGCAGAAACCGATGGGCGTGCCGAGGGTCACGCCGTCCATGATTCCGGAGAGAAATTCCACCTCGTCGGCCTCGTTGCGGGCCGTGACTAAGGCCGATGAGCCGGGACGGCGACGTGCCATCTCCCGGGCCACAGAGTCAAAATCGATGTGCAGTCCGGCCGGCATGCCGTCGATGACGCCGCCGATGGCCGCGCCGTGGCTCTCGCCGTAGCTTGTGAGTGTGAAAATCTTCCCGAAAGTGTTCATTGTCAGTCTTTTATGAGGTCAACGGCCGTGCCGCCCACGAAATTTATGAGGTCCTGTGGAGCGATGATGAGCTGCATGCCGCGCTGACCGGCGCTCACGTAGATTTTCGGGTGGTCGAGGGCCGAGACGTGGAAGAACGTGGGCAGCGGTTTTTTCATGCCGACGGGCGAGCAGCCGCCGCGGATGTAGCCGGTGGCGGGCAGCAATTCTTTCATGGGCAACATCTCCGCCTTCTTGTCGCCGGCGGCGCGTGCGGCCTTTTTGAGGTCGACCTCTTCGGCGCCGGGGATGACGCACACGAAGAGACCGGTGCGCTCGCCTTTCAGTACCAATGTCTTGAAAACCAGGCTAATGTCCTCGCCGACTCCGTCGGCGACGTGGCGGGCGTCGAGGTGCTCCTCGTCGACGGGATACTCCTTCGTCTCGAACGTCACGCCGGCTTTTTCGAGCAGTCGGACGGCGTTTGTCTTGGCGGCTCCTTTATCTTTTTTAGACATAATCTCAGTGTAATTTAGTCAGTCAACGAGAGCGGCGAGCGAGGGGATGAGCGCGGGGTCGGTGGCTTCGTCCTCTTCGGGCGTCCAGCCGCGGCCTTTGATCCAGGCGGTGGCGCATCCCAGCGAGCGCGCCGGAAGGATGTCCTTCTTCAGCGAGTCGCCAACCACCAGCACCTCAGAGGGTTGCAGGCCGAGGGCGACGACGCCGAGCATGAAGATGCGGGCGTTGGGCTTGCGCACGCCGACGACGGCGCTCTCGATGATGCCCTGGAAATATTGACGGATATTGAAGCCGCGGAGCACGGAGTCGACGTTGCCGTAGAAGTTCGAGACGAGCACGAGGGGATAGCGCTCGGAGAGGGCCTCGAGGACGGGGCGCGCCTCCTCGATGCACGTGCGCGCATAGTCGTTGCAGTAGTCGGCGGCGATGCGTGCGGCGGGCTCCACACGGTCGGCCTCGATGAGCTCGAGGCGCTGAAGCTCCTGCAGCTCGAGGAGCATCTTCTTATATAATAATGTGTGGAAGTCGTCCTGCGGGAGGATGATGCGCTCGCGGGCGAGGGCGCGCTCGGCGAAGACATAGCAGTGGCGGAAGGTGGGCGTGGCCACGCTGACGCCGGCCTTGTGCCAGCCCTGCTCGATGATGTGGCTCCAGTGGTCGCCGCGGGTGTCGAGCGTGCCGCCGTAGTCGAAGATGATGCCTTTTATATTGCTGTCTATCATTGTATTACGCTTTGAATTCGCCCTCGCTGAGGCGCTGAGTGAGACGTTTGCAGATGCGCTCGTGACGCACAATCATGTACACCAAAAGGATGTTCAAAACCACCAGCTCGAAGGCAAAATAGAGCCAGGGCATGCAGGCGAAGAGGGCCACGAAGAGGGCGATGCAGCGCCAGTTGAAGCTCAGGATGTTGGTGTATTTCATCAGCGGCAGCGACTGGCGGCGGAACTCGCGGCGGAAGGCCACGGAGACTTTGCCGTCCGGGAACGAGCGGTGCAGCTGGGCGCGGAGGCGCTGCATGGCGGGCGTCATACTCTCCTGATTGACAGTGTATTTGGTGTAGAACGTGAGCACGAGTTTCTGCCAGAAATTGTGGCGCCATGAGAGTGTTGCGAGCTTCTCGTTGAGCTTTTCGGCGCTCTCCAGCTCGCTGCCGTCCTCGCCTTTGAGGAAGTAGAGGTGGAACTGGCGGTAGTAGTCGGCCATGGCCGCCTGCTTGGCGTGGCAGAGACCGGTGACCACGGCGATGACCCAAATGAGCCAGGGATGGGCCATGAAGAACTCCGAGGTCTGATTCTCGCGCAGGCAGATGGCCACGTAGATGGTGGCGAACCACAGGTCACCGGCCATGCCGTCGAGGATGCGGCCGATGCGCGAATACTGCTTGGTCATGCGCGCCAGCTGGCCGTCGGCGCTGTCGAAGGTGTTGGCCCACACCAGCAGCAGCATGCCTATGACGTTGATCCACAGTTCGTTGAAATAAAACGCGATGCCGGCGCCGATGCCCAGGAAGATCGAGGCGATGGTGATGACATTCGGCGTCACGCCCAGGCGGCGTGCCAGACAGGCCCATGCATAGCCCAGCGGGCGGTAGAAGGCAAGGTCGATGTGCTCCTCGGTGTCGGACGACTTGAGGGTGTCGCGGTAGGTGACCTTCCTTTCCTTTTCTTCTTTAACCGATTCAGCCATAACGGATTACTTCTTTTGGTGGGCTTTGATGGCGGCCATGATGCACTTGGCGATGTAGGGCGCGGCCTTCTCGCGGCAGGGTGCGAAGCTGGGCCAGTCGTTGAAGTCGATGATGCGGATTGAGCCGTCGGCGTCGACGATACAGTCGCCGCCGTAGACTTTGACGTCGAGCACCTCGGAGGCCTCGCGGCAGATCTTGCGCAGGTATTCCTCGCTGAACTGCAGGCCGCGTGCGGGGCCGTTGATGGCCTCGTTGCCGTATTTGCTGTGGCCGGCCTCGAGGGGGTAGAACCAGTAGAAGAAGTCGGTGCCCTGGACGCCGTAGAATTTGATGAGGTCGCCCTCGAGGTGGCGGTTGATGACGGCACGCTTGATGCCGCGGAGGAAGTATTCCTGGAGCACTTCCTGGGCCTCCTGGGCGTGGCGCACGAAGCTGACGTCCTCCTTGTGCATGGCGTGGAAGTCGCCGCGTTTGATCCATGCGCGGTCCATGTTGGCCTTCTCCATGGCCTCGACGACGGCCTCGTCGGTGTTGACCATGAGCGACTCGGGGTAGGGGATACCGCTGCCCATGAGGATGCGTGTCATGCGCTCGCGTGTGCAGTTCTCGATGCCGAAGCCCGAGTTGATGACGAGGCATCCCTGCTCCTCAAGTTGCTGAAGATGAGCGATTGAGCGCATCTCGCGACACATGTTCACGATGATTTTCTCGGCCACCTTGCCGGTGGCGAGCTGCTCCTCGGAGTAGATGTTGACCTCGCAGCCGCGCTTGCGGAGCTCGTCGGCGACAAGGTTGAAGATGGCGGCGTCGTTGCCGATGTGGTTGGGTGAGTAGGCGCCGGCGCGCATCACACCCGCTATTTTGACAGTAGCCATAACGGTTAAATGCTAATTGATTGCTTACTTAAATGAACTACAAAGGTAATAAAAAGGCGTGTAATCACCAAAAAAATGAAAAAAGTTGGCGAAAAATTTGGTCAGTTCAAAAAAAGGCCGTACCTTTGCGGTGCAAAACCCGAAAGGGCAGAGCACGCCGCCGCCGGAAAGGCCGCAGAGGCGGGAAGGTCGCAAGGCCGGAACGCCGAAAGGCAGGAAGGTCGCAAGACCGGACAGCCTATCAAGGTCTGGGAAAGCCGGATGACCGGGAAACTGGGAAGACAGGCAGAAAGGGAGCTTTTGGCGAGGATTCCCACCCGGCGAGCAGGCTTTTGACTCCGTAGCTCAGTTGGTAGAGCAACTGACTCTTAATCAGTGGGTCGAGGGTTCGAGCCCCTCCGGGGTCACTGAATGACACAAGCCAAGCAGCTATTATTCAGCTGCTTGGCTTTTTCCGTATCCATTGCTCAACATCGGCGCCGAAGCCCGGGCGGCGAGCCCTGCCGGGGCGCCGCCGAAAAAACAGTTTCGCGCCGGGGTTGAGTTTTGAGTGAGTTGTGTGTCATATTGGTGTATGACAACAAAGAATGACATAGAACAGCTGTTCAGAGAGCATTTCGCGCAGATGCACCGGTTGGCCGTGGCGCTTCTGCACGACGATGACCTCGCCGCCGACATCGTTCAGGACGTCTTCGCCTCCCTGCTCGAGCGGGAGGCGAGCGTCATCGTGTCGGGCGGTTACCTGATGAACGCCGTGCGCAACCGTTGCCTGAACTACATCCGCGACCTCGACATCCACCGCCGCATCGCCGCCGCTTATTTCCTCGACAACGAGAAATACGATGCCGGAGCTCAGCCCGACAGCGAGGACACCGCCCGCCTACGAGGGCTGATCGCCTCCGAGCTGTCGCCGCAGGCACGCCGCGTCATTCAGCTGCGGTTCTACCGCGGTCTCCCCTTCGCCGACGTCGCCGCCGAAATGGGCATCAGCCAGACCGCTGTCTTCCGTCATCTGCGTCATGCGCTAATAGCAATCCGTCAAAAACTCAAGAAAAATGGATAAATACGACCTCGTACTCGACATCCTCGCCAACCCCGGGAAGTACCCGCCCGGGCGGCTGGAGGAAATCCTCTCCGACCCCGGGACACGGGAAATCTACGACCTTCTTTGCGAAACCGTCACGGCGGCCGGCGAGCCTGAGCCCGTCGACATCGACCGCCAATGGAAGACCTTCAAGGCCCGGCGAATGCTCAGACCGCGCCGCTTCGTTTGGCTCGGCAGCCGTGCCGCCACCATCGCTGTGGCGCTGATCACGTCGCTGGTGGCCGTGGCCATCGGTGTCGCCGTCACCGTCACCGTCTCCCGCTCGAAACCCGCAAAAGCCGAAGCCGCCGTCGCCGAACAGTCTGCGACTGCGACGAGCGCATCGGCTGTCACTGCCGCCCCGGCCGACACCGTCGCCGCCGCGCCGGACGCCGCGCCCGCACAGGCCGAGCCCGTGCTCTTCGAGGACGCAACACTGCAGGCCATCATGGACGAGGTCGCGAAGACCTACCGTGTTCAGATCAGCTTCAATGATAAGGATGCGGCCGCGCTGCATCTCTACTACAAATTCGACCCGGCGCTCCCGCTCGACGAAATCATCGCGCAGCTCAACGCCTTCGAGCAAATCAACATCACCCGCAACGGGGACACTCTAATCATTGACTGACCAATGAAAACCGTTCTCACACTCGCCTTGGCCCTGATTTCCGTCTTCACGGCCAACGCTTACAAATACACCTATAACTTTAGCAACACCCCGATCTCGCGGGCCATCGTCACCATCAGCAAAGACCATCCCGACATCAACATCTCCTTTATTTACAAGGAGTTGGACAACTACCGCACCTCAGCCCGCGTGCGCACCGACAACGCCTACGAGGCGCTGAAGCAGACCGTCGGCCTCAACCCCGTGTCGGTGACCGAGCAGCGCGGCAACTACTATGTCGAGGCCTTCCAGCGCGGCAAATACATTTATCGCGGACGCGTTGTCGGCGCCGACAAAGAGCCCGTGGCCGCCGCCACGGTAATGCTCCTCGCGCCCAAGGATTCGGCCGTCGTCACCTACGCCATGGCCGACGCCGACGGACGCTTCGCCATCCCCTGCGACCGCCGCAACGTGATCGCCAAACTCAGCTGCATGGGCTATCAGACCACCTATCGCCGCTGCCCCGACTTCGACCTCGGCACCATCGTCATGCCCGTTCAGTCCGTCACGCTCAATCAGGTGAAAGTGGAGGGACGCATGGCCGATGTCTATGCCGACCGCACCGTCTACATCCCCTCCTCGCGCCAGAAAAACGCCTCGCAGAACGCCGTCGACCTCCTGCGACACATGGCCATTCCGCAGCTCGCAATCAACCCCGTCGACAACTCCGTCAAGAACAACAGCGGCGCCGATGTGGCCATCTTCTTCAACTTCATGCCGGCGTCGTCCGAGGACATCGCGGGCCTGCGCATGGCCGACGTGCGCCGCGTCGAATACCTCGAATTTCCGACCGACCCGCGCTTCCGCGGCGAGCAGTACGTCATCAACATCATTGTCCAGGAGTATGAGTACGGCGGCTACACCAAAGTCAGCGCCGACGAGGACTTCCTCACCGGCCTGTCCTCGCGCGTGAACGTCCGAACCAAGTTCGCCTACAAGAAGATGGTCTACGACCTCTATGTCGCCTCCCAAAACTACGACAACCACCACACGGGCTACGACGTCGAGGGGCAGTACGCGCTCAAAGACGACGCCGGCTGCGATTACACACTCACGCGCCGCGAGACCGTCGACGACACCCGCTTCCGCCGCAACCAGTTCCCCGTCACCTTCCGCGCCACCTACAACACCGACAAGGTGCAGACCCGCAACACCGTGGGCTATAAGCACATGGCCTATCCCGCTCAGAGCCAGAGCGGCACCCTCACCCTGCAGCCCTCCGCCGGCGCCGACTACACCTTCGACCGCAGCAACCCCTCGCGCAGCAACTCGTTCAGCTACAACGGCACATTCTACTTCGCCCTTCCCCGCGACTTCTCCGTAAACGTCACGCCGCAACTGTCCTACACCCACAACAACAACCGCCTGACCTACACCACCTCCCTCGCCGAACCCATCGTCCGCAACGCCCGCGAGAACGCCACATACTATCGCCTCAATGCCTATCTCAGCAAACGCTTCATGGACAAGCACACGCTCTCGCTCGGCTTCAACACCGGCAACATCATCAACCGCCTCCGCTACACCGGCAGCGCCGAATACTCCGACCGCTTCAACAACGCCTTCGTCTACTGCCAGCTCTGCTATAGCCTGCAGACCAAGAAGTTCAACCTCTACACCGACGTCGGCGGCCTCTGGGAGCAGACCAACATCAACTCCGTCAAAAACGACGACTTCTACCCCGCCGTGCACACCAGTCTGCGCTTCTCGCCCAACACCCGCCATGCCCTCTCGCTCTACCTCCAGTATGCCAACAACACCCCCGGCATCGATGCCAAGGCCTCCGACCTGCTGCGCGACAACGAGTTCATGTTCATCAGCGGCAACCCCCACCTGGACAACGCCCGCCACGTCACCTGCAACTTTGCCTACGCATGGATTCCGAATAACACACTGGATGTCAGCGCCTACGCCAACTTCTTCAAAATCTTCGACCGTGCCATCGTCACCTATCAGCCCTACGACGGAGGCCGCGCCCTGCTGAGAACCTACGTCAACGACGGCGACTACACCCAGCGCCAGGTGGGCGTCTCCGCCGGCCTCAAGCTCTTCGACAACGCCCTCCAGCTCTACGTCAGCCCCAAGGGCAACTTCAACCGCTCCACCGGCTTCTTCGACAAGAGCTACAACTCGTTCAGCGTCTACGCCCAGGCCATGTACTACCTCAAACAGTTCTACTTCCTGGCCTGCTATCAGACCCCCGACAAGCTCATGTTCTCCGAGTTTCCCTGCACCTACAAATCGCGCAACTACTACGCTCTCGAGGCCGGCTGGGGCAACACAGACTGGAACGTCCGCGTCTCCGCCGTCAACTTCTTCAACCGGCACTGGGACATCTCCGACCAGAACATCGACACGCCCCTATACAAGGAGCACCGCACCATCTTCGACACCTCCTATCACGCCCGTCTCAACCTCTCCGTGACCTACACCTTCGGCTACGGCAAGAAGCTCCAGCGCGGCAACGAAGTCGGCGAACCGTCCGGCGCCTCCTCCGCCATCCTCCACTGACCCCCGCCCCTGCGGGCTGATAACAATCGCGCCCCGTTCCCATCGACGATGGGGGCGGGGCGTTTTTTTATGGCGGGACCGCGGGACGCAGGCTCGCGGCACGGTGGGGTTAGCGGAGGAGGGCGGCGAGGCGGGGGAGGGGAGCGGTGGGGTGGAGGCGGATGAGGGCGGCGAGGAGGCGGTCGTGGGACTCGCGGGGCGGGCAGGTGGCGAGGCCGATGTCGAGGTGCGACTCGGGGGTGGCATAGCGGGCGACGCCCCAGCCGTAGCGTTGGCCGGTGCGGGTGAGCTTGTAGGTGAAGTCGGAGATGAGGAGGTGACCGCCCATCTGGAGGCGCTGCAGGGGGCCTTCGAGGCTGTGGCGCGACGAGGTGCGCGTCGGCGTCTCGGGCTGCGGGGCGGCGTCGCTGCGGGTGATGTCGACCAGGTCGTTGGGGCCGCGGCGCCGCGAGGGGGTGCCGAGGATGAGCCGACGCAACTCGGTGGACGTGAGGCCTTCGTTGACGCTGAGGATGTCCAGGAGCATCTCTTCGGTGGAGGCGGGGCGGACGGGATAGAGGCTGCGGCGCCAGTTGAGGAAGTCGGGGAGGAGGTCAAGGGCTACGAATCCGGCCTTGCGGCTGAAGAATTTGCCGTAAGCGGTTGCCTTTCGGCGTATTACGGGGCCTTTCCACTCCCAGCAGCCTTCGCTGCCGGTGTCGCCGCCGAAGAGGAGTCCGGGCGGCGTCATCTCGGCCACGCTCAGTCCGGGGACGGCGCAGGGGAAGAATGGGAGGACGCCGTTGCGGATGGCGGCGTCCTCCATGTCGTCGATGGTGTGTATCGTTTTCATTATTTATATACGCGCGCACGCGCACGCGCGAGACACCGTGGTCTCGCGCCCGCGTCCGGCCGGGGCTCAGCCTTTGCGGCGGCTGGCGACGGGCGTGTCGTGCTTCTGGCGGCGGTAGAGGTCTTTGGCGGTGTCCGCTACGTTGATGATGTGGTCGCCGGTGCGCTCTATGTCGTTGATGATGTCCATGTAATAGATGCCGGCCTGGTAGGCGTACTTGTGGGCGTTGATATTGGCCACGTTGGCATTGCGGAGCTGGTTGCGCAGGTTGTTGATTTCGCGCTCTTTGTTGTAGGAGCGCATGAGCGAGTGCTCGTCGATGTCGCCGATGTTGTTGAGCAGCACGAGCATCATGTCCATGGCCTCGTTGAGGTACTTGTACATGTTGTCGATGTCGGTGTAGATCTGGTCGTTGAACTCGGCGTTGTTCTCGTTTTTGCGCACCATGATCTTGGCGACGCCGTAGCAGCAGTCGGCGATTGACTCGATTTCGGAGATGACGTTGAGCATTCCGGCGATGCGGAGCTTACCTTCGTTGGAGAGGCGACCCTCGGCTACGCGGTTGAGGAAGTCGGCGATTTCGAGCTCCATGCGGTCGGAGATGTCCTCGTATTTTCCGATGCGCGAGAGGAGTTTGTTAAAGTCGTCGTTGGTCTCTTTCATGTGGACGAGTTCCTGGCCCATGTGAATCATGCGGCCGACGCGCTCGGCGAATACGGCGATTTCTTTCTCGGCGGAGGCGATGTTGAGCTCGGAGGAGCTGAGCAGACCGCCCTGGATGAATTTGAGGCCAAACTCTTCCTCGGCCTTCTTGCGGGCGGGGACAATCCATTCGGCAATCTTCACATAAAGGTTTGTGAACCAAATCATTATGGAGAGGTTGATGAACTTGTAGACCGTGTAGAACAGCGAGAGGCAGATCGAGGCCGAAGCCTGCATGGCGATGAGCTGTTCGGTGGCGGCGCTGAGGTCGGCGGCGCGGGGGTGCTCGGTGGGCAAGGTGTTGGTGAACAGGTTGTTATAGATGAGCGGGTCGGTCTTCTGGAGGGTGTCGACGAAGTTGTAGAGGCCGTTGGGGTCGCCGAGACCGAGGTATCCGCACAGCGAGGTGATCATTGCCATGAAGGGATAGAACAGGGCCAGGCACCATATCGAGCCGAGGATGTTGAAGAGCAGGTGACCGATGGCGGCGCGTTTGGCGGCGACGTTACCGCTCAGCGATGCCAGCAGCGGGGTGATGGTGGTGCCGACGGCCGAACCGAGGACGATGGCGCAGGCCAGGTCGAAGTCGATCCATCCTTTGGCGAACATCACCAGGCAGATGGCGAACGTGGCTGCCGAGCTCTGGATGACCATGGTGACAACGACGCCGACGAGCCAGAAGATGAGGATGGACCAGAAACCGAGCGAGGCATAGCGCTGGAGGAAGGCGAACATCTCGGGATTCTTCTGAAGGTCAGGCACATACTGGCTTATCATGCTCAGTCCCAGGAAGAGGAGGGCGAAGCCGACGATGAACTCGCCTATGGACTTTGTGCGGCCTTTCTTGGAGAAGAGCAGCGGCACGGCCACTGCCAGCAGCGGGATGGCAAAGGCGGAGATGTCGACTTTGAAGCCCAGCAGCGAGATCACCCACGTGGTGAACGTTGTGCCCAGGTTGGCGCCGAAGATGACGGCCATGGACTGTGCCAGCGACATGAGGCCGGCGTTTACGAAGCTGACCACGAGCACGATTGACGCCGAGGAGCTCTGTATGAGGGCTGTGATGAAGAAACCGGTCATAAGTCCCGCGAACCGGTTGCGGGTCATGGCCGACAGGATGTTGCGGAGGCGGTCGCCGGCAGCTTTCTGCAGGCCTTCACTCATCACTTTCATGCCGTAGAGGAACAGGCAGACAGAGCCTATGAGGGCCAGGAAGTCAAGAATGGAATAGTCCATAATTAGAGATTGTGGGGGTAGGGATTAGAAGGCGTATTTATGAAATGTGTTGCAAATTTACTGTCTTTGTGGCAAATATCCACTATGATTGCAGAAAATTTTACTGACTTTTTGGTGCTGAGGGGTGAAAAAGGGTGTTGTCGGCGGTCACTTGACGGAGCGGGCGAAGCGCACCATGGCGATAGCTGCCTCGGCGGCTTCGACGCCTTTGTTGCCGAGGGTGCCGACGGAGCGGTCGAGGGCCTGCTGCTCGTTGTTGACGGTGAGGACGCCGAAGATTACGGGGATGTCGCAGTCGGCGTTGAGCGAGGTAACGCCCTGAGTGACAGACTGGCAGACGTAGTCGAAGTGGGGCGTGTCGCCGCGGATGACGCAGCCGAAGACGATGACGGCGTCGTACTGCGACGACTCGATGAGCTGGCTGGCGCCGAAGGTGAGCTCGATGGCGCCGGGGACGGCGTAGCAGTCGATGTCTTCCTCGCGGATGCCGGCGGCGAGGAGGGTGTCGACGGCGCCTTTCTCGAGGGCGTGGGTGATGTGGCTGTTCCACTGCGCGGTGACGATGCCGACGCGCATGTCTTTGGGGGCGGGGACGCTGAGCTGGGGGGCGGCTCCGGCTATTGATGTTGACATTGTGATGGGGTTTTTAGGCGGGGGTTAGTCTTCGGGGGTGATGCACTCTTCGGGATACCAGCGGGAGTACATGAGATAGTTGTGGGCGATTTTCTGGTTGATTTCGCGCGACTGGGCGGGGTCGACCATCTTCACGAACTTGGCGGGCGTTCCGGCCCAGAGTTCGTTGGGGCCGATTTTGGTGCGTGAGAGCACGACGGCGCCGGCGGCGACGATGGCGCCCTGGCCGACTTCGGCGTCGTCCATGACGATTGCGCCCATGCCGATGAGGGCAAGGTCATGAATTTTGGCGCCGTGGATGACGACGTTGTGGCCGATGGAGACGTCGTTGCCGATTTCGATGGTCGACTTCTGATAGAGGGTGTGGAGGACGGAGCCGTCCTGGATGTTGACGCGGTCGCCGATGGTGATGGTGTTGACGTCGCCGCGGAGGACGGCGTTGAACCAGACGGAGCAGCCGTCGCCCATAGTGACGTCGCCGACGACGGTGGCGTTGGGGGCGAGGAAGCATCCCTTTCCGATGGCGGGTGTGAAGCCGCGGAGGGGCATGATAAGTGCCATATATCTAATATGTTGTGTTTTTTTGGGGTTATGTGATAATGAGAGTCGGTGAAAAGCGAAACCGGGCCGGAGGCTGCGGAGCGCGCAGCTCCGGCCCGGGTGTGGGGGAGGCGGTCAGAGGGCGGCGGTGGCGGCGGTGAGCCACTCGCGCTCTTCGTCGGTGGCCAGCAGCGGCAGCAGCGTCTCGCGCACCTTGGCGTGGTAGTTGTTGACCCAGGCGATTTCCTCGGCGGTCATGATGGAGAGGTCGAAGAGGCTGCGGTCGAAGGGGCACATGGTCATGGTCTCGAACTTGAGGAAGCGGCCGAACTCGGTGGTCATGGCCGGCACGGTGAGCACCAGGTTCTCGCAGCGGATGCCGTGGATGTTCTCGCGGTAGAGGCCGGGCTCGTTGGAGGTGAGCATACCGGGCATGAGGGGCGTGGGAACGTGGTTGAGGCGCACGCTCTGCGGGCCTTCGTGGACGTTGAGGAAGAATCCGACGCCGTGGCCGGTGCCGTGGAGATAGTTGAGGCCTTCGTTCCACAGGAAGTGGCGGGCGAGGACGTCGAGCTGGTGGCCGGTGGTTCCGGCGGGGAAGATGGCGGAGCCGAGGGCGATGTGGCCCTTCATGACCAGGGTGAAGTCGCGCTTCTGCTGGGGCGTGGGCGTGCCGGTGGCGATGGTTCGGGTGAGGTCGGTGGTGCCGTCGGGATACTGGGCGCCGGAGTCGATGAGCAGCAGGTTGCCGGTCTTGATGACGGCGTTGGTCTGCTCGTCGGCCTCATAGTGGACGATGGCGCCGTGGGGGCCGAAGCCGGCGATGGTGCCGAACGACTCGTCGCGGAACAAGGGGCTCTTCTGGCGGTTGCGCAGCACGATTTCGCCCACCTCGAGCTCGGTGAGGGGCTTGTCGGTGTCGCGGATGCGGCGCTCGATTTCCATGAGCGAGCGCACCATTGCCACACCGTCGCGGGCCATGGCGCGGCGCACGTGCTCGATCTGCGTGTCGTTCTTGCAGCTCTTGGCCAGGGCCACGGGCGAGGCGCCGACGATGGCGCGTGCGCCGAGGGCGTCGACGACGGCGGCGGCGTTGCGGGCGCCTTCAACGAGGACGCGGGCTTCGGCGGGGATGGCGGCGATGAAGTCGAGGACCGAAGAGTAGGGGGCTGTTGCCACGCCCTGGGCGGCCAGGTAGTCGCGCACCTCGTCGGTGAGCTTCACGGGGTCGATGAGCAGGGTGCTGCCGGCGTTGGAGATGTAGAGGAAGGCGGTGGCCACGGGGTTGTAGCGCACGTCGTTCGAGCGTATGTTCAGCAGCCATGCGATCTCGTCGAGGGCGGAGATAAAGACGGCGGTGGCGTGCTCGTCGCGGGCGGCAACCTCGAGGATGCGGGCGATTTTGGAGTGTGCCGACTCGCCGGCATATTTCTCGTCATGGATTTCGACGGGGCATACGGGCAGGGCGGGTCGGTCGGGCCAGATGTCGCCGACGGGGTCGAAGTCGGCCACCAGGTTGAGCTCCTCGCGCTCGAGGGCTTTGGCCAGGGCCACGGTCTCGGCGGCTGAGTTGACCATGCCGTCGATGCCGACGGTCGAGCCGGGCTGCAGGTTGTGGGTGAGCCACTGCGTGATGGTGGGGGTGTCTTCAAGGCCCTCTTTCATGAGTGTGATTTCGGTGCCGTCGAGGTCGATGGCGGCCTGGAGGAAGTATCGTGAGTCGGTCCACAGCAGAGCTTTGTCGGCGGTGACGACCAGTGTGCCGGCCGAGCCGTCGAAGCCCGAGAAGAATGTGCGGAGTTTCCAGTGGGGCGAGACGTATTCGCTCTGATGGGGGTCGCCCTGGGGAATGACTGTTGCGGCGATGTTGCGTGCTGCCATTAGCTCGCGTAGCGCGGCGAGGCGGCTTTTGATGTCTTCTTTCATATCGTATAAAAGTTTAGGTTCGGGGTGGAAGTGTCTGAAAAATTTCGGAGCGGAAGACGCGCCTGAGACTCGCCGCGGCGGCCCGCGAGGGAGCCGCGAGGGAGCCGGCCGCGCCTTCTCCTTTGCAAAGTTACATAATTTTATTGAGAGAGGCCATAAAAAGCCGTGGAAATACACATTAATTAATAGACGGGAGGGTCTCGGGCAAAAAAAATGCTAAAAAAGAGAATTTTTTTCTCAAAACTATTTGGTAATTTAAAAAGAAGTTGTAACTTTGCATCCGCAAACGGGCAACAAGCCTTGCGGCGCAAAGGTCGCGGACAAGTTCCGGAGGTTCGTTTGCAAGAGTTTTTTGACATGCCTCTTTAGCTCAGTTGGCCAGAGCACGTGATTTGTAATCTCGGGGTCGTTGGTTCGAATCCGACAAGAGGCTCAAATGAAACGTACGTTCAGCGCTTCCGGCCGCAAGGCAGAGGCACACGTATAAGGGCGAATACCAGAGTGGCCAAATGGGGCAGACTGTAAATCTGCTGGTTTATACCTTCGGTGGTTCGAATCCATCTTCGCCCACATCTTTCCGCGGAAGTAGCTCAGTTGATAGAGCATCAGCCTTCCAAGCTGAGGGTCGCGAGTTTGAGCCTCGTCTTCCGCTCCAGCGCTTCCGCAAAAGACACAATTATCGTTGCCTATGTAGCTCAGGGGTAGAGCACTTCCTTGGTAAGGAAGAGGTCGCGGGTTCAAATCCCGCCATCGGCTCCAAAGTTGAAAAGCTGATAGCCCCGATAGTGCCCTGTCATTACCGAGGGTTTACCAGTAAACCAACATTCAGCGGCAGGTTGCCGGATTCATGTCTCGGCCACCCGCTTTTTATGAGTCTAAACCCCCTCCCGGAAGGCCGCGTGCGGCCCACGTCCCGGGACTGACAAAGCAAATTTTTAATCAATCACAAAATACCAAGTTATGGCAAAAGAGAAATTCGAAAGAACCAAACCGCATGTAAACATCGGTACCATCGGTCACGTTGACCACGGTAAAACCACTCTTACCGCTGCTATCACCACCGTTCTGGCTAAGAAAGGCCTCTCAGAGGTTAAGTCATTCGACCAGATCGATAACGCTCCCGAGGAGAAAGAGCGCGGTATCACTATCAACACCGCACACGTTGAGTACGAGACTGCTAACCGCCACTACGCTCACGTTGACTGCCCGGGCCACGCTGACTATGTGAAGAACATGGTTACCGGTGCTGCCCAGATGGACGGTGCTATCATCGTGGTTGCCGCCACTGACGGTCCCATGCCCCAGACCCGTGAGCACATCCTGCTCGCCCGCCAGGTGAACGTTCCCCGCATCGTTGTGTTCCTCAACAAGTGCGACATGGTCGACGACGAGGAGATGCTCGAGCTCGTTGAAATGGACATGCGCGAACTTCTCGACCAGTACGAGTATGACGGCGACAACACCCCCATCATCCGCGGTTCTGCCCTCGGCGCCCTCAACGGCGAGCCCCAGTGGGAAGAGAAAGTGATTGAGCTCATGGACGCTGTCGACACCTGGATTCCCCTGCCTCCCCGCGATATCGACAAACCCTTCCTGATGCCCGTCGAGGACGTCTTCTCAATCACCGGTCGTGGCACCGTTGCCACCGGCCGTATCGAGACCGGCGTCGTGAAAGTTGGTGACGAGGTTCAGATCATGGGCCTCGGTGCAAACCTCAAATCAACCGTTACCGGTGTTGAGATGTTCCGCAAGCTCCTCGATCAGGGCGAAGCCGGCGATAACGTTGGTCTGCTCCTGCGCGGTATCGACAAGAAAGAAATCAAGCGCGGTATGGTTGTCTGCCACCCGGGCGTTGTTAAACCCCACGACGAGTTCAAGGCTTCAGTTTATATCCTGAAGAAAGAAGAAGGCGGCCGTCACACCCCCTTCCACAACAACTACCGTCCTCAGTTCTACATCCGCACACTCGATGTTACCGGTGAGATCACTCTCCCCGAGGGCGTAGAAATGGTAATGCCCGGCGACCACGTAGAGATCAAGGTGAAACTCCTCACCCCGGTTGCTTGCGACAAGGGACTGCGTTTCGCCATCCGTGAAGGCGGCCGCACCGTTGGTTCCGGCCAGATCACCGAGATTCTTGACTAATACCCCCGCGGTATAACACCAGGATAAACCCCACAGCCACAGAGGCGCCGGAGCCGTGGACACACGGCTCCGGAGGCCCCCGAGGCAATAATAAAAGGAGGCGCTCAGTAGCCTATGGCGCTGAAAGCGTGCGCTCTATTTCCTTTTTCTAAGGCACGACGTCTCCTTCTATACACGGGAATAGCTCAGTTGGTAGAGCACTGGTCTCCAAAACCAGGTGTCGAGAGTTCGAGTCTTTCTTCCCGTGCCAAAAACAACAGAAATGAAGAAATTAAAACTGCTTACAAATATAGAGGAATCTTATGACGAACTGCGTTATAAGACCTCGTGGCCGACGAAAAAACAGCTCCTTAAGAGTGCGATGATCGTCCTGATTGCTTCCGTTATAATCTCTCTGATTTTATTTTTCATGGATCAGATCCTGAGTCACATAATGGAGTTTGTTTACACCATAGGCAAATAAGCGTAAAAAAAGTGAGAACAGAGATGGCAGATGACAAGACAGCGACTTCGGAGAAGGCCCGGACAACGCGCGGTTGGTACGTGCTTCGTGCCATTAGCGGCAAAGAGGCCAAAGTCAAAGAGGTGCTCGACGCCATGTGCGCCAACACAAACCTGGGCAAGTATGTGTTCCAGGTTCTGATTCCCACAGAGAAGGTGCTGCAGGTACGCGGCGGCAAGAAGGTTGTGAAAGAACGCAACCTCTACAGCGGCTACGTGTTTGTGGAGGCCATTCTCACTGGCGAGGTCATCATGGAGCTCACCAACACCAGCAACGTCATCGACTTCCTGCGCGGCAGAGAAAAGGGGGCAGCCCCCGAACGACTCCGCGAGGCAGAGGTGATGAGAATGCTGGGCACGGCCGACCAGTTTGCCGACCCCACTGAAGAAGGCGTTAACGACTTCATGGTGGGCGAGACAGTGAAGGTCACCGAAGGTGCGTTCCAGGGATTCTCAGCCGTCGTCGAAGAGGTTTACCCTGACAAGAAGAAACTGAAAGTCAGTGTGAAGATCTTCGGCCGCAAGACGCCTATGGAGCTGACCAATTTGCAAGTGGAAAGAGAGTGAGCGCCCGCACGGACGCTTCCCGCGGAGATGCCGCGCTCGGGGCAGGGTTGTTACGGACCCATGGCCGCCCGGAGCCGAGGCAGAGCCGGAGGGAGGAGAAGTGCGCAGGTCTCATTCCATCGTGTTTTATAAATAACTAATGTTTTAAAACAATGGCTAAAGAAATTGCTGGACAAATTAAACTGCAAATAAAAGGCGGCGCGGCAAACCCCTCGCCTCCCGTTGGCCCCGCACTGGGTTCAAAGGGTATCAATATAATGGAGTTTTGCAAGCAATTCAACGCCCGCACTCAGGACAAAGGCGGCAAGGTTCTGCCCGTAGTCATCACGTACTACACCGACAAGAGCTTTGACTTCATCGTAAAGACCCCGCCCGTTGCCATCCAGCTTAAGGAGGCAGCCAAGCTGAAGAGCGGTTCCGCTCAGCCCAACCGCACCAAGGTTGGTTCAGTGAACTGGGAGCAGGTAAAAGAAATCGCTACCGACAAAATGCCTGATTTGAACTGCTTCACCGTCGAGTCGGCAATGCGTATGGTTGCCGGAACAGCCAGAAGTATGGGTATCACAGTAACAGGTGAATTCCCTGGAAACAACTAATAAAATTCAATCGCAATGAGTAAACTTACAAAAAATCAGAAGATTGCTTTAGCAAAGATTGAAGCCGGGAAATCCTACACCTTACCTGAGGCCGCAGCCAAAGTCAAGGACGTGAACTATGCCAAGTTCGACGCTTCCGTAGACATCGACGTTCGCCTCGGCGTAGACCCCCGCAAAGCCAACCAGATGGTTCGCGGCGTTGTTACCCTGCCTCACGGAACGGGCAAAGTTGTCCGTGTGCTGGTCCTCTGCAATCCTGACGTTGAGGAGGCTGCCAAAGCCGCCGGCGCAGACTACGTGGGCCTTGACGAGTACATCAACAAGATTAAAGGCGGCTGGACCGACGTTGACGTCATCATCACCCAGCCCACCATCATGGGCAAAATCGGCGCCCTGGGCCGTATCCTCGGTCCCCGCGGCCTGATGCCTAACCCCAAGAGCGGCACTGTGACCATGGACGTGGCCAAAGCCGTTGAGGAGGTCAAGAAAGGTAAGATCGACTTCAAGGTCGACAAGAACGGTATCGTTCACTCGTCGATCGGCAAAGTCAACTTCACCGCCGACCAGATCCGCGACAATGCCCGCGAGTTTGTGAACACCCTCATCAAGCTGAAACCCGCCACCGCCAAAGGCACCTATCTTAAGAGCATCTACCTCTCAACAACCATGAGCCCCGGCGTCAAAGTTGACACCAAGAGTGTTGACGCTTAATCCTCTAAAAATGACACAGACATGAAAAAAGAAGATAAGGCTTTAGTAATTGAGAATATCGCCAATACTCTGAAAGAGTACAACGGCTTTTACCTGGTAGAGACCGCCGGACTGGACGCCGAGAAGACCTCGGCCCTGCGCCGCGCCTGCTTCGGTGCTGACATCAAGCTTCTTGTTGTCAAGAACACTCTCCTTCACAAAGCGCTGGAGAGCATGGACGGCGACTTCACCGAGCTGTACCCCGCCCTCAAAGGTGCCACCTCAGTGATGTGCACCAATGTGGGCAACGCCCCCGCAAAGCTCCTCAAGGACTTTGTCAAGAAAGGCGACACCCTCCCCGCCCTCAAGGCCGCTTATGTTGAAGAAACCGTTTACTACGGTGCTGACCAGCTCGACGCACTGGCCGCTATCAAGAGCAAGAACGAGCTCATCGCCGACGTTATCGCTCTGCTGCAGTCGCCCGCCAAGAACGTTGTTAGCGCTCTCCAGTCCGGTGCCACCAAACTCCACGGCATCCTGGAGACCCTCTCCAACAAAGAAGAAGCATAAACCACCAATTCACCCATACGAACAAAACAAAACAAATAAATACTTACTACAATGGCAGATTTAAAAGCTTTTGCTGAACAACTTGTTAACCTCTCCGTTAAGGAAGTGAACGAACTGGCTCAGATCCTGAAGGACGAGTACGGTATCGAACCCGCTGCTGCAGCTGTTGCTGTTGCCGCTGCTCCCGCCGCTGGCGAAGCCGCTGAAGAGAAATCCAACTTTGATGTAGTCCTCAAGGCTGCCGGTGCTGCTAAGCTCCAGGTTGTCAAGAAGGTTAAAGAACTGACCGGTCTTGGCCTGAAAGAGGCTAAAGAGCTGGTAGACGGCGCTCCCTCTGTTGTTAAAGAGGGTCTTCCCAAAGCCGAGGCCGAGAACCTCAAGAAGGCTCTCGAAGAGGCCGGTGCTGAGGTAGAGCTGAAATAATACAGCCTGTCAATCAGGACATTAGGTTAAGAACGCCCTGTTCCGGGGCATTCTTAACCTTTCGTGTCTATCCCAACGGACGTCTCTCGAGGCTCCTCCCGCGCCGCCGATAAGGCGCGCCGGAACGCCCGTCAGAGACCGCCCTGCTTGCGGAGAACGACACCCAAACTCCCCCGACATCCCCAGGGGCCCGCAGCCGTCTGAGAACAGCGCAGACGCCGCACTATCCATCACGGCCCCACTCTTCCCCAACGCTGTCGCGCCGCCCGTCGGCAGCACGGCACAACCGCCGGGAAGCCCACGCTGTCATTTAAATTGCCATACGGTAAAAGGAAACGGCTCACGCCCCGTGCTGATGGCCACAGCTACGACGGGAACGCCGCGACAGCCCCCGCGCCGGCATGTGCAAACTCTACAGAGAGCTCTTTGAACAAGGGACCATTGCGCCCCCGTGCCAGCATTTCCCCCATGTGCGAGCCTGGCCTCACTGTGCCCGTATGCGTGCGGGAGAAGTGTGCCCGGCCGCCGTCTCAGCCGCACCTCGTGTGCGTTTCTTTAAACGCGCGCGTGCTCACAGGCCGCGAAGCCTAAGCCCGCGAAGCCTGAATGCGGCAGAAAACGCGCTGCATGAGTGCCGGCTCTCTTAAGGACGCTCCGCAATGAACCCCCGAAACAACGCTCTCCTCCGAAACTGCATCACCCGCCGGACGCCCTGAGCGCCGCAAACCCTTCCTGACAAGCACAGCAAACTCAGATTTCCAACAAGGCCAATACTTAGCGTCAGCCACCGTAAATCCCTCCTACCCAACCACATAACAACTAACATTAATGTCAGTTACTGTATCAAAACCTCGTGTCAATTTTGCGTCGGTAAAGAATCCCCTTCCTTACCCCGACTTCCTGGAGGTGCAGCTCAAGTCTTTCCACGACTTCCTGCAGCTGGACACACCTCCCGAACAAAGAAACAACGAAGGCCTGTACAAAGTTTTTGCCGAGAACTTCCCCATCGTGGACCCTCGCAACAGCTTTGTGCTGGAGTTCCTGGACTACTACATCGACCCTCCCCGCTACACCATCGAGGAGTGTCTGGAACGCGGCCTTACGTACAGCGTGCCCCTCAAGGCAAAACTCAAACTTTACTGCACAGACCCGGACCACGAGGACTTTGACACCGTAATCCAGGATGTTTATCTGGGCCCCATCCCCTACATGACTGCCTCCGGCACCTTCGTCATCAACGGCGCCGAGCGCGTGGTGGTTTCCCAGCTCCACCGTTCTCCCGGCGTCTTCTTCGGCCAGAGCACTCACGCCAACGGCACCAAGCTCTATTCAGCCCGCATCATCCCCTTCCGCGGCTCCTGGATCGAGTTCGCCACCGACATCAACGACGTGATGTACGCCTACATCGACCGCAAGAAGAAACTGCCCGTGACCACGCTGCTGCGTGCCATCGGCCTGGAGTCGGATAAGGACATCATCGAAATCTTCGGCCTGGCCGAGGAGATCAAGGTCAACAAAACCAACCTCAAGAAAGCCGTCGGCCGCACCCTCGCCGCCCGCGTGGTGCGTAAATGGACCGAGGACTTCAACGACGAGGACACCGGCGAGGTGACCACCATCGAGCGCTCCGAGGTCATCGTAGACCGCGAGTCGGAGCTGCGCGAGGAAGACATCGATGCCATCCTGGCCTCCGGCGTAAGCTCGATCCTCATCCACAAAGAGGACGCCAACGCTTCGGACTATTCAATCATCTCCAACACTCTGAAAAAGGACCCCACCAACACAGAGAAGGAGGCTATACAATATATATACAGACAGCTGCGCAACGCCGAGCCGCCGGACGACGCATCGGCCCGCGAGGTCATCACCAACCTCTTCTTCTCGGAGAAGCGCTATGACCTGGGCGAAGTCGGCCGCTACCGCATCAATAAGAAGCTCGGCCTCGACACTTCGATGGACGTGAAGGTGCTCACCCGCGAGGACATCATCGCCATCATCAAATACCTCATCGAGCTGATCAACTCCAAGACCGACGTCGACGACATCGACCACCTGTCGAACCGCCGCGTCCGCACCGTCGGCGAGCAGCTCTACAACCAGTTCGCAGTCGGTCTGGCACGCATGTCACGCACCATCCGCGAGCGCATGAACGTGCGCGACAACGAGACGTTCACCCCCATTGAGCTCATCAATGCCAAGACCATCTCGTCGGTCATCAACACCTATTTCGGCACCAACGCCCTGAGCCAGTTCATGGACCAGACCAACCCGCTGGCCGAAATCACCCACAAGCGCCGTCTCTCGGCCCTCGGCCCCGGCGGTCTGAGCCGCGAGCGCGCCGGCTTCGAGGTGCGCGACGTTCACTACACCCACTACGGCCGCCTCTGCCCCATTGAGACCCCTGAAGGCCCCAACATCGGTCTGATCTCCTCGCTGTGCGTCTACGCCAAGATCAACGACCTGGGCTTCATCGAGACTCCCTACCGCAAAGTCGAGGACTCGCGCGTCGACCTCAACAACGACGAGGTTGTCTACATGACCGCCGAGCTCGAGGAGGGCAAGATCATCGCCCAGGGCAACGCCCCGCTCAATCCCGACGGCACCTTCATCCGCGACAAAGTCAAGGCTCGTCTGGGCGCCGACTTCCCCGTCGTGCCCCCCGCAGAGGTTCAGCTCATGGACGTGTCGCCCGCACAGATCGCTTCGATCGCCGCATCGCTCATCCCCTTCCTGGAGCATGACGACGCCAACCGCGCACTCATGGGTTCGAACATGATGCGCCAGGCCGTGCCCCTGCTGCGCAGCGAGGCTCCCATCGTCGGCACCGGCATCGAGGGACAGCTCATCCGCGACTCGCGCACTCAGATCATGGCCGAAGGCGCCGGCACCGTCGAATTCGTCGACGCTACCAAGATCGTCATCCGCTATGACCGCACCGAGGAGGAAGAGTTCGTGGCCTTCGAGGACGCCGTCAAGACATACAACATTCCCAAGTTCCGCAAAACCAACCAGAGCACGACCATCGACCTGCGCCCCATCTGCAACAAGGGACAGCGCGTGGCCAAGGGCGACATCCTCACCGAGGGCTACTCCACCGAGAACGGCGAGCTGGCCCTGGGCCGCAACCTCAAGGTGGCCTTCATGCCCTGGAAAGGATACAACTATGAGGATGCCATCGTGCTCAACGAGCGCATGGTGCGCGAGGACATCCTCACCTCAGTTCACGTCGACGAGTACTCCCTCGAGGTCCGCGAGACAAAGCGCGGCATGGAGGAGCTCACCAACGACATCCCCAACGTCTCCGAGGAAGCCACCAAGGACCTCAACGAGGGCGGTATCATCCGCGTCGGCGCACACGTCGTGCCCGGCGACATCATGATCGGTAAGATCACGCCTAAGGGCGAGTCGGACCCCACCCCCGAGGAGAAACTGCTGCGCGCCATCTTCGGCGACAAGGCCGGCGACGTCAAAGACGCCTCGCTGAAGGCTTCACCCTCGCTGAAGGGCGTCGTCATCGGCACCAACCTCTTCCAGCGCGTCGAGAAGAAGGGCAAGAACAACAAGGTTGCCCAGGCCCAGCTGCCCGTGCTCGATGCCGAGTACGAGGAGAAACAGGCCGAGCTCAAGGACATCCTCGTCAACAAGCTCATGACCCTCACCGCCAACAAGACAAGCGCCGGCGTCAAGGACTTCATCGGCTCCGAAATCATCCCGAAGGGTGCCAAGTTCACCGCCGCCGTCCTCAAGGACATCGACTACGACACCATCCACCTCAGCAAGTGGACCAACGACGCCCACAAGAACGAGCTCATCTCGCAGACCATCCAGAACTATCTGCGCAAGAGCAAGGAAATCGACGCTCAGCTCCGCCGCAAGAAGTTCGACATCAGCATCGGCGACGAGCTGCCCTCCGGCATCATGAAGATCGCCAAGGTCTACATCGCCAAGAAGCGTAAGATCTCCGTGGGTGACAAGATGGCCGGCCGTCACGGCAACAAGGGTATCGTCTCGCGCATCGTGCGCCAGGAGGACATGCCTTTCCTGGCCGACGGCACGCCTGTCGACATCTGCCTGAACCCCCTGGGTGTGCCTTCGCGTATGAACCTGGGTCAGATCTTCGAGACCGTGCTCGGATGGGCCGGCCGCGAGCTCGGCGAGAAATTCGCCACGCCCATCTTCGACGGCGCCACCATGGACGACCTCAACTCGTGGACCGACAAGGCCGGCCTGCCCCGCTACGGCAAGACCTACCTCTACGACGGCGGCACCGGCGAGCGCTTCGACCAGCCCGCCACCGTCGGCGTCATCTACATGCTCAAACTCGGCCACATGGTTGAGGACAAGATGCACGCACGCTCCATCGGCCCGTACTCGCTGATCACCCAGCAGCCTCTGGGCGGTAAGGCCCAGTTCGGCGGCCAGCGCTTCGGAGAGATGGAGGTTTGGGCGCTCGAGGCTTTCGGCGCTTCACACGTGCTGCAGGAGATTCTGACCATCAAGTCAGACGATGTGAACGGCCGCTCCAAGGCCTACGAGGCTATTGTCAAGGGCGACGCTATGCCCACCCCCGGCATCCCCGAGTCACTGAACGTGCTGCTCCACGAGCTGCGCGGCCTGGGCCTCAGCATCAACCTCGAGTAATCATCTCTCTCACCTCATTTCAAACAATAGATTACACTGTTACCGACATATGGCTTTTAGAAAAGACAAACAACAGAACAAAGGCTTCACGAAGATCACCATCGGCCTGGCTTCTCCGGAGGAAATCCTGGAGAAGTCGTCCGGTGAGGTCCTCAAGCCCGAAACCATCAACTACCGCACCTACAAGCCCGAGCGCGACGGCCTCTTCTGCGAGCGCATCTTCGGTCCCGTCAAGGACTATGAGTGCCACTGCGGAAAATACAAACGCATCCGCTACAAGGGCATCGTCTGCGACCGCTGCGGCGTTGAGGTGACCGAGAAGAAAGTGCGCCGCGAGCGCATGGGCCACATCAAACTCGTGGTCCCCGTGGCCCACATCTGGTACTTTCGCTCGCTCCCCAACAAGATCGGATACCTGCTCGGCCTCCCCTCCAAGAAACTCGACTCCGTCATCTACTATGAGCGCTACATTGTCATCAACCCCGGCAATGTCCTCAATCCCGAGACCGGCGAGGAAGGCCCCGTGCTGAACCCCGCCACCGGCGAGCCCCTCCAGCGCATGGACCTGCTCACCGAGGACGAGTACTTCAACATCGTCGACGCTATCCCCGAGAACCAGCAGCTCGAGGACGGCGACCCCAACAAGTTCGTCGCCAAGATGGGCGCCGACGCCATCTACGACCTGCTCAAGGACCTCAACCTTGACGAACTCTCCTACAAACTGCGCCACCAGGCCGACACAGACGGCAGCCAGCAGCGCAAGACCGAGGCCCTCAAGCGCCTCCAGGTCGTGGAGAGTTTCCGCGCTTCGGCCGGCCGCAACAAGCCCGAGTGGATGATTCTCCAGGCCGTGCCCGTAATACCGCCCGAACTGCGTCCCCTCGTGCCCCTCGACGGCGGCCGCTTCGCAACCTCCGACCTCAACGACCTCTACCGCCGCGTCATCATCCGCAACAACCGCCTCAAACGCCTCATCGAAATCAAGGCTCCCGAGGTGATTCTCCGCAACGAGAAGCGCATGCTCCAGGAGGCCGTCGACTCGCTGCTCGACAACTCGCGCAAGAGCTCGGCCGTGAAGTCCGACGCTAACCGTCCCCTCAAGTCGCTGTCCGACTCGCTGAAAGGCAAACAGGGCCGATTCCGTCAGAACCTCCTCGGTAAACGTGTCGACTATTCAGCACGTTCCGTAATCGTCGTCGGCCCCGAGCTGAAGATGCACGAGTGCGGCATCCCCAAATACATGGCCGCCGAGCTCTACAAACCCTTCATCATCCGCAAACTCATCGAGCGCGGCATCGTGAAGACCGTGAAGTCGGCCAAGAAAATCGTCGACCGCAAGGAGCCCGTCGTATGGGACATCCTCGAGAACGTGATGAAAGGCCATCCCGTTCTGCTGAACCGTGCCCCGACACTGCACCGCCTCGGCATCCAGGCCTTCCAGCCCAAGATGATCGAAGGCAAGGCCATCCAGCTCCACCCGCTGGCTTGTACCGCCTTCAACGCTGACTTCGACGGTGACCAGATGGCCGTGCACCTTCCCCTGGGCAACGAGGCCGTCTTAGAGGCTCAGCTACTCATGCTCGGCTCGCACAACATCCTCAACCCCGCCAACGGCGCGCCTATCACCGTGCCCTCGCAGGACATGGTACTCGGTCTCTACTACATCACCAAGCTCCGCAAGGGCGACAAGGGCGAGGGAACCGTGTTCTATGGTCCCGAAGAGGCCCAGATCGCCTATAATGAAGGCCGCGTGACTCTCCACGCTCCCGTCTCCGTCATGGTCGACGACGTCGACGAACAGGGCAACCCCGTCCGCCACATCGTCGAGAACACCTCAGTGGGCCGCGTCCTCGTCAACGAGTTCGTGCCCAAGGAAATCGGCTACGTCAACGAGGTCCTCTCCAAGAAGAGCCTCCGCAACATCATCTCGCGCGTCATCAAACGCTGCGGTATCCCCCGCTCCGCCCAGTTCCTCGACGACATCAAGAACATGGGCTACTACATGGCCTTCAAGGGCGGTCTGTCCTTCAACCTCGGCGACGTAATCATCCCTAAGGAGAAGAAAGAGATCGTCGACGAGGGTTACGCCCAGGTCGAGGAAGTGATGAACAACTACGCAATGGGCTTCATCACCAACAAAGAGCGCTACAACCAGGTGATCGATATCTGGACACACGTCAACTCCAAGCTCACCGACGTGCTCATGAAACAGATGGCCGCCGCCAACGACGGTTTCAACGCCGTCTACATGATGCTTGACTCCGGTGCCCGTGGTTCGAAAGACCAGATCCGTCAGCTCGCCGGCATGCGTGGCCTGATGGCCAAGCCTCAGAAAGCCGGTGCCGAAGGCGGTCAGATCATCGAGAACCCCATTCTGGCCAACTTCAAGGAAGGCCTGTCGGTGCTCGAGTACTTCATCTCCACGCACGGTGCCCGTAAGGGTCTTGCCGACACCGCCCTGAAGACCGCCGACGCCGGTTACCTCACCCGCCGTCTCGTCGACGTCGCCCACGACGTCATCGTCACCGAAGAAGACTGCGGCACCCTCCGCGGCCTCGTATGCACCGCCGTCAAGAAGAACGACGAGGTCATCGCCTCTCTGGGCGAGCGCATCCTCGGCCGCGTCTCCGTCCACGACGTCATCGACCCCACCACCGGCGAAGTCATCGTGGCTGCCGGCGAGGAGATCAACGACGCCGCCGCCGACCGCATCGACGCCTCTCCCATCGAGAGCGTTGAGATTCGTTCCGTCCTCACCTGCGAGGCCAAGAAAGGCGTGTGCGCCAAGTGCTATGGCCGCAACCTCTCGAACCTGCGCATGGTGCAGAAGGGCGAGGCCGTCGGCGTAATCGCCGCCCAGTCAATCGGCGAGCCCGGTACACAGCTCACACTGCGTACCTTCCACGTCGGCGGTGTGGCATCCAACGTCGCTGCCATCAACACCATCACCTCGCGCTACGACGGTAACCTCGAAATCGAAGAGCTCCGCAGCCTCGAAATCGAAGACAAGACCCCCGACGGACGTCCCGTACAGGTTGTCCTCGGACGTATCGCCGAGATGACCATCACCGACCCCAACACCGGCATGGCCCTCACCACCGCCAATATCCCCTACGGCGCCAAGCTCTTCTTCCGCAACGGCGACAAAGTCAAGAAAGGCGACATCATCTGCGAATGGGACCCCTTCAACAACGTCATCGTCTCCGAGGTCGGCGGCCGCGTAAGCTACTCCAACCTCCAGGAAGGCGTCACCTTCCGCACCGATGTCGACGAGCAGTCAGGCCTCGAGGACCGCGTGATCATCGAAAGCCGCGACCGCACCAAGAACCCAGAGGTGAACATCACCGACGCCGACGGAACCGTCCTCAAGACCTACTCACTCCCCGTGGGCGCACACCTCATCCTCGAGGAAGGCCAGGACATCAAGCCCGGCGACCTCATCATCAAGATTCCGCGCTCGACCGGTAACGCCGGTGACATCACGGGCGGTCTGCCCCGTGTCACCGAACTCTTCGAGGCCCGCAACCCGTCGAATCCCGCCATCGTTTCCGAAATCGACGGCTTCGTCAGCATCGCCAAGAAGAACAAACGCGGTAACCGCGAGATCACCATCACCTCCAAGCTCGGCGAAGAGAAGAAGTATCTCGTGCCCCTGTCCAAACAGCTCCTCGTCCAGGACGGCGAGTATGTCCGCGCCGGCGAGCGCCTCTCCGACGGTGCCATCACCCCCGCCGACATCCTGGCCATCAAAGGCCCGACAGCCGTGCAGGAGTACATCGTCAACGAAGTGCAGGACGTTTACCGTCTCCAGGGCGTGAAAATCAACGACAAACACTTCGAGGTCATCGTTCGCCAGATGATGCGCAAAGTCAACATCCTCGACCCGGGCGACACCAACTTCCTCGAGCAGCAGGTTGTCGACAAACGCGACTTCATGGACGAGAACGACCGCATCTGGGGCAAGAAAGTTGTCACCGACGCCGGCGACTCACAGACCATGCAGCCCGGTATGATCATCACCGCCCGCAAGCTCCGCGATGAGAACTCGGCCCTCAAACGCCGCGACCAGAAACTCGTCGTCGCCCGCGACGCCGTGCCCGCCACCTCCGAGCAGATCCTCCAGGGCATCACCCGTGCCGCCCTGCAGACCTCCAGCTTCATGTCCGCCGCCTCCTTCCAGGAGACCACCAAAGTGCTCAACGAAGCTGCCATCAACGGCAAGTCCGACTCGCTTGAGGGCATGAAGGAGAACGTTATCTGCGGTCACCTCATCCCCGCCGGCACCGGCCTCCGCGAATACCAGCGCCTCGTGGTGACCTCCACCAACGACCTCGAAGAGCGCCTCGCCAGCGACGAAGTGATTGACGTCACCGCCGCCGAGGTCCAGACCAACGAGTAAGGCATAAAACCCTTCTCCCCCTAACACGCCGCGGCGCCGCCTCCCCTCAGGGAAGCGGCGCCGCTCGCTGTTTAACCGAAAGCCGCAGGCTTTCGGCACGGTGGGGTGGGGGTCAGAAGGTGAGGCGGAGGGTGAGTGAGGTGGGGGTGGGGATGAGGGCCATGGAGGGGGCACGGCCGGCGGCGGCGGCTTTGAAGCGGGCGACACGGCGGGCCGGGTTGCCGGCAAAGAGGCCTATGACTTCGTTGATGGGGTCGACGATGAAGCAGACAAGGCCGCCGAGGAACGAGGAGCCGGCCAGCTCATAGCCGTTGTCGACGATGTGGCGTTTGACGCGGTAGAAGCACTCGCCCACAGCCGAGCCCACCAGCGGCGTGATGAACAGGTCCTGATAGGATGGCCGCTCCATAAACGCCTCGATGCCGAACTCCCAGCCGATGTTCGAGATGATGGAGGCATAGAGCAGGCTCTGGTAGAAGTTGAAACCGCAGGAGCGTGCGCCCATGAAGTAGGCGGCGCCGGCATAGGGGTGGAGCACGTAGTTGAACATGAACTTGTCATGGTCCCACTCCGGCCCCTCGCGCAGCACATGGTTGCGCCAGCGCTTGAACAGGGGCACTTTCTGCAGGGCGGCGCGGTTCCAGGAGGTGGCGTCCTCCGGCAGGCACTCCAGCACCATGAGCGTGCCAACGAAAGCGCCGCCCAGGACGCCGGTGTTTATCCACAGCCGATGCCAGTCGTGGCATGAGCCTGTCAGCGAATAAGGCATATCGTAGATGCTCTGTCGTGCGGCGTTTTTCCAGCGGTCGGGGGTTAGCACGGGCACGGGGAGCAGCCCCGGCGGCGGCGTGACGCTGTCGGCCTTTGTCAGCGAGAAGGCCGCGGAAAGACTCTCGAGGGTTATCTCCGGGAAGACGCTCTCCTCCGTGAGGCAGACAACCGTGTCGGCGGTGAGAACCACAGCTGTGTCAGCGGCCGCAGGAACGGTGGACGTTTCTGCTGTTGCCTGCGCACGGCCGGTTATCGCGGAAAGGATAACGGCGGCGGTGGCGAGTATGCCGCTGATGTTTTTCATTGAAAAAGCACGATAAAAATAGGTGAAAGTGAACTGACATTTTGTACTTTTAAAACACCGCTTCCGTGCATTTGTTGAAACCCCGTTTGGAAAATAAACATAAATTATCACTGCCCGTTTTGGTGTCTTAAATATTATGTGTAACTTTGTAATGAGAACGCAAACCCCACATAGCACATAAACTATCTCCATGGAACATCCTGAAAATGAAGAACAATATACCGGGCTGACCGTTAACGACGGCGTGGCCCAGCCCCCGAAGGTCAACCCCTATGCCGTGCGCCGCAAGCGCAAACCCATGCCCACCGCCGCCGAGCTGGTGGACGGAATCCTGCGCGGCGACGTGACCATGCTCTCCCGCGGCGTGACGCTTGTGGAGAGCTTTAACCCCGACCATCAGGCGCTGGCGCAGGAGGTGATCGAGAAGTGTCTGCCCCACTCGGGGCGCTCGCGCCGCATCGGCATCACGGGCGTTCCCGGCGCCGGCAAGTCGACGAGCATCGACGCCTTCGGCCTGCATGTGCTCAAAGACGGCGGTAAGCTGGCTGTGCTGGCCATCGACCCGTCGAGCGAGCGCACCAAAGGCAGTATCCTCGGCGACAAAACGCGCATGGAACGTCTCGCTGTCCACCCCAACGCCTTCATACGCCCCAGCCCCTCGGCCGGCAGCCTGGGCGGCGTGGCCCGCAAGACGCGCGAGACAATCGTTCTGTGCGAGGCCGCCGGTTTCGACAATATCTTTGTGGAGACGGTGGGCGTCGGCCAGTCGGAGACGGCCGTCCACTCGATGGTCGACTTCTTCCTGCTGATTCAGCTGGCAGGCACCGGCGACGAACTCCAGGGCATCAAGCGCGGCATCATGGAGATGGCCGACGGCATCGTTATCAACAAGGCCGACGGCGACAATGTCTCGCGCGCGCAGCTGGCGCAGGCCCAGTTCCGCAATGCCCTGCACCTGTTCCCGCCGACGGCGTCGGGATGGGTGCCCGAGGTGCTATGCTATTCCGGCTATTACGAGATCGGCATCGCCGAAGTGTGGGACATGATCGACCGCTACTTCGCCTTCGCCAAGGCCAACGGCTACTTCGAAAAGCGCCGCCTCGAGCAGAGCCGCTACTGGATGTACGAGACCATCGACGAGACCCTTCGTTCGCGCTTCTACAACAATCCCGACGTGGCCGCCCTCCTCGTCGACAACGAGCGCCGCGTGCTCGACAACCGTCTCAGCTCGTTCATCGCCGCCCGCAATGTCCTCGATTTCTATTTCAAACAGACAAACAAATAAACCCTCTCTCCTCACCCCTAATTTGTTGAAAATGAAAAGAATACTCCTCACAGTGTGCACAGCCGTGCTTGCCTGCTCGATGGCCATGGCTGAGTCGCTGATCACCTTCACCTCCAAGACCCACGAGTTCGGCAACGTCAAAGAGAACGGCGGCCCCGTCACGGCCAAGTTCGAGTTCGTCAACGACGGCGACACGCCGCTGGTCATCATCAGCGCCAACGCCACCTGCGGATGCACGCGCCCTAAGTACCCTACCGACCCGGTGAAACCCGGCGGCAAGGGCGTCATCAAGGTGACGTATCTGCCCAAGGGTCGTCCCGGCGAGTTCGAGAAGACCGTGAAGGTGCGTACCAATTCGAAGAAGAACAAGAAGGTCGTGCTGAAAATCAGCGGCGTGGTTGTGCCGTGATTCGCTGCGCGACAGCCGTTTAGAGCCTCCGACTGCGTCGGGAGGCACGGTTATAAAAATCAACGTGGAAACGCCTCACGGTGTCTCCACGTTAAATAATAAACCAATCATTATCACATTTCTTGCAATGGAAAAAGTAAATTTTGCTATGTACAAGTAAAACGCCGTGCGGCAGAAAAGGTTTACCCGGCGGATGAGTTTAACGCTAATTAACCGTGCCGGGAATCTTTGCTTCACATCTGTCGTGCTATCTTTGCATTGTAAAAGAAATGATGACACGGGCGGCCTCCGCCCCCGACTCCTGAATTAAACAACAAAACACCTATATAATTATGGAAAAAGAGACAAAAGCCCGCAAGAGCACCAAGAAAGGCGCCGAGCCCAAGGACCCCCGCGAGGCCAAACTCGCAGCGCTGTCCGCAGCGATGGGACAGATTGAGAAAAACTACGGCCGTGGCGCCGTGATGAAACTCGGCGACGAGTCTGTCGAGGACGTGGAGGTCATCTCCTCCGGCTCGATCAGCCTCGACTATGCCCTCGGCGTCGGCGGCTATCCCCGCGGCCGCATCATCGAAATCTACGGCCCCGAGTCGTCCGGTAAGACCACCCTGGCCATCCACGCCATCGCCCAGGCCCAGAAAGCCGGTGGCATCGCCGCCATCATCGACGCCGAGCACGCCTTCGACCGCTTCTATGCCGAGAACCTTGGCGTCGACGTCGACAACCTCCTCATCTCGCAGCCCGACAACGGCGAGCAAGCCCTGGAGATTGCCGAGCAGCTCATCCGCTCCGCCGCCATCGACATCATCGTCGTCGACTCCGTGGCCGCCCTCGTCCCCAAGAACGAGATCGAAGGCGAGATGGGCGACCGCAACGTTGGTCTGCAGGCACGCCTCATGTCGCAGGCCATGCGCAAGCTCACCGCCGCCATCGCACGCACCAACACCACCTGCATCTTCATCAACCAGCTGCGCGAGAAGATCGGCGTGATGTTCGGTCCGGCCGAGACCACCACCGGCGGCAATGC